>JAJZQR010000310.1 GCA_021806765.1 Chloroflexota bacterium | reverse complement strand
CCATGATCGCGGGTGCGGCCATGGCGATGAGCTCCGTGACGGTGGTGACCAACGCCAACCGGCTGCGGGGCTGGAAACCACCGATCGCCTGGTTCTTCTAGCTCTCGGAGAAGGGGGCCGTTCAGGCCGCGGAGGCGGCTGGGGTGCAGGAGGCGGACATCGTCGTGAAGGCGGGATACACCCCGGACGTGATCGTGGTGAAGGCGGGAAAGCCGGTGAGGTTGCGCTTCACCCGCCAGGAGACCTCGCCCTGCTCGGAGATGGTGGTGTTCGGCGATTTCGGCAAGAGCGCCACGTTGCCCCCGGGCCAGCCCGTCGTCATCGAGCTTACGCCGGACAAGCCCGGCGAGTACGACTTCGCCTGCCAGATGGGGATGCTCCGGGGCAAGCTGATTGTGGAGTGAAGCAGCCCCCTGTCGGTCTTGATCGAATCTTGATCTCCCGAACACCTCAGCTTCACATTGACCTGCCACACTCCTATCAGCACGAAGGGGGACTGACCCCGAGGAGGTGGCAGAAATGATGGGATACGGCGGTTGGGGCTGGGGCCTCATAGGCGGTTTCGGCTGGCTGTGGATGATTGTGGAGCTGCTGTTCTGGGTTGGCGTCGTCTTCCTGGTGGTGTGGGGGGCGATGCGACTGTTCCCGGGCCGGCAGGAAACGGTGCACGATACGGCCCTGGACATCCTGAAGCGTCGGTATGCCAGTGGCGAGATCACCGCGGCTGAGTATCAGCAAGCCAGCAAGGACCTGGCCCAGTAGCGGGCGAGTGAACGACTGACGGAGCGGCGGGGGCGGACCATGATGCTCTACGGCAGCGACCCCGGTGGCCTTCTGTTGACGGTGGCGATCCTCGTCCTCGTCTTCCTTGCAGCGGACCTGTTCCTGGCGGGGGGCGGCATGACCGGCGGCATGATGGGCGGCATGGCCGGCATGATGGGTACCCCATGGGGTTGGAGCTTGCTGCTCCTGCTGGCCGTGGTACTGGCGCTGCTGTTCACGGGCCCCGGTGTCCTGGGCGGTGGGTGGCCCTCCTGAGGTGGCCCGACCACAATGGCGGTATAATTCGGTACAATTATGGTAGGCAACGAGAAACGCCGGGACTTCGGCGGTGATTGCGACTTGATCGAAAGGCAGCAAGGAGAGGGGTGGCGCTGACTTGACGACGGTGCTGGTCGTGGACGACGAGGAGAAGCTGGTCGAGCTGGTGGAGGGATATCTCCGGCGGGAGAGCTTCGAGGTGCTGACGTCTCTCGACGGTCTCGCATCTCTGGAGCTGGCGCGCTCGAGGCAGCCCGACCTGGTGGTGCTCGACGTCATGCTTCCCGGCATCGATGGGATCGAGGTGTGCCGGCGGCTGCGCCAGTTTTCCGATGCCTACGTGCTGATGCTCACAGCCAGGTCGGAGGAGATCGACAAGATCGTCGGTCTTTCGGTGGGCGCCGACGACTACCTGACCAAGCCCTTCTCCCCCCGGGAGCTGGTGGCCCGCGTCAAGGCGATGCTGCGTCGGCCGCGTACGGGAGCGGAGGCAGCCCAGGAAGCTCCTCCACCGCTGCGTTTTGGCGAGTTGGCCATCGATCCCGCCCGCCACGAGGTCAGGCGACGGGGCGAAGTGATAGAGCTGACTGCTCGCGAGTTTGCCCTGCTGGCCACCATGGCCGCCCGTCCCGGGCAGGTCTTCACCCGCTCCCAACTGCTGAAGCAGGTCTGGGGCGACGAGTACTACGACGACCACGTGGTCGACGTCCACGTGGGAAACCTCCGCAAGAAGCTGGAGGTCGACCCATCCAATCCCCGCTACGTCCAGACGGTGCGGGGCGTCGGCTACCGCTTTGCACCCCCCAAGGAGTGAGCCCATGCTGCGTGGAGTTCGAACCAGCCTCCGGTCGAAGCTGCTGGCGGCCCACCTGCTGGTCATCGTGGTGGGGGTGGTGACCCTGCTCCTGGCGATGGGGCTGGCCGCCCCGAGCCTCTTCGACCGGTTGATGACGGAGGCGATGGGGCCGCAGATGCGGGCCCTGGGCCACGTGATGACCGAGGAAGCGGCCTCGGCCATGCGAGATTTGACAGCCCAGGCTTTTCGCCAGGCTGTAGCCGTGTCGCTCGTCTGGGCGGCCAGCGCGGCGGCGATGACGGCAATCGTAGTGAGCGTCGTCGTCTCGGGCCGGATCGCCCGGCCGGTCCGGAGCATGGCCACCGCTTCTCGGCGGATCGCTTCTGGGCGCTACGCTGAGAGGGTACAGGTTGGGGACCCCGACGAACTTGGCGATCTAGCTGCCAGTTTCAACGAGATGGCGGGCGCCCTGGAGGAGGTGGAGCGACGCCGGCGGGAGCTGATCGGGGACGTCGCCCACGAGCTGCGAACGCCCATAGCCAACCTTCAGGGTTACGTGGAGGGGCTGACCGACGGGGTCGTCGAGCCTTCCGAGGATACGTGGGCCTTTCTTCTCGGCGAGACTGTCCGGCTCCGGCGTCTGGTCGAGGACCTGCAGGAGCTCTCCCGGGCCGAGGCCCGCCAGGTGTCGATCAACCCCAAATCGATCGCGCCGGATCGTCTGGTGAATCTCGTGGTGGCGCGACTTGGCCCTGGGTTCGCCGCCAAAGGGTTGACCCTTGCCACAGTCGCGGACTCCAGGCAGCCACGGGTGCTCGCCGACGAGGACCGGGCCGTGCAGGTGCTCAGCAATCTCCTTGGCAACGCACTCAGGTACACCCCTGCCGGGGGTCGAGTGGACGTCTCGGTGGAGCACCGGGATGGCGAGGTGGTCTTCCGAGTGATGGACACCGGCATCGGGGTGGCTGCCGAGAACCTACCCCACCTGTTCGAGCGGTTCTACCGGACCGACAAGGCCCGAACCCGGGCGGCCGGCGGCTCCGGCATCGGGCTCACCATAGCCCAAGCCCTGGTGGAGGCCATGGGCGGCCGGATCTGGGCGGAGAGCCCGGGTGCCGGCCAGGGCTCCACCTTCTCCTTCACCCTGCCCCTGGCCCGCTAGCCGCCTCCGCGCCAGTCTCGAGGCCGGGCAGTAGGAGACCCGAAAAGCTAATTGGTCCGTCCGGCAAGTCGGCAGCGCATTCAGTTGTCATCCTGAGCGCCAGCGAAGGATCTCCAGTCGGAGGAGAGATGCTTCGCTACGCTCAGCATGACAGTTGTAGTGAACTTGCCGGACGCACCACTAATTGCGTCGTTCCCTAAGTAGGGCGGGGGTTTATCCCCCGCCGCTGGCCGCACATCTGGCACCGGGCGGCGGGGCACAAGACCCCGCCCTACAGTATCGCATTTAAGGAACGACGCACTAATGCAGCCCTCAGCCGAGCCTCACCTTTCCTTAATCCCTACCTGCTAGCATCATGCTTGGGCAACACGATTTCACACCCTCCCTCCTGGCGGGGCCGCGAAGGAAGTGGGCTGGCCTTCGCGGCCCCGTTTCCCTTCTCACCGGAACTCTAAGCTCTCTCCCGCTCTGCGCTCAGCATCCCTTAAGGATCTCCCCCTACACTGATACTGCCGATAGTCCTGTGCTCTTCGCTCAACTCCATGGACTGGTTAAAGAGTCTGCGAATGCTGGAATCGATGGTGACGCTGATAGTGCTGGCTCTGTTCGTTGCCTGCATAGGGGGTGTGATGTGGCTGTTTCTCCGTCGGCAACCTGGAAGGAGGGCCTCGATCGGGCCCGATGGCGTCCAGGAAGCAGTGATCCTGGTGAAGGGCCACTATCAGCCGAGCACGGTGGTGGTAAGGCGAGGGATGCCTGTCCGTCTGCTCTTCGACCGCCAGGAGAGCGAGAGCTGCTCGGAACGGGTGATATGCTCGTGGTTATCGCAGGAGCGGTGGCTACCCCCATTTGCCATCACCGCGGTGGGCTTCATCCCGACCAAAGCCGGCGATTTCCTCTTCACCTGTGCCCTCGGCATGTACCAGGGGAGGCTGGTCGTTGAGGAGCCACGAGAGGTGGCGCTGATGGGGCAAATCGTGCGCGCCCCGACCCTGTGACTCCATGCGGGCGGGTCCGACGGCGGGGAGCGGGGAAGAGGGGAGGACGACCGGCGCCGAGCCGTCGGGCAGGATAACCAGGAGCACAAACAGTCAGGAGGCAATGGTGGGTCCCATATTCATTGACATCGATCCGACGATAGCGCGGCTGGGCCACTACTCCCTGCGATGGTACGGCCTCTTCATCAACCTGGCCATCGTGGCCGCTTTTGTCGTCGCCCTCAGGGAGGCCCGGCGAAAGGGTGTGGCCGAGGACGACGTTTACGGTCTCGGGGCGTGGGCGGTCCTGGGAGGTTTTGTCGGAGCCAGGCTACTGCACGTCATCGACCGATGGCCCGAGTACCTGGCTCAGCCCAGCGCCATTTTCGCCATTCAGAACGGCGGGCTGGCCATCTACGGTGCGATCCTGGGGGGTGTGGCGGCCGGAGCCCTGTACGCCCGACGCCATGGGCTTTCCATAGGCCGGATGGCCGACCTGGCGGCGCCGGGGATAGTGCTGGGCCAGGCCATCGGAAGGATAGGTTGTCTCATCCAGGGCGATGCCCTGGGGGCCCCTACCAGTCTCCCCTGGGGTGTCGTCTACCTCAACCCGGAGGCCATGGCCCCCAGCCTGGGAGTGGCTTACCATCCAACGCCTGCCTATGAGCTGATAGGAGACATCCTGATCTTCGCCATGCTGTGGGGGCTTCGGAAACGGCTGAAGACAGAGGGAGCACTCTTCCTCATGTACCTGACGCTCTACTCGACTTTGAAGTTCACCGTGACCCTGGTGCGGCAGGAGGTGCTGTGGCTGGCCGGCCTGCAGGAGGCGCAGGTAGTGTCCCTGGTCGGCGGCCTGGCGTCCCTCGGGCTGTTGATTTACCTGAGCAAGAGACAGCTTCGGGAAGTCGATTGCGGCAGATAACCGTGGGAGGAGTGATCTCGTAATGATTGACCGGCTTCCGCGCAGCGCCTGTTGGGTATTGATGGCGGTGCTATTCGGGATCATGCTGTGGGCGATGCACGGGCAATGGGCTCCCTCGTAACAGCTCGTGACTTGCCAACCCTCGGGGACAGAAAAGGCTGCTGATGGACAGAGCCTCTCAGATACGCCGGGCGTCCGGCCGATCGGAAGCCCTCACGCCTTTGGGCTGGGCCGGCCGGTTCCGGCCGCTGCTGATCGCTCTCCTCCTGGTGGCGGGTCTCGCGCTGCTGGCCGGAGGGCTCGTCTTTAGCTATCGACTGGCCTATACCGATACTCTGTTCCGAGGGGTGCAGGTTGGGGGTGTGCCGGTGGGGGGGATGTCGAAGGAAGAGACCATCGCCGTTCTGCAGCCGCTGTACTACGAAAAGGCAAACCGCACCTTGGTCCTCCGAGCTGCCGGTATGGAGTGGATATCCAGCATGGCCGGCCTGGGAGCATCCTTTGATGTCGCGGCGGCGACGGAGGCGGCCTACGGCGTGGGTCGAACCGGGCGCTGGTGGCGAGGATGCTCTCCGCGCCTGTGACCCTCGAATATGAAGGACGCCGCTGGAGTCTCAGCCCCAAGGAGATCGAGGCAGTGCTGTCCCTGGATCAGGGGGCAGAGCCGCCAGTGCCCATCGTCTCGCTGAGGGATGAACCCCTCGGGCAGTTGGTGGAACGGATTGCCGGCAAGGTCGATCAGCCGAAGCTGAACGCCCGACTGGACTGGAATGGAGGCAACCTGAAGGTGCTCCGGCCGGGCCAGGATGGACGCCGAGTGGACAGGGCGGTGTGGTGGTGGCGCCCGGAGAGATCTTCTCCTTCAACAAGAAGTTGGGGCCCACCACCCTCAAGTCGGGCTTTCAGATCGGCTTCGGCATCACCGTCAACAACGGCCAGACCGAGACGGTGCCTGTAGAGCACCCACGGCTATTGCTTCTGTACCACTATCTCCCAGTCCGTCTGGTTGAGCTGCGCCACGCGGAGAACCCGGTGGCCCTCTGCTCGGAGGCTACGGGGGACGTTGGTCGTGGCCGGCAGGTGATCGACGAGGATCCACAGCGTCTGGCCGGCCTCCATCTCCTCCAGGGCGAGCTTGGACCAGACGAAGGTGTAGGGCACACCTCGCCCCGGATGTCTAGCTCCCGGTCGATCTGGATCTCTTGCATGGCTATGCCTTTCTTCAGAGGGATGCTGGCGACGGCGTAGGGCGGGGGATAAACCCCCGCCCTACATCGGCGCAATCCTCCGGGACGCCGTTTCCATCTTCGACGGCGCCCCGCGAGGGGCGTGGGTAGCTCCTACAGGTTGGGGACGCTCAGGTACCGCTCGCCGGTGTCCGGCAGGAGGGTGACTACCCGCTTCCCCTCCCCCAACTCCCGCGCCACCTGGAGGTCCGCGAAGACGTTGGCACCCGACATCCCTTCGATGGCCGGGGTGAGCACCAGTTCGGCACCGAAGCGAGCCAGCAGCCGCCTCCGTTCCTTGCTCATGTCCTCGGGCATTGGAGGCCGGCGGCGCGGGTTCAACAGAGATACC
>JAJZQR010000309.1 GCA_021806765.1 Chloroflexota bacterium | reverse complement strand
TCGCTCGCCTGATAAGCATGAAGCGTGAGCAGTACATTAGGAGTGAAGAGGCGCATGAGCGATGTCTTGCCCCCGCCAGGTGCACTACGAATGATCTGAACCCTATCCCAGGGATGCTCCATGGCACGACCATCCAGCATTAGCGGAGTGTAGAGCCTTAGGAGCGTAGCATCGGACTCAATATTCTCCGAAGCGCGCAGGTGAAACGGGTTACGAGGCTCCCTCATCGGTCCCCTTATGACGCTGAACTCGCGGGAACAGGCCCCGGACCTTTCTACCCTCATAGGACCAAAGAAGCGAGATGGAGTTGTTGGGAGTGTTGTGGCTCAGGACCAGCGGCAGACCGCAGTCCGCGAAACCGTACTTCGCATCCAGTGTCCCTCCCTGACGCAGATGTTCGTCATACAGGCTGGGATCGTAGTAGGCGTCAACGAGTTGGCAAATGGCACTGCCGTCGTCCCGCTTGATGCAGATGTCACGGCCTAGTGGGTACACGACAACGACATGTGCTTCAGCTCCGTGAGGTTCCCATAGCTGACGCGACATAGTCTCCAGCCACGATCGTGCCTGCTCTGTTGCCATATAGAGGACAACCAGGATCTCGGCGCCCTTGATATCCACTAGCTTCGACACAGCGCTTCCGTCGGTAGCAACAGCATGCTTGAACTTGGCTATCTTGCCTTTGAACTCTCCATTCTCTCCTCCACGCAGGTAGCTGACCCCGCTCCCGGAGAAATCATCAAGAAGGACTACCGTACGGAACTTCAGCGCATCTTCCGGCGGGTCTCCCTCGAACAGTGCTGTTACATCCCCGCGCAGCTCCTTCAGCAGACTCTTGGCACCCTCATCCGACACCTCGTAGGTCTGCCAAATCTGCTCGTGACTCAGGCTGCCTTGGTTGTACCTCCGGAACGCATCGATACGAGCTCCGTCACTCAAGCCGAGGAACAGGCACTGCCTCTGTCGCACCCTAAACGCTACACTCGACGCAACCCTGGAGACATGCCGTTCATTGAGGCCCATATCGATGGCCACCTTCCGCAGGAGCAGGGGCCTAATATGGTCAGGATAGGCGATGCTCACAAGGTGGTACATTTCCGCCGAGGAGCAGAACACCAGCCGCCGTTTGGAAAACTCGTATGCTGTCGCCCTCTCCTCCGCCGACCTGAATTGGCTGAGCCACAGGGCAAGGCTTTCCACGTATCTCATCCCAGGGGAGAACTGCCGGTACTCATCATACTTGTACGAAGCCATTGCCTGGAGGGCTGGGCGCTCTCGTGCTATGTCCTCCGGCGACCAACTCATGACCTTCGCCAGAAGCCGCTCGGCCAATGCATCTCTCATGGCTTGGGTATCCCCAGGAAGCCTCCGAGCCAGGCAGCCAAAAGCGCCAAACCCGCAGCGATTGTCAGCTTCAATACCTCAAAACCGAGACGCTGATAGTCGCGGGACACCGCCCAATTCCAGAACCTACGTGGAGCACTGTTCTCGAAATCCGTCAGGAATCCATTTGCATGGCCCCTCGATGGTGTGGGCGCACACACTTCGGTGGTCTCCGCAAAAGCGATGCTGGCTATCTTGTCGCCAACGTGGAGGGTACAATGTCGACTGGACTGATTGAACACGACGAGGACAAGCCGATTCTGATTGAAGCCGGGATCAATCTTGCCGGGCGCCACGATCAAGCCGTGCTTCGCCCTCCCAGCAACGTTGGTGACAACAGCCGTGTGCCTGCAATCCAGGCCGATCCGCTCCTCAGTATAGAGTCTGACTCCCCGCCGTGGACCAATCCGAACCCAGGGTTTGCCGCTATGGTCCGGCGGCCCGAATTCCCTTCGGGTGTGATCGTCTTCGCACACCTGGTAGTAGTCGCCACCAATGTGCAGGTCGAGCCACACGGTGGGATAAGCCGCTGAAGCAGAAGGCGGAGAGAAGTAGATACTGTAACCGCTGGCTGCGTCTCCACTTGAGAGATCTGTCTCGCGAATAGCGAGGAAACTCATGCGCCCTTCTCTCTACTAAGCCGAAAGCGTACCCTGCCTGCCGGACACTCTTCCAAGTGATCGAAGTACTCTGTCGTAGCCTGCACTCCTCGACACCCTGGGAAGGCTAGATTCCAGCAGGTGGATGGGTCAGGTGACACCTCATCAACACTGAGAGAATAGGGTCCCGTCAAGAACTCAAAGTCGTTCCCTGGCCACCTCCCGCGATCCCCAATACACAATACGTCCGCAGCTTGGTTTGACTCGACGGACTTCTCTATCCAGGTCACTAGGGCGCGCTTTGAGACATTGGGAGCAAGAATATCTATGGAGTGGCCTGATCGCAGGACTTTGATGCCCCACGAATCCTGCACATGAACAATGTGCTGTATGGTCTCCCAAACCGAGGCGTCGGCTGTCGGCACTACAGGTTCAACTGTGATCTGCGTACGGCGATATGTGCACTTCGAGATGCCGTTGAGCCTGGCGTCAGACCTCAGCAGGTCTGCTATGAGAAGCAGATCATCACAAGGCGTTTCCACGCGCTCAGGGCACGAGTCCTCCACCAGAGAGCCGATCTCTGACCCATTGTAGTAGCCAACAACCACCTGCTGCCACAGGCTCCTGTTGATCTTGCGTCGGAGATGCTCCCTAACCGATTTTCCACGGCCGGTAGCAATACCGACCACGACCCCGGCCGCCAGAAGTCCGAGCAGCCGTTGAATGATCTCATCGCTGGGCCCGTGAAAACGATCGTGCGTACCGCAGAGAGTCCCATCGTAGTCAAAGACGACCGCGCGAAAAGTCGTCGCTTCTAACCTTTGGACGAAGGCCTTGAAAGCATCTCTCCAGAACTGCAGCTGACCTTGCTTCAAGAGCGCATCTATACTGAGCCGCGTCTTACGTACAATCGCTATGCCCTCCAAGGGTGAGGAGACCTGGACACAAGAAGGCGGCTTCGGTCCCGCTCTGAGATGATAGATCTTCCTCCCGAAGGCTGGAACGCCCGGTCGCCCCGGATCGATGCCACGCGCCTCGCCAGCCAAGCCGACGACATGCAGTGCACTGACAAGTGCGGCTAGCGCAGTCGGTACTCCATCAAACGGTAGCTCTATCTTGCAAATAGGGATATCGGATGGAATCAGCGCTAGAGTTCTGTCAGCTATGCACCGATCCTCTTTGGTAACGAAAGCGAGAACCGCTGTAGAGTCGCCACGCTTCGCAAGCCAGTGGTGGCGTCCGTGCGCGAAATTGCGGTAGTCGGCAGTCTGGACTGGACCAAGGGCTGCCTCGGTGAACTTGGACTCCAGATCTATCGCCGCAGCACTTGTCACAGCACCATGCAACACAACAAGCGTTTCCCGCGTCCAAAGAGGAAGGCAGCTCGCCCGCAACCCGTCTGCAAACTCAGTAACGCTTCGGTTCGGGTGAAGCAGATCGCGAATATCGGAGGGAAGATCCCCCTCATTAGATGAGGTCCGCATGTAGGCACGTGCCAGCAACACAGAGAAAGCAACCAGGGAGTTGGTGGCCAAGAAGCCGTCCCTCCGAGAGGGGAAGCTGAGATCGATGAGGTCTACGTAACGATACATCTGAGCCAGCTTCGACAAGGGGCTCTGCGGGCTCAAACACACGACGATGATTCGCTGTGGTTCTCGCGCAATCGTGCGCCCAAAGGCACCGAGAATATCACCGTTGCGCCCCCGGGCACTCAGGAACAGCACTGCAGCGTTTGTAGGTGTCGATAGCGTGGATACTGCATCAAACGGTGTAGAAGCCCTCGCCACGGCACCCGCATACCTCTGATGCAGCCACGAGGCAAGGTGTGCTGCAGTCAGGGACCCGCCGGATCCTACGGCGATAAGCGGCAACGAGGCCGCTGCAGATAGGGCACGAGCGAGAGCATCAACATCTACCTGCATAGCCCAGGCATACGTCTCTGGCAAAGAAGCAAGTTCCGACGCGTAAGGCTTTCCCACTGACTATTCCACCGTCTTCAGCGCCGGGCATGGCGCGAAATCAGACTTGTTTGACTCCACGTGACGAGGCAGGTTCGGCAAGCTGTGGCATAGGGACCGTCTCATGTTTCCGGGCCAATGTGATCAGCACCGGGGCTTCCAGAACGACCAGACCCAGCAGGCTAAGGGACTGGTTTCAAAGTAGAGCTGTTGCAGTCGAAGCCTCGGATTGGCCGAGACAACCACCACTTACATAGCGCAGAAAAAGGGCCACACTGTCTGAGCAGGCCGCAGATAGCCACAGGAGGTGCGTAGAAGGGTCAAACCCCCAAACTCCTAGCGACTCATACCGTCCCCGTGGGATCGAGACGACGAATCTCCGAGAATCGATCGAAATGTCGATCCGCGCTGACCACGATCTCTATACCGTGGTTGAGCATCACCGCCAGATGAACCAGATCTCGACCAGGCAATTCGGGGTACCTGGCAGAAAGCTCCCTGGCTAGTTCGATCTCCTCAAGAGTCACAGGAAGAACCCGGGGCACCAGATGCTGGAAATCCTGGCTGACCTCGCGCCCCTTCGCGGCCAGACCGATGGCGATGTATCGATGGAGGATTTCCTGGTGGACCTCGACGTTGGTCACAGCCTCCAGCTCTCCTGCCACTATCCGCTCCAGCACCCTCTGGCAGGGGCTCCTATAGGGATGCTCCTGCCCGGCAGCGTACATCGGGACGTTGCTGTCGAGCATCACCAGCTCACTGGTAATCATGGCCGGCCCAACGCTCCTGCAGCTCGCGCTCGATGACATCCCAATCGGCAGTGGGAAGCTGCTGCCCTGTGAACCTCCTCAAGGCCGCCTCGCGACGCCGGCGTTGCAGCGCCGCGATGAGAGTGCGCTCCAGGCTCTCTCGCAGCAGCGAACTCACCGTCTTTCCCTGCTCCCGAGCGTACGAATCCAGGAGCTCGTACTGCTCGTCGCTTAGGACCACCTGGGCCTTCTTCGTGGCCGCTTTCGCCATCGGCCCTCTCCATTCATACTCTGCGTTCCATGAGTATCATATCACGGAATATGCCCACGTGGAGTAACCCAAGTCCGTCAGCGCAGAAAAAGGGCCACCGTCTCCACGTGGTAGGTTTGCGGGAAGAGGTCGATGGGCTGGACCCGCTCCAGCCGGTAGCCGGCACCCACCAGCAGGGCGGCGTCCCGGGCCAGGGTGGTGGGATCGCACGAGACGTAGACGATCCGCTGGGGCGATAGGCTCAAGAGTCCCGCCATCCCCTCGGGGGCGATGCCTCCCCGGGGGGGATCGATGACGACGCCATCGACCCGGTCCACCGGCAGCGGCAGCTCGCCGAAGTTCCCCTCCACCAGCTCCAGGTTGGCCAACCCGGCACCGTTTATTCTAGCATCCCCGTTGGCCGATGGACCGGCCTCCACGGCCACGATTCTGGCGACTTTCTCGCCCAGCTGTAGCGAGAAGGTGCCGACGCCGGAGTAGGCGTCCAGGATCGTCTGCCCGGGTTGGGGGTCGAGCCACCCCAGGGCCGTCTGGATCAGCACCTCGACCTGGGTCCGGTTCACCTGGAAGAAGGAGGCGACGCCGGCCCGGTAGCGCTTGCCCAGCAGCTCGTGCTCGGTGTAGTCCCGGCCGAAGAGGGTCCGCCCCTTCTCGGAGCCCCTCCCCTTCCGCTGGACTACCCCTGCGATCAGGTCGGGCCGCTCCCGCACCATGCGGTCGGCGATCTCGGGCCAGTCGCCGTGGCCGAAGAGGCCCACCACGGCCTGAGGTCCGGGCCCGTCCCCCACCCGAATGAAGGCGTTGTGGGGAAGGATCTCGGCCATCTTGTCCCGAACGAAGCACTGCCACAGGAGATCGAGAACCTCGTTGATCTCCCGGCGGGAGATGATGCACTCCTCGATCGGCACGATCCGGTGCCCCCGCAGCCGGCGAAGGCCCGGCTCACTCTCGAAGGTGAAGCCGAACTCCATGGTGTTGCGGTAGTGCCAGGGGTCTTCCATGCCGAGGGTGGGCCGGACCTCGGTGGGGAGGTGGCCGATCCGCTCGAAGGCCTCGGCCACCAGGTGTGTCTTGAAGTTGAGCTGCTCCTGGTAGCGGATGTGCTGCCACTGGCAGCCGCCGCAGTTGCCGAAGTAGGGGCAGGGCGGGGCAGTCCGCAGATCTGAGGGCTCTACCAGGTCGACGATGGTGCCTCGGGCGAAGCTCTTCTTGGTGATGGTGACGTCGACGGTAGCGACGTCACCCGCGGCACCGAGGTAGGCGAAGATCACCATCCCCTCGTGGCGCCCCACGGCCTCCCCGCCGTAGGCCATGTCCGTCAACTCCAGCGGCCCGATTACCTTGCGTTCCTTCTTAGCCATTAGTCCCGTTTCTGCCCCACAACGTTGGCTGCCAGACGTTCGCTGCTAACTTGGCAATGTCACATTAGGATGTGTTTGGATGCTGGGGAGAACGCTTCATCCGGCTTTTTCGAGCACGAGTGCGATTGATCAGGTGCTCGACCACCAGCGACGCCGCGCCCTCGGGTGTCAG
>JAJZQR010000308.1 GCA_021806765.1 Chloroflexota bacterium | reverse complement strand
GGATGCCTGGACCCCCGCCTTCGCGGGGGTGACGAAGGAGAGGCTGGGGGTGACGTTGGCAATAGACTGTAACTCTATCTACCCGCCCTCGTGAACCATCCCTACTGAGCGCATCATTGCGACCGTCCCGAGTCCGGTAAGCCGGCCGGGTGTCCCCCGTCCCCAAATGTGCGGCACGCGAAGTGCTTTCGCCCCACGACCGGACCACCTTGGTTCGGCTTGATCAACACTAAGCGAGAGGAGCCAACAAATGAAGGCCTCACGATTGCGTGGAATAGCGGTGGTCAGCATCGCCGAGGCCACCAAGGAGGGCACGGTCCGCGACCTGGTGCTGGACCCCAACCGGCGGCGAGTGGTGGCACTCTCCATCAGGCCCACAGGGGGAGGGGCCGACAAGGTCGTCTCCGTGAAGAACATTCACTCTATCGGCAGGGACGCCGTTACCATCACGGACGCCGAAGTACTTCGAGGAGAGCATCCCGTTCGAGGCGACGGCGAGATCTACCTGACTAAGCTGAAGGGAACGAAGGCTCTGACCGACAAAGGGGAAATAATAGGGACTGTGGCTGAGGTAGAGGTCGATCCCGATAACTTCTCCATCATCGGCTACCAACTGAGCACTGGCTTCATGTCCGAACTAACGGGCAACAGGAAGAGTCTGCCTGCAGACGAGCGAGTCCGCTACGGAAGGGACGCGCTCATGGTTCAGGAAACCGGCCCCACCGTGCGGGGCAAAGAGAGCCGTGCCGAATCCCGAGCGGAGGAGAAGACCCACTCGCCCCACCACTGACGACCGACTTGGCCCGGATTATTCGTCGGCTTGTAGCCGCACCCTTCACGGGTGCGCGTAACCATGTTCGGCAGAGCGCGGCTTCACCGCGTGGACCGCGCAGGCGTAAAGCCTGCGGCTACAGGCTTGATCTCTAGTACGCCCAGTTCAGCCGTCACACGCCACCAGACGGGTCGGCCGGCGGAACCCCACTGCCGCCCGACCGGGGCCGCCCAAGTGGCCAGTTCGCCCCGATGATGAAGATAGTATCGGCGAAGGCTGCCTCCCGACAGCCTTCGCCGATACTTACCCCTGAACCCACCTCATGACGTCCGAGGGGCTCTGATAAGTTCCCTCCGGGAGGAACAGCAGCGTTTCCAGGGCCTCCTCCGAAGCCCCAACCTTGCGAGCGTGCTCCAGGAGTTCATCCTTAGAACAGGGAAAGGGAGCGCCCGCTATGGCCTCGGCTACGTCGACCGGCGAGGTTGTCGTCCGTTTCTCTTCCAAAGGTACCAACTCCGATCTCCGGGGCATCGCCAGACAGCGCAAACCCTCTTACGAGGCTACGCGGCCACGGCCTCCAGCTTCACGGATCGCACAGGCATGGAGATCTGCCGAAGCAAATCGGCCACGAGCTTGTCATCTTTGCTGTGTATGGCCAGGTCTCCCAAGGAGACGATCCCTATCAGGCGACCGTTCTCCACCACCGGCAGCCGGTGCACCTGCTCGTCGCCCATCAGGCGGGCGGCATCGGCGATGTCCATATCCGGGCTGGCCTGCACCAGTTCCTTGGTCATGAAGTCACTGACCTTGCAGTTTTTCGGATCGGTAGCCGCCGCGACGCACTGGATCACGATGTCCCGGTCGGTGATCATCCCCACCAGGTTGCCGTTCTGGCAGACAGGCATCACGCCCACGTTGTGCCGCTTCATCTCGGAGGCCACCTTGCTCAAGGAGTCCCCGGGGTTCGAGCAGCAGAAGTCGGTAGTCATGATGTCACGCAGTTTCATTGCTCACTCCCTGTCTTCTCTCTAGATTCCGGCACATCTACCCGAACCGGCCCAACCAGGCTTCCCAGGGAATGGGGCAGAAGTAGCCCCTGCCCTGAAGGGAAGGGAACCGGCCCGTCAGCCTCATCCTTCACACTGAAGGACTTTCGCGCCCCATGGTCACCCGATTGGACGGACACGGCGAAAGCGGCAAGATGCATACCTACTTCCGCTACTACACCCACAGCCTGCGATACAGCGACCAACACCTTGACCATCAGGCGGCACTGATCTGAGAATGGCGTAGGGCAGGGCGCTCTGCTCAGTCAGGGGCATGAGTAACCTCAAGGTTTGTTGATAGAGAGTCAGAGGAGGTGGGAGGAAAGGGAGAGGAAGGCTGGAGCTACTCCGGGGTTATCACCCGACTGGCAGGGAAGACTCACGAAGACCCAGATCTACGAATCGCCGATCCCTCCAGGAGCGTAACGCTCCTGGAGGGCGGACCCTTCTAACCCTATTGTCGTTCCAATTGGCCCCGCAACGCAGTCAATCGTTCGAGGTCCGGCCCCTTCAGACCCCTTGCCTCCAACAGGTGGGTAATGACCGGCTCGACCGCGCCACCGAAGATGCGATCGACCACATCGTCTATCATCCGGCCACCTAACTCCCGTCTCTCCATCACCGGCGAGTAGACGTAGACGTCCCCTCCTGCATCTCGATGCAGAATACCGCGATCACTCAGCCGCCGGAGCACCGTTAGCACCGTGGACTGCCCCAACCGCTTCCGTTCACGCATCTTCTCGAAGATCTCGCGGGAGGTTGCCTGGCCCATCTCCCAGATGACGTCCAGCACCTCCATCTCCAGGGGTCCCAGCCCCTTCGCCAGGGTCGCGCCGAGGGGTTTCTGACCTACCATGCCATCCGCTGCCAACTCTTCTGCCCTCCTTGTCAGCGTAATGGAGTTTACGCCGGATGCACTACCGGCATGTACAGTGATAAACTTACGCGGAAGTATAGGGAGCCTAAGCAACAAAGTAAAGGGCTACTGGCCAGCATGCTGTGAGAATTGCCGAAAGGCCCTCAGCTTGCGGCCGGTAACGCCGATGGAAGGAGAAATCGGTGGCCGCAGGAGAGTTGCGCAGGAAAGACAGGGAGATGAGTGCCGTCGACACCGAGGAGTGCCTGGCTAAGGCACAGGTCGGTCGTGTGGGCACCGTCGGTCCCGAGGGCATGCCCTACGTTGTCCCGATGAACTTCGCCTACGATGCCGCGAACCGGACCATCTTCCTCCACTGCGCTACCTCGGGACACCTGCTGGACAACCTGGCCGTCAGCCCCCTGGCCTGTTTCGAGGTGGATGAGCCCGGCGAGGTGATCGCCACCGGACCCGACGCCTGCAGCACCTCGCAGATCTACAGGAGCGCCATCTGCTTCGGCCGCGCTCGGATCGTCGACCACGGGCAGGAGAAGGAGAGAGCCCTTAACCTCCTCGTTCACAAGTACGTCGACCAACTGATGCCGGATCGTAGCTACAACCCCGGCCTCGCCACCCTCGACGCCACCACCGTCATCGTCTTGAGTGTTGAGCGGATCACGGGCAAGCAGCGCTCGGCACCGGGGGCTTAGCCGCTCCAGCATAGCCGGCCTTGCAGATCGTTTTACCTGGCGTCGAACCCATTCCAGGGAACCATACCGGTTTGAGGAAGGAAGATGAGAACAGAGAAGTCACAGCAACTATTTGCGGAAGCCCGCGAGTTGATACCCGGTGGCGTGGATAGCCCGGTGCGCGCCTTCCGCGCCGTGGGCGGCCAACCCCTCTTCATCGACCACGCCAGCGGCTCCCGCATCGTGGACGTGGATGGAAACAGCTTCGTCGACTACGTGGGATCCTGGGGCCCGCTTATCCTGGGTCACGCCAACCCGACGGTGGTGGGGGCCCTCCAGTCTGCGGCGGAGCGGGGCACCAGCTACGGGGCACCCACCGCCCTGGAGAACGAACTGGCCCGGCTGATCATAGACGCCATGCCTTCGGTCGAGATGGTCAGGTTCGTCAGCTCCGGCACCGAGGCAGTCATGAGCGCCCTGCGGTTGGCCAGGGCCTACACGGGGCGGGATAGGATCATCAAGTTCTCCGGATGCTACCATGGCCACTCCGACGGCCTCCTGGTGCAAGCAGGCTCCGGAGCCACCACCCTGGGGGTACCCGACAGCCCCGGTGTACCGAAGGCCGCCGCGGAGATGACCCTCTCCTTGCCCTACAACGACGAGGCCGCCGTGGAGGAGGCTTTCGGGAGCTACCCGGATCAGATCGCTGCGGTCATCGTCGAGCCGGTCGCCGGCAACATGGGGGTAATACCGCCCAAGGAAGGCTACCTGCAGGCCCTTCGGCGGATAACCCGGTCCCACGGGGCACTGCTCGTCTTCGACGAGGTGATCACCGGCTTCCGGGTGGGCTACAACGGCGCCCAGTCCCTCTTCGGCGTGACACCGGACCTGACCACTATGGGCAAGATCATCGGCGGCGGCCTTCCGGTAGGCGCCTACGGCGGCGCGAAAGCGATCATGGAGAAGGTCTCCCCTGCGGGACCGGTCTATCAAGCGGGCACCCTCTCCGGCAACCCGCTGGCAATGACGGCAGGGATCGAGACCCTGAAGCTCCTCCGGCAGCCGGGTGTCTACGACAAGCTGGACAGGCTATCCGCTCGCCTGGGAGAGGGGCTGGGAGAGGCGGCCCGAAGGGCCGGCAAGGCCGTGTTCCAGACCCGCATCGGGTCCATGTCCACCATGTTCTTCACACCGAGCCCCGTCGTGGACTACAGCAGCGCTCTGACCAGCGACACGGCCCTGTACGGTCGCTTCTTCCGAGGCATGCTGGAACGAGGCTTCTACTTCGCCCCATCCCAGTTCGAGGCCACCTTCGTCTCATTGGCCCACGAAGAGTCAGACATCGAGGCGACTATCGCGGCGGCTCGAGAGGTTATGGCGGAGATCTAACCGAGGGTGACAGCTCTCAGGGTGCGCGTACAACCAGGAGCTTCCCGGGACGAAATCACGGGCTGGGAAGACGACCTCCTGCGAATCCGGCTACGGGCTCGGGCCGTCGAAGGGCAGGCCAACAGGGGCCTGGTGGAGTTTCTGGCCGAAGCTCTGGGGCTGCGGCCCCGGCAGGTGACGCTGGTTAAGGGCGAGCACTCCAGGGAGAAGCTGCTGGAGGTGGATCTGCCTTCCCTGGCAGAGATCGCCGCACGGTTGCAGAAAACGCAGTAGGGGTGAAGCATTCGCCGCGGCGAATGCTTCACCCCTACATGATTCCCGGTCCGCGCTGCTTAGTACGCCACCAGCGCCTGCAGGATCAGGTTCTGCATAAAGCTTAGCAGCAAGATCGCCACAATCGGCGAGATGTCCAGCATACCGATCATCGGTATCACCCGGCGCATGGGACCCAGGATCGGCTCCGTGATCTCGTACAGGACCCGTCCGATGGGATTGCTCGGGCCGACGCTGAACCAGGACAGCAACGCCCGTCCCACGATAGCGAAGATCAGAATGTTGAACAGAATGTCGACGAACTGATACAGAAAAAGCAAACTAGGTTCCTCCCGGGGCCATCCCATCCATTAGTGGTGGGGGCGCTCTCCGAAAATGGCCCGCCCGATTCTCACGATGGTGGAGCCCTCCTCGATGGCCACCTCGAAGTCGTCGCTCATGCCCATCGAAAGATGACGCCAGTCCGCTCCAGGATAGTCGGCAGCCAGACGCGTCCGGAGCAGGCTCAGCCTTCGGAAAACGGACCGCAACTCATCGTGGTCAAGACCCAGGGGGGCCACAGTCATCAACCCCTGGATCTCCAGGTGAGGCAGCGCCACCAACTCACCGGCCACCGCCTCCAGCTCCTCCGGCACGAATCCACTTCGCTGGGGCTGCGAGGTGAAGTCTACCTGCAGGAGCACCGACAGCCGCTTTCCCAACTCCCGGGCGTGGCCATCCAGCAGTGCCGCCAGCTTCACACTGTCCACCGACTGAATTATATCAGACAACTCCGCCGCCAGCTTTGCCTTGTTGGACTGCAAGTGCCCGATCATGTGCCACCGGGCCCCTTCAACGGAGGACTGCTCCGCCAGGGCCCGTCGCTTGTCCCGAAGCTCCTGGACCCGGTTCTCCCCAAACTCTCGCTGGCCCAGGTGGAAGGCCTCCACGATCACTTCCGGCGCCACGGTCTTGGATACGGCGACCACCCGGATCTCAGCCGGGCGCCGGCCAGCGCGCTCGGCCGCCCGCTCCACCCTGCGGCGCACCGCTTCCAGCCGCTCTCGCAGGCTACTCATCCCGAATCCCCGCGACCACGCCAAACCGGCCGGTAAGCCCCCCTGCCGCTCGGTGAGAGAAGAAGAGATCGTGATGGCAGCGGGTGCAGATCCCCGCCGTGGCGATGTTCTCTTCCGGCACGCCGGCCCGCATCAGCGTCTCGGCGTTGGCTCCCCAGAGGTCGAAGTGGATCTTGCCGCGCGGGCCCGGCTGCAGCACATCGCCTCCGGCGAACTCCCGTTCGGCCGCCGCCACCACCTCAGGCCCCACCTCGTAGCAGCAGGGGCCGATAGAGGGTCCGATGCCCGCCAGCACGTCCGAGGGGCGTGAACCGTACTTCCCGACCATCAACTGCAAGGCGGCCGCGGGGGTTCCCAGCACGGTGCCCTTCCAGCCAGCGTGGGCCAGTCCCACCACTCGCCGCACGGGATCCC
>JAJZQR010000307.1 GCA_021806765.1 Chloroflexota bacterium | reverse complement strand
AGGAGGCCTTGGTGAGGTCCCTGTTCTGGTAGTAGCCCGGGGTGACGTTTGGTCCCCGCACCAGAACCTCGCCGTCCGGGGCGATCCGCACCTCCTGGTTGTGGAGCGGTTTTCCCACCGACCCGGGGCGTTCCTCTCCCATTCGATTGCAGGTCGCGGCCGAGGAGGTCTCGGTGAGCCCGTATCCCTGCAGTACCACCATCCCCAGGGCTTCCCAGAAGCGCTCCAGCTCCGGGGCCAGGGGTGCCCCTCCGGAAACCAGGTATTTCAAGCTGCCCCCGAGCCGGCGATGCACCGGCGAGAACAGCAGCCGGCGCCCTTGTAGTGAAAGGTGGGGGCCCAGCTTCATCATTAGGCCGAAGATACGCTGTCCGCCGGGATAGCCTTTCACCTCCGCTACGGTCCGGTCGCGGAGCAGCTCCAGGAGGCGAGGCACCACCATCATGGCGTTGGGGTGCTCCTCCTCCAGGGCCTGGGCCAGGGCCGAAGGCCTCGGGGGACCGATGTACACCACCATTGCCCCCCGAGCGATGGGCAGCAGGAGCCCTCCCATCTGCTCGAAGATGTGACTGAGGGGCAGGACCGACAGGAATCGGTACTCCGGCTCGGGCGGCACCACCGGCTGGATCCCATCCAGCTCGGAGAGCAGGTTCCGGTGGGTTAGCATCACCCCCTTGGGTTGAGCGGTGGTGCCGGAGGTGTAGAGGATCTCCGCCAGGTCGTCCTCGGCGACTCGGGGTGGCTGGAACTGATCCAGCCGCGTATCCTGAAGCGTCTCTCCCAACTCCTCCAACAGCAGGCCGGGTATTCCCAACCCCGGGTCGGGCTTCAGTCGGGTGGTGAACAGCAGCCGGGCTTTGGTCTGGCGCTGGACCTCCTGAAGGAAGTCGGGTCGAAAGCGCAGGTCGATGGGCACCGGGACCACTCCACCCAGCAGGCAGCCCAGGAAGGCGACAGCCCACTCGGCGCTGTTGGGTGCCCAGAAGATCGCTCGCTCGCCCTGGGTCACTCCCCTCTCGTGGAGTAGGGCAGCCACCCGGTTGGCCGCCTTTCTCACCTGCTGGTAGCTCCACGTGTAGGTGCGGAACTGCGTTCGGTTGACGAACAGCTTGCGGTTCCCCAGGTTTGCCAGCTCCGACACCAGGTCAGATAGGGTTCTGACTTCCATTGGTTTTCTCCTCACTCAGCAATGCGACCACGGCCGCCACGGCGTACTCCCCCTCGTGGGTGATGGAGAGGTCGAGGGACAAAAGGCCGGCCGGAACCGCCTCCCCCGCCATCCTCAGCTCGGGCCTGCCCGAGGCATCCCACACCACCTCTGCCTCCAGCCAGAGGCGGGTGGTGCCGAGGGCCTTGAACAGGGCCTCTTTGGCGGCGAAGACTCCGGCCAATCGCTCCGGCCGGCGGTCCAGCAGTTCCGGGGGGTGGAAAACCCTCCTCAGGAAGGCCTCGTCCTCCATCAATTCAGCCATCTTGGAGACCTGTACCAGGTCGACGCCGATTCTCGCTCTCATCTTCATTTGGGGCCGAAGCGGGGCAACATTCGTGCCGAGGTAACAGACGAGGTTGCCATGTAGGGGCGAAGCATTCTGCCGCAGCAGAATGCTTCGCCCTGCTAGAGGGATCGTGCGAGCTACCGGTAGCCCGGGCGGCCCTGACCCCGCCGGGTACCCCGTCGAACCATCTCGATCAGCATCAGGGCGAGGAGATAGACCAGCAGCATCATCACTACCGCCGGCAGGTCGAAGGGCAAACCGAGGAAGGTGATCCGTGGTACGAACAGCTCGACGGGCCTCACGAGGGGCTCGGTGAAGCGGTACACCACCCCTGCCAGTTGCCCCAGAAGGCCAGGGCCCGGGCGCACCAGCAGGAAGACCAGCAGCACCCGCAGCCCCAGGGCCAGGCCGATGAGGGTGCCTACCGAGGAGATCAACCCCGCCGGGCCGGGTCCGTTGGGTCGGTGCTCCATCTCTCTCCGCCCGGAGGTAGCGCTGGTGCTTCCAGGCACGGCTATGCCCACCACTGCTCCCAGAACGAAGCCCGCCACGTGGGCCCAAGTGGCGACGTTACTGGGGGCAGCAACTTGACTGATGGAGGTGAGTCCGGTGAAGAATTGGCTGAGGAACCAGAAGACCAGGATCAGCACCGCGGGAACGTCGAAGGCCCAGAAAAAGAAGAAGATGGGCACCAGCACCGTTACCCAGGCGGTGGGGAAGGAGACCAGGTAGATGCCCAGCACCGCAGCGATGGATCCGCTGGCGCCGATCATCACGATGTTGGAGTTGGGGCCGACCATCCACGACTGGAAGATGCCCGCGGCGGCACCGCCCAGGAGGTATACCACCAGGTACTTGAAGTGCCCCAGCCGGTCCTCCACGGCCCGACCGAACACCCAGAGGAAGACCATGTTGGAAAGCAGGTGCAGCCAGCCGGCGTGGAGGAACTCCGAGGTGATCAGGGTGAGCAGTTCCGTTCGTGGGACCCGCGGGTTGCCCGCCAGGGCCGCCAGTATCAGCTGGGAGCTGGCTCCCCACCGCTGGATGAAGAGGTCCAGGGCCCGGCTGGGCAGCAACAGTTCGTAGAGGAACACCAGGACACAGGCAAACACCAGTGCCGCTGTGACCCAGGCCGGGCGACGGATGTTGACGCTTTCGGAGATGGGGATCAAGGCATCTTACCTGTAGGGCCGCATTCAATCCTTTTGATCTGCAATACCCTTGCCACATAGGATCGTAGCGCCCACCACAGAAGGCGTCAAGTTGCATCCCTGCCCATTCGACAGATAGACAGTCCAGCCTCCTCATGCTACACTCGCTTCTAGAGGCACCTAGAAGATTTTTCCATCCGCACAACATCCCTCAGGGTGAGTTCGCCTCACCCGTGGCGGCGAGCCTTTCCAAGTGAACCTCCTGCGAACATCAGGTCCGGCCCTGCCTCTGTCGCTCGGCCGGTATTCCTGCGGCGAGGAAGCCGTATATGCCCCTTCAGTGCCGATGGGGTGCGGGGTCCGATGTAGCCCCCATTCCGATTGTGCTACTGAGAGGGGGTGGTGCAGCAGCAAGGATTTCTGGGGACCGGGCTGCCACCGGCGCGGTGCGCCAATATCGCAAAGAGGAGGATCACATGCTCCGCAAGGCCATCTCGACCCTGGCGTTAGGACTCGCGTTGACCCTGCCGCTCGTCGCCTGCTCGCCCTCGGCACCAGCTCCTGCCCCCACGACGGCCCCAGCCAAACCGGCCGCGACAGCAGCGCCCGCTGCACCGACAACGGCCCCAGCCAAACCGGCCGCGACAACGGCGCCCGCTGCACCTACGGCGGCTCCTGCCGCCGAGGTCAACTACCCCACCAAGCCCATCAGCGTGATAATCCCGTTCCCCGCCGGTGGCTCCACCGACGTGGGAGGCCGCGTGGTGGCTGCTCTGCTGGAGAAGGAGTTGGGCCAGCCGGTCCAGGTCGTGAACAAGGGTGGCGCCGGTGGGCAGTTGGGTTGGACGGAACTCGCCCACGCCAAGCCCGATGGTTACACCATCGGCATGATCAACCTGCCCCACCTACCTGCCGTCGTGGTAGATCCCGAGCGGAAGGCCACCTTTAAGCAGGACGACATCGTTCCCCTGGCGAGCCAGGCGCTGGATCCCACGCAGATCGCGGTTCGAGGGGACAGTCCCTACAAGACGGTGAAGGACCTGATCGACGATGCCAAGAAGAGGCCCAAGGAGATCCCGGTGGGCATCGTAGGTATCCTGCAGGACGATGAGATCGGCTACCTGCAAACCGCGGCCGCCACGGGCATCGACCTGCGGCCCGTTCGCTTCGATGGTGCCGCTCCGGCCACCACGGCGCTTCTGGGTGGCCACATCGGCGTCACCTTCTGCACCGTGGGTGACAACTATGTCCAGGTTAAGGCCGGCAAGATCAAGACCCTGGCGGTGATGGACACGCAGCGGACCACCAAGTTCTTCCCGGACGTGCCCACTATGAAGGAAGCGGGCTACGGGGAGATCCTCTCCGCCTCCACTCGCGGCTTCGCCGTCCCGAAGGGGGTACCTGAGCCGATCATGAAGAAGTTGGAGGCCGCCCTGATCAAGGTGATGAAGTCGCCGGAGCACACCACCAAGATCGAGGAGGCCGGCCAGCCCGTCCTGATCATGGGTCGGGAGGAGTTCACCAAGTACTACAACAACAGCTACGATGTGGCTAAGAACTGGGTGGGCAAGGCCATCAAGGGGATAGACTAAAGGGGGGACGGGGGCCAGGGGACGGGGACCGGGCAGCCCTTCCGGCCGCGGCCCCCGATCCCTGACTCCCGTCTTCTAACCCCGCCCCCTACTTCGGCAGGGTGCCCGTGATCTGCTTGACGAAGCGGTGGCAGGTGTGGGCGAAGCCGACCGGCTCCGCGAACATCATGGGGCAGGCCCCGTCCACCACCGAGATCCCTCGCTCCCGGCAGTAGCGCACCGCTTCGGGCGATACGGCGCCGTTGCCCAGCCATATCCGCTGGATCCCTGCCTCGGCACAGTCCCGCACCACCCCCTCCGCGGCGCCGGGCGACACCATCACCAGCGCGCCATCCACCCTCTCGGGTAGCTGGGCCACGCTGGGATAGCAGCGATCGCCCTCCAGTAGATCGGCGTTGGCGTTAACGGGGTAGAGCTGGTAGCCCTTCCGCTTTAGGGCCCTGTAGACACCGTTGGCGAAGGCCCTGGGGTTTCTGGATACCCCCACGAAGGCGATGCGCCTCTGGGTCAGGAAGCCGTCGATCTCTTTTCTGGTTGGCATGGGTCTCTTCCTCCCGTTGCGGCATCTACGCGTCGATTCTGCTCATCGATCTAAGCCTGAAGCACCCCATTATGTCTGAACCGATGGGCCTCGCGTCAAGTGGCGGGGACTCGGGGTGCTACCCCCAAGACCGCCTTGACGGCGGCCCCGGCCTCCTCCAATATGAGGTCCTGATCCCTGAAGACTGCCGAGGTTTGACTGTAGCTCAGCATCATGGCCTGTTTCGGAGGTAACCTTTGGTCGAATCAGAAGGCTCACTGGATGTTCTCTGTCTGGGCCTCGCCAATCACGACCTGCTGGTGGCCGTCGAGGGCTATCCGCCGCCCGACGCCAAGATGGAAGCGCTGGATCTGGAGGAGCAGGGGGGAGGCCCTGCGGCTTCGGCCTCCGTCGCCATCGCTCGCCTGGGAGGTAAGGTAGCCCTGCTCTCCACGGTGGGCGACGACGAGCGGGGCGAGCGGATCCTGGCCGATCTGGCAAAGGAGGGAGTGGACGTCTCCCGCTGCACCCGTGCCCCCGGCACCTCCTCCTCCCTGTCGGTGATCGTGGTGGACCGCAAGGCCGGGACCCGGAACGTCTTCCACTACCTGGGAACCATGCCCTTTCGGGTGGAGCAGGTGGACCCGGTGCTGGTGAGGAGCGCTCGGGTGCTGCTGGTGGACTCGCAGATGCCCCGGTCGGCCCTGGAGGCCACCGGGATCGCCCGGGAGGCCGGGGTGCCGGTGGTGGTGGATCCCGGGGAGCCGAAGCCGGGCGTGGAGGAGTTGATGGCGGCAGCCGACTACTTGATCCCGCCGGTGAACATGGCCTTATGGGTCACGGGCGAGGAGGACCCGGAGCGGGCGGGCGTGGCGCTGCTGGGGAGGGGGGCCAAGGCCGTCGTCGTCACCCTGGGCGCGGCGGGCTACCTGGTGGCGACGGCGGAGGGGGTGCGTCGAGAGAGCGCCTTTCCGGTGGAGGTGGTGGACACCACCGGCGCGGGTGACGCCTTTCACGGCGGGTTTGCCTTCGCCCTGGCCCGGGGGCGGCCGCTGCTGGAGGCAGCCCGCTTCGCCGCGGCTGTGGCGGCGCTGAAGTGCCGGAAGCCGGGCGGCCGGGCGGGCCTCCCCACCCTCTCAGAAGTGGAAGAGCTTCTGTCTCGGGGATAGTGGTATAATTCCGGCCTCACGCTTTTAGTAATGACTCAACCCTCTAGATTATATTAGGCTATGGTTGCTACCGATAATCCGTCTTTCTCCGGCCCTGCCGCTGAGGGGTTGCGGGCCGGTGCCATAACCCTTCGCCTCCTGGGGGAGGAGATACCGGTACGCTTCGCGGCGGCCGAACTGCTCCGCTACCTTCCCAGGCTGCTCCCCGGCCGGCCCCTGGAGGTCTGGGTGGGGACCGCTGCACAGATGTCTGCCGCAGGACTCTCCGAGGACTCCCTGCCCTCCGAAGGGACCACCCTGGTACGGGGGGACGGCCATCGCTACCTGGTGTCGGGAGGAGGGCCGGCGGCCGTGCTCCACGCTGCCTACACCCTCCTGGAGTCCCTCGGCGCTCGATGGCCGGCTCCCGATCCCCGGACCGAGGTGATCCGGCCGCTGGAGGGTCCCCCGCCGGTCCTTTCCCTGATCTCTACCCCGGCCTTCGCTCGTAGAGGGCTGACCGACGGCTGCCTCTCCTGGTGGCCGGGCACCGCCCCCTTCCAGGGGTGGCTGGAGGAGATGCGTGGGGTGGTGGACTGGATGGGGAAGATGAGGATGAACCGTCTCT
>JAJZQR010000306.1 GCA_021806765.1 Chloroflexota bacterium | reverse complement strand
GGCCTTCGACGGGGAGGCGCCACTGAAGTACGTCGAGTATAAGGTGGAGTGGCGGGGGGAATCCAGCATGATGAACAGCCTCTGCGATATCGAGACGACTACCACAGATACCACCCTCTCGGTATCGCCGATGATCCTGAGGATGAACCTGTCTACGGACGGACCCGCTCAGACTAAAGGTTTCCTTGCCCCCGAAGAGACTACCGAGCAGTGGTCGTGGGTCTGCGACATGGGCGCGGGCAAGATCCGCACGAAAATGCCGTTTCCCAGCGTGGGCTGGAGCACCGGCTTCCATGAGGTCCACAAGAGGTTCGAGGTGTACGAGACCGTGATCAACGGGGTCCGCCAGGATGCCAAGCGCAAGTACCTGTTCGCGAACTTCAAGTCGGCCGGCAAGCCGGTCATCGCGCGGAAGACAGGGACGGACACGGCAACGGTGAATGGATCCAAGGTCACCGACGAGTACACCATCGACATCGTACACATGCCGAAAGGCGGCACCAACGATATGTCGAACTCCTCTAGCGAGACCGCGCGCAATGAACCCGCCAGGAAACCGGTGGGACCCAAGACAATCGACGCCTCGGCCCTGCCGCCCGAGCTTCAGTCGATTCCAGGTCCCCCGGATTTCGGGGTGGTGGATCAAAGCATCAGCCGCAGTGCGCCTGGAGGCTCTTTCGAGTTCGCCCGGGCAAGCTGGTGGGGCGCGGGGTCCATCTCGGAAACCGCGGGCTTCTATCGCCAGGTGCTGTCGGCCGATTGGATCCCGGGCGATGAGACGGTGAGCCAATCGAGCTTCAGCATGGAATTCGTGAGCAAGACGGACAGCAAGCGCACTCTGATCCTGGACGGCAAGACCGACAGCGGCGGCATCAGGGTCCTGGAGACAGTGCAGCAGAAGTAGTGCAAACGAGAGGTAGGGAACGGCCCGGCGATCATGGGTATTGTCCGTGACCTGTACAAAGTGGAGGTGGGAAAGTGCAAGCAAGATCAGTCCTGGCAGCGGTGGCTGCCATCGCGCTCGTAGTTGTGTCGACTGCCTGCGGCGGTGGCGCCGCACCGGCGGCGTCGGGGTCGCAGCCGGCGGCGCAATCCTCTTCCGGAGGGGGCGGTGGTGGGGGCTCTTCTCCGACCGCAGCCCCTGTGTCGAAGGCTGCCCCTACCGCCGCCGCAAAGGCCTCCAGTTCCGGAGGCACGTCCAGCGTCCAGTTGGAGAAGGTCGGCATCCCGAAGGGTTCCAAGTACGACCCCTACAAGCCGGTAAAGATCGGCGACGTAGTCGAACTGCCGAATACCGGCATAGTGCTCCAGGTCACCGGCGCCAAAACTGCCGAGTACGACGCCCAGAAGGATCTTCTGCTGGTGGACCTGATCGTGGGCAACAACAGCAAGACCAAGCTGAACGTAAGTTCTGTCCTGCTGATGAAGGCCCTCAGCGCAGACTGGCACGCCTACAGCCTGGATCTGGACGAACTGTTGCAGGCTGCCGCCAAGATAAGCGCCATGAAGGTCGCCACCTTCGACGGGGAGGTTCCGGCAGGTGAGGCGAGGAAAGGCACCGCGGTCATACCGATCCCGAAGAACGCCACGGGGCTCGGATTTGCCTTCGACCCGACCAACATGGACGCCAACACCAGCGATCCCGAGGTGTACGTTGGCCTCGGCATGAAGGGGGATTTCCCCTTCCCGATCATTCCGGAGAACGTAGAGGCACTTAAGGCCGGAACAGTCTACAAGGTTGGCCAGGCCGTGAAGGCGCCCAAACGTGGTGTGGCCATCCAGGTCAACGGGGCGCACGAGCGGACGCAATCGTTGCCAAACGTCTCGATCAACGTGGCCGACAAGCTGGTGATCGTAGATATCACGACACGACTGTTCGGCACGGCCACCGATGTTCTCCGCAAGGAGCTGAGGCTGGTGGACTCGAGCGGCAGGTACTTCGGCGACGGTGGTGGCAACTCGAACCTGGTCCTGCAGGCCGAGAACGGCTCGCCCTACGCGGCGGACCGCAGGAGGGGGCAAATCGTATTCAGCGGCCCGCGCGACGCCAAGGGGTTGAAGCTGATGTTCACGCCGACTCCTAACGAGAAGATCGAGTTCGGCCTGGGGACCCTCGCCCTCGCCCAGAGCACGGATGCTCCCGGCGGCGCGGCGGCTCCAGCCGGTCCGAAGCTGGCTCCAGCGTCGGTGCTACCCGACGAGCTGAAGTCCCTCCCCATGCCGACCGGGTTCGGGGTTGTGGAGAACAGCGCCAGGCGCTCCGCCTCCGGAGGCAAGTTCCAGAGCGCGGATGCCCAACTGTTCGGCAAGATGAGCATCGAAGACCTCAATACCTTCTACAAGACGCGGCTGGCCGCGCAGTGGGATGCCATCGTCGAAGACGAAGGCTCGGGTGACCTGCAGTACACATACATGAACAAGAAGGACCAGAGTCTAACGCTCTACATCAACGCCGAACAAACCGATACAGGCACCACGATAGACATCAGAATCGAGAAGGATTAACAGCTAGGCATTCTCAAGTGGAGGAGCCATGGGAACAAGTCGACTCTTAGCCATCCTGATGGCGGCTGGAATGCTAACCACCGCGTGCGGCGGCGGAACGGCACCACCGCAAGCCCAAACACCGGCCTCGAGCCAGCCTGCGGCGACCGCGATTACACAATCTGCCCCGGCGACGCAGACCCAGGCGGCAACCTCGGTTCCCACGACCTTGGCAGCCGCAACGTCTACCGCGGTTCCGGCGACCGTCGCGGCTTCACCGGCGGCCGCCTCTCCGACGAAGCCAGCGGCTACCACTCCCTCAGCCGCCGGGATGTCGAACCTCGCCGACTGCGGAACCGACCTGGGCTGCTTCATTGAGGCATCCCGTGCGGGCCGCCTCGCCAAGGTCGACTACACTATGGCGGTGGACTTCTTCGGCATGTTTCTCGCCAACACCGATACCCTTGCCATCAAGGGCAAAGAAGGAGCTAACCTTCTCTTCTCCCAGCAGACAATCGCGGCAGATGCCACCCTGAGCGAGGCCGTGGTCAAGACGGCACAGGCCAAGGGCATGTCCGAGGCCGATCTCCAGACCGCGCTCACCACGGCCAAGGGCATCGCGGAACTGATTCAGGCGGCGAGCGCCAGCATCAATTTGACTCCGGATGCGGAGAAGCAGCTCAAGGCGGCCAAGGAGAACCAGCAGGCCAGGATAGGCACCGGCAAGGAGTGCAAGTTCCCCCAGCCGGCTCTAACGGCGATGCTGGAGCGGTGGCAAAAGGGCCAGTACTCCTCGTCGGACTACGATCCCGCGCAGTGCAGCAACGTCACGGGAACGCCGGGCGCCTCGACCTCCGGCCCGGCTTCGACCGCGGTGCCTACCAAGTCTGCAGCCACGCCTACACGCACCGCTACCCCCATGAGGACGGCTACCCCCACGCGTACGCCTACACCAGTGGCGCAGGGTTCGGGAGCCCGCCTCGGAGCCAACCTCATCGTCAACGGCAATGCGGAGGCAGGTACGGGCGCCACCAGCACCGCGGACGTGGCCCCTCCACCTGGCTGGACGGTCAGCGGGAACTTTACCGCTATCAAGTATGGCACCGCCGGGGTCCTGGCGACGAACGCCTCCGGTCCCGCCAACAGGGGTACCACCTTCTTCGCGGGCGGGCCAGACAACGAGTTGTCGAGCGCAAGCCAGACAATCGATGTATCGACCCTGGCAAGAGACATAGATGCCGGCCGGATCAGGTTTATGCTCGCTGGCTACATCGGCGGAAGAGGCGCAGATGCCGATTCAGCCATGGTCACCGCGACCTTCAAGGGAGCGGACGGCGAGGAGATAGGCGGGGCCACAATCGGCCCGTCGATCCCTGAGACCCGAGGCAGCCGCGACGGCTTGAAGCAGAGCACAATAAGCGGGATGGTGCCGCGAAACACCCGCTCGATCGAAGTTACCGTCACGATGAAGCGCGTGACAGGAGAGTACAACGACGGGTACGCGGATAACCTCGAGCTCGTCCTGCGGGGTCCGAGTGGCTAAGTGGTCCGTCCGCCAAATCTAGGCAACCTTTGCTAGTAGAGCGATGCCTGGTCGCCGACGGGGTTGATGCCTTCGGCGGCGACCCCATATGAAAGGATGTCGATGGGCATTCCAGTAGGCTGTGGCTTCCCGTACTGCCTGGCACATCTCCTCACAGCTCTCGAACCGTCGTCCCTTGAGTGCCAGGGAGCGCAGCACCTTCCACCAAGGCTCGATCAGGTTCAGGTAAGCCGCATACTTCGGCTGGAAGACGAACTCCCAGCGGGGATGGGCCAGACTAAAGAGCAACACATCGGTGGCCCGGTGCGCACTCAGGTTGTCCAGGATGGCGTAGATCCTCTCGACCTCAGGTGGGATCCAGTCCTCCACCTTCTCCAGGAAGTCCGCCCAGTTGACGGCGGTCCGTCGCTGGTAGGGCTCGGTGAAGGCTTCCCCGTTGCCCGGCTGGAAGGCCCCAAAGATGTATCCCTTGCCCCGACGTCCGTAGTCGGCTTCCTGCCTCGCCCGCTCTGCCGGCCTCTCCCCTTGCGGGTCCGGCAGCGCCCTGACCAGCCGCTGGCCTGCGAAGCTCTTGGCCCCTTCCGGCCCCATCTCGTCCAGGCACACCACTACACTACCCTCAGGTGCTTCCGTGTAGAGCTTGGTGATCGTCCCCTTATTTCGGCAAAGTCGGGGTCCACCCGTTCGCCGAACCAGCTCTCCTGGGTCCGCCAGCGGAGCCCCTCCGCCAGCAGGATCTCGTCGATGCGGCTGCGCTTGATGGCGATGTGCTTCTCGTCGTTCAGGTACGCCTCCAGCCGGTCCAACGTCCACGAACTGAAGGGGAGCCCCACTTCCTGCGGATTGGTCAGGGAGGCGGCGATCACTTCTCCCACCTCCTCAGAAGTATACGTGGCCGGACGCCCAGGGCGAGGCTCGTCCGCAAGCCCCTCGATCCCCCGGTCATTGAACCGCTTGAGCCAGAGGCGCACCATTCCAGGGCAGACCCCCAGCTCTCGGGCGATGGCAGGGACTCGCAGACCCTCCATGGCCAGCTTGATGATGTTCGCCCGCTCGACGGCCCGCACAGGGGCCGTCCTGGAACGGGACAACTGCTCGATGCATTCGACTTCCTCAGTCGTCATGGGCCGGACTCGTAACGCCAATGGGCACCTCTCTACGGCTGTAGTGCCCAAATGTTAACACCGATTTGGCGGACGGACCACTTAGTAACCAGTAGCCCCCTCACAAGGGGCATCGCCGCCTTCGTCGATAAGGAAAGGGTTGGCATCGAGGGTAGAGGGGGGTGAGAACAGGGGCACCCACTGTAGTGTGCGGAGAACTGAGGAGGGTCTTCGGAGGTTATCGTGACAGACCCAGTGGTGGAAGTCGGGCGCAGCACGCTCATGGCGGCTGTGGAGTACCTGCTCGAAGTGCGTCAGCGGCAACTCGGCGAGGAACTCAGCGAGCTCTCCCGTCGGGGCGATCGGGAATGGAGCCGGCGCCTGTGGGCCGAGGCGGACGATGTGAGCCGGCTCCTGCAGGCACTGCGCAGCGAGAACGAGGGGGCCGCTGCTTCCGCCTCTAGCTGCGCACCTTCATCCACACCACCCGCCGCACCAGGGGGGGAGCCGGCTAGAGGCAAGTGACGCTCGCCACCGGGGTGATACGAGGAGGAAAGTCCATGCTCAGGTCGAGATGGTACGTGGTCCTGTTTGCCGTGGTGCTGGCTGTCGCGGCTACCACCATGCCGGCCGCTGCCCGGACCAGTGCCGACGGCGAAGGAAAGTAGATAACCCTGACGCCGGCCGAAATCCAGACGGTTCAGCAGGACTTGGTGTCGGCGATGACCGACGACAAGTGCGACAAGTGCAAGGTCACCGGCCAGTGGGATTCCAACTGGGAGAAATTCCTCAACGACTGGTCCGCGGGCTGGATCTACAGGACCCTCAGCGCCGGAAGGCTCAACGCCAACTGTCTGGGACAGATGGGCTACGTCGCGAACGTCGATGGGAAGTGGATGATCCTGGAAGGCCAGCCCCCCAATCCGGGTGAGGGAGGGAACTGGATCACCCTGATCTCCTCAGATACCCTCAAGCTGCAGCAGGCGCTCCAAGGGCAGAAGCCCGACCTGTTCGGCGCCCTCAAGCCCATCGGGGCGTGGGATATGCGATGGGCTCAGGCCCTCGATGCATGGGGCAAGTCGGACGACTGGAAGCCCGCCAACTGGAATCCGCAAGTCCAGTGGCCGGGCATACAGCTGCTGAACGAGCGTAGGGTGGCCCCGGCTCTCCTGGAGCGGCTGGTCCCACAGGTCGTGGGCCAACCTCTGGAAGACGAACACTGGGGCGCCAACGGCGACTCCCTCCAGCAGACCACCACGGGACTGATGGTCTGGCGGAAGGCCGACAACTGGACGGCCTTCACCAACGGGAGCAGAACCTGGATCAACGGCCCGGCGGGCGTTCAGGACCGCGCCAACGACGATAGGTTCCCCTGGGAATCGTAATAGCCTGCCCTTGCCCATGCAGAAGGCGGGGGTGGGACATGTCACAACCCCGCCCTCTTCGCTTT
>JAJZQR010000305.1 GCA_021806765.1 Chloroflexota bacterium | reverse complement strand
GGGAAAACCCGACGAAACGCCATATCATCCTACCTCCATGGCGTGCCAGGATAGACCCGGCCTGACGCCCTGGCAAGGAGGCACGACTTCCCGTTTCCCGCGCAGGCTGCACACTTTCGGAGTCCTTTCCCCAATCCCCCGCACGCTGGCGCATCAGGACCCGGTTCCCGGCCGGTCTTCGTCCTCGAGGCGGAAATTGGGGGCAGGCCATGACACTGTGCTCGCTCGCGTCACGCTGCCCCCCCTGGTCCCCGTATGTCGGTGTCGATGCACACGGTACCTGGCCGGCAGAGACGCCGGCCACTACGGCCTCTCCGTTTCGGGCGATAAGCCTCCTCGGGCAGGTCTTGACAGCCCTGCAGAGGAGGGCGTATTATTAACCTGGTGAAGAAGTAGCTATGGATGTGTATTCCCGGTCTCTTCGGAGAGGCGTACTGGCACCGCTGCCCCTTTGTCGATTCCGCCGGTAGCAAAGCTGCTACGGCTGTCCTCCCCTGATCCCTTCTTGAGGCTGCCTGGGCGAATCGATCCTCTAGTTGTTCACCTCTAGTAGAACCTTGCCCTAGTCCTCTGACACGGTGATCCTGGCAGACTGGAATCGACGCTTTAGCGGGGGCAGCCCGGAACAGCCACCTGAAGTCTCGATTCCAGGGCGACAAGTCTACCGTGTCAGAGGACTAGGCCAGGTACTCAGGTGCATCGTACCTGAAGGCTGTGTGGACCATTATCGCGCTAGAGCGTCGATCTGTCCTTCCTCCCGCCCTTGCGTCTTGGCATGGTTCACAAGGGCGGGTAGATAGAGTTACAGTCTATTGCCAACGTCACCCCCGCTTGCGCGGGGGTCCAGACGTCCCCTCTCCTCGTGAGGCTGCTCCTTCACGCCAACGGTGGGACCCTGGATGCCCGATCAGGTCGGGCACGACGATCCGGGTAGCCTGCCTTCGTTAGACTGTCACTCTCCCTGTGAACCATGCCGCGTCTTCATTCTCGTGGTACAGGGAATGCTTTAAGGCGCCTGAGCTACCGAAAGACCCCGGCCGAACGGGTTGGACCGTTCGAGGAGAATGAGATGAACAAAGCGGAGTTCGCACGAAAGAGACAGCTGCTCTGGGTCTATCTGCGTCACCGGGGCAGGTGCGTCGTTTGCGGACAAGCGGTAAGCCCCGACGAGCCGGCTACCGCGGGGGCTATCCCCGTGGCTCTCGGTATCGATGAGTTGCTCAAAGTCCAGCTGATGCACTCCCACTGCAAGGCCGCCGAAGCTCGAGAGACAGGACATCGGGCAGCCGCTTGAGCGGCACCCCCGGGAGCCGCGGCCCCTGACTGTCGTCCCAACCCTGCCGGCCTGCTCACCCCGGACGATCGCCTCCTACAAACACTATTTACATGAGCCACAAAGTATGCACAATGGGGGACTGTGATCAGCCCGGTTCTGGAGGTGAGCGCATTGGCCACCGTTGTCGACCTGATCGCTGCCGCGATGAAGCAGGAGGGGATCGAATACGTCTTCGGCATCCCGGGCGGTGGTGGAACCATCGACCTGCTGGATGCCACGGAGAGGGAGGGTATCCAGTTCGTCCTGACGAAGCACGAAACGGCCGCGGCCATGATGGCGTGCGTCTACGGGGAGTTGACCGGCAGGCCGGGTGCCGTCATCACGGCCATCGCGCCCGGGGTTACCAACGTGGCCAACGGCGTCGCCTACGCCTACGTCGATCGGGCACCCCTGGTCGTCTTCTCCGAGCAGCACCCCTACGGAGCCACCCAGGTGGTGCTGCGCCAGACCCTCAACTCCCGCCAGATCTTTCAGGGCATCACCAAGTGGACCGCCGCTCTGTCCCCCGACTGGGCCCACGAGACCCTGCAGAGGGCCTTTCGCACGACGCTGGAAGACCGGCCGGGCCCGGTGCAGCTGGATATCGCGGACGACGTCGCCAGAGCCACCGTTCCGGACAAGCCCCTGCCGCCGGTATCGAAGCAGGTGATGGCTCGACTCTACTCCCAGGAGCCAACCGGGCTGAGCCAGGTGGTGCAGAGGATCCGGGACGCGAAGGCGCCGGTGATCATCGCCGGCATGGGGGTCCGCTGGGACAGGGCCTACCCGCAGCTGAAGTCCCTGGCAGAGCGGCTGGGTGCGCCCGTCTTCACCACCCCCAAGGTCAAGGGGGCCATCCCGGAGAACCACCCCTACTCGGCGGGGGTCTTCATCGGGGGCAAGCTGGAGCTGGACATTCTCGGCAGGGCCGACCTGATCGTCGGGGTCGGGCTCGATCCGGCCGACATGCTGGCGAAGCCCTGGAAGTACCGCCAGCCGATGATCTCGATCGACCGGGTCTCCAACTACAACGAGATCTTCCACGCCGAGGCTGAGCTGGTAGGCAACGTGGCTGAGATCCTGGCCATGCTGATCGAATCACTGCCGGCGGAGCCCAGGTGGGATGACACCGTCTGCCCCGCCTACCGGAGGAAAGTCCACGACACCCTGGCCATGCCCGCGCAGGGGCTCGCCCCCTATCGGGTATCGGACATCACCCGCGAGTTGACCCCCGAGGACGTGATCCTCACTACCGACGCCGGTGCCAGCAAGCTGCTGCTCAGCCAGATCTGGAGATCCTACACGCCCAACTCGGTGTTGATGTCCAACCCCCTGGGCACCATGGGATTTGGCCTGCCCTCGGCCATCGCGGCCAAGCTGGTCTGCCCCGACAGAAAGGTGGTCTGCCTCTGCGGAGACGGCGGGTTCGGCATGAGACTTCAGGAGTTGGAGACAGCCATGGCTCTGGGGGTGGCCCCCGTCATCGTGGTGATGTCGGATCGGTCGCTCAGCCAGATCAGGATCAAGCAGGAGAAGAAGGGACTCCGCACCGTCGGGACCGAGTTCAAGGGTACGGACTACGCCAGGGTGGCCGAGGCCTTCGGGGCGCAGGGAGTCTCGGTAAACAACGAGACGGAGTACGCCCGCGCCCTGGAGGAGGCCCTGAAGTCCGAGCAGCTCACCGTCATCGACGCCCGCATCGACCCGAGCCGGTACCCCGCCCAGTTCGACGCGATCAGGGAACTGTGACCGAGAGCAGAAAACGGTAGAGGCAATCGCAGAGCCCGATGGCAGGTCGCCATCGGGCTCTGTGGATGCCAGGGAATTGGACTGTAGGGCTCGGCACGAAGGCGTCGCCAGAGCATCAACGGTTAACGCTAGTCATGTCCGCGTAGCGCAGTCCGGCCGCCGCGTCCTTCGGTAGAGTCTCGTTGAGGCGTGCCAGCTGCTCGGCGCTCAGGGTAATATACAGCACAGCCACGTTCAGTTCCAGGTAGGCGCGCCGCTTCGTCCCTGGGATCGGGATAACGTCGTTCCCCTGGGCCAGCACCCAGGCCAGCGCCACCTGGGCCGGTGTCACGCCCAACTCCTGGGCGATCTCCGCCACGGGCTCGAGCAGTGCCTGGTTCCTCTGGAAGTTCTCCTCCTCGAAGCGGGGGAACTTGCGGCGATTATCGTTGGGGTCGAGCTGCGACAACTCCTTCAGGTTGCCCGTCAGGAAGCCACGCCCCAGAGGGCTGAAGGGTACAAGGGCGATGCCCAACTCCCGCAGGGTGTCCAGGATCTCGCCTTCCGGGTCCCGCGTCCATAGGGAGTACTCAGACTGGAGCGCCGCGATGGGGTGAACCGCGTGGGCGCGGCGGACGGTCTTGGCCGCCGCCTCGGAGAGGCCTAGGTGACCCACCTTTCCTTCTTTAACCAGGTCGGCCATGGCCCCCGCCGTCTCCTCGACGGGGACGGTCAGATCTACCCTGTGCTGGTAGTACAGATCTATATGATCGACACCGAGCCGTTTCAGGGAGGCATCGCACGCCTTCCGCACGTACTCCGGCCGGCCGTTAACCCGACTCGTGCCATCGGGCAGCGGTTCGTTGCCGAACTTGGTGGCCAGGACGATCTGATCCCGCCGCCCCTGGATCGCCTTCCCGACCAACTCCTCGTTGGTGAAAGGCCCGTAGATATCTGCCGTGTCCAGCAAGGTGACGCCCAACTCCAGGGCCCGATGGATGGTGGCAATGGCCTCCTGCTCGTCCGCAGCGCCGTAGAAGCCGCTCATGCCCATGCATCCGAGGCCGATAGCCGACACCTCAGGCCCGTTGCGGCCGATCCTTCGTGTCTTCAAGATCCAGTCTCCCTTTCTTCCATCTTAGGGGTGCAGCATCACCTTGGCCGCGTCCTTCTTGAGAAGCTGGATACCGGTGGCGAACTCCTCGAAGGGTAGCCGGTGGGTGATGAGCCACGAGAGGTCCAGTCTCCTCGACTCGACCAGGGCAAGCAACGTCTCCCAGGTGTCCCACACCCGGCGGCCGAAGACACCCCTCAGGGTTATGCCCTTCTTGTTGATGTAGGCTGCGATATCCACGGGAACCGCTTGCCCGGGATGGCCCACGGTGACGATCCTGCCTTCTCTTCGCACACTCTCGAACAGCGTCGGCAGTACGTTGGACGCCCCCGAGGTCTCGAAAGCCACGTCCACACCACCGGCCCGGGAGAAGGTCTTCCGGCAGAACTCCGGGACGTTCACCTCCCGGGGATCGACGGCGATAGCCCCCAACTTCTCCGCCATCTTCAGACGGTGAGGGTTGATGTCCAGGGCGACCACTTTGCTGGCACCGTACAGCATTGCCAGCTGGATGACCACCAGGCCCACCGGGCCGGACCCACAGACCAGGACGGAGTTGGAGGCGACGTCCCCGGCCCGCTGCAGGGCGTGCACCGAAACCCCTGCGGGCTCGAAGAGTGCCCCAATCTCCATGGGGATGGTTTCCGGCAGCGGGAAGCAGGCGCTGGCCGGCACCTTGACGTACTCGGCGAAGACTCCATCCCAGGTGAGCCCCAGCAGTCCCATGTTCAGACAGTTGTGAGCGTCGCCGGTGCGGCAGTGGTAGCAGTGGCCGCAGAAGAAGTGAGTCTCCACCGAGAGCCGATCGCCCAGGGCGAAGCCCTTGACGGAGGAGCCCACCGCGGCCACCGTGCCCGCGCACTCGTGGCCCATGACCAGGGGCAGCTTGGGGTTGAAATCCTGAGCGCTCTTGGACCACTCGAAGAGGTGCGCATCGGTGCCGCAGATCATCGCGGCCGCGACCTTGATCAGAACCTCATCCTCTTTCAGTTCGGGTTCGGGCGCGTTATGGACAACCTCGGCCCCGGGACCCGGGGCCATTTTCATCACAGCACGCATGGATTAGCTATCCCTTCCTGGCGACCACCCGTCGCACGGACTCGACAATGTGAGGGACCGTTAGCCCGAAATGCTCCAGCAGCTCATCCTGGGAGCCGGTATCGGCGTAGCAGTCGAGGATCCCAACCCGCTCCAGCGGGGTGGGGATCTCCTCCACCAGCACTTCGGCCACGGCGCCGCCCAGCCCGCCCAGGATATTGTTCTCTTCCACGGTCACGATCGCCCCCGTCTCCCGAGCCAGCCGGACGATCGCCTTCCGGTCTATCGGCTTGAGGGTGGGCATCTCCACCACCTGGACCCGCAGCCCCTCGGCCGCCAGTTGGTCTGCCGCCTCCAGTGCCCTGCCCACCATGATCCCACAGGCGATGATGGCGGCGTCGCGACCCTCGGTCCGAAGAGGCACACCCTTACCTATCTCAAATCGGTAGTCGGGCCCGTGCACCGCGGGCACGTCCATCCCGATCCGGATGTACACCGGTCCCTGGTGCTCGGCCGCAGCGTAGACGGCCTTCTCGATCCCGACCGCATCGGCCGGGACAATCACCGTCATCCCGGGGATAGCGCGCATAACGCTCAGGTCCTCGGTAGCCGCGTGGGTAACCCCGTTGATAGCTGCCGAGTATCCCCCGAGCCCCGCCAGCACCTTGACGTTCAGGTGGGGATAGGCCACGAAGGTTCGCAACTGCTCCAGGGTGCGCATGGAGAGGAACACCGCGTAGCTGGCCACGAAGGGGATCTTCCCGGCGCTGGCGAGACCCGCCGCCGCCATGACCGCATTCTGCTCCGCGATCCCGAAGTTGAACAATCTATCCGGGAAGCGCTGGCCGAAACTGTCGACCCCCATGGTCTTCAGGGTATCGGCTACGCAGACCACCACGTCCTCTCGCTCCGCCCCGAGGCGGATCAGGGTATCGCCCAGAACCTGAATGCTGGATGCCATCGCCGTCATGGGAACCTCACCCCCTTGCAGCCGATCTCGTCGAGAGCCTTATCCAGCTGCGCCCGGTCCGGAGCCTTGCCGTGCCACAGGTTGTCGTTCTCCATGAAGGAGACTCCCTTGCCCTTTACGGTGTTGCACAGGACGAAGGTGGGTACCCCGGGCTTCCGAGGGGTCTGGCGGAAGACCTCGACCAGGGAAGGGATGTCGTGGCCGTCCACCTCCCATACGTCCCAGCCGAAGGAGCGCCACTTGGCAGCCACATCGCCGAGGGGCATGATGTTGCGGACCGCGCCGCCGCTCTGCATGCCGTTGTTGTCCAGGATGGCGATCAGGTTGTCCACCCGGAAGTTGGGTGCGGAGAGGGCGGTCTCCCAGACGAGGCCCTCCTGGCTCTCCCCGTCACCCAGCAGCACGTAGACCCTGTAGTCCCTCTTGTCCAGCTTCCCGGCCAGGG
>JAJZQR010000304.1 GCA_021806765.1 Chloroflexota bacterium | reverse complement strand
GATCACTCGGGTCTCCAGGTAGTGAAACTTCTCCGGAATCCTGAAGAACTCCGAAACGTTTATGGTGAAGAAGTCCAGAAACTCCTGTAGCTTCGCCGGATGGTCCAGCAGTCTGGAGTACTCAAAAAGGCTGGTCATCTTGTTGCGCGCCAGCAATGTGCCGAGCCTTCGACGCATCTGCTGGCTCTTGTAGGAGGTAAGGTCTATCCCTGTCAGTTGCATCACCCGTCGCTGAAAGTGGGAGTACCCGGCATCGTCCACCGGGGGCAGGGTGTCGGAATTGCGTTCTACTGCAATGTTCATCTTTTCGACATCCCCACCTCTCTCGTTGAACTCACCACGGCCTCAACGATGGCGCCCGCCATGGCCTCCAGACGTAAGACGCGGTTGGCAGCCCCGGCCTCCCAGACACTCCGGGGCATCCCGTAGACCACGCAGGTAGCCTCGTCCTCCGCCATGACCACACCTCCAGCCCGACGGATGGCAAGGGACCCGCTGGTACCGTCCACCCCCATACCGGTGAGCACCACTCCCACCGTGGCTGCTCCGTAGATCGAAGCCGCCGCTTCCATGGTGACATCCACGGAAGGGCGCACACCATGGACAGCAGGGCTCTTCTCCAGGGCCACCCGCCCCCCACGCCGGACGGTGAGATGGAAATCGCCCGGGGCCAGGAGAGCTACTCCCGTTTGGACCTGGTCTCCGTCGGCCGCCTCCCGCACCGACAGATGCGACACATCGTTGAGGCGGCCCGCCAGGGAACGAGTAAACCCTGGGGGCATGTGCTGAACCAGCAGCACACCAGCGGGCAAGTCGGCGGGGAGTCTCGGCACCACCTCAAAGAGGGCCCTCGGGCCACCCGTGGAGGATCCTATCACCACTACTCTGTCCGCCTTGCCAGCCGTCCGAGTTGGAAGACTCACCGGCACTTCCTCCGGTCGCCGGGGGGCAAACCGGCCCTTGGCACCCAGGCGACGGCCATCCAGCGCTCCGGCACTCTTCACCTTGGCAATCAACTGATGCCAGACGGAATCTGATGTGGTCGCCTGCACCACCGAGGGCTTCGGCACGAAGTCCGCTGCTCCCAACTCCAGGCCTCGGATGGTGACGGCAGCACCCTCCTGGGTCCAACTGCTCAAGAGGATGACGGGGACAGGTGTCTCCCTCATGATCCTCTCCAAGGCCGTCAGCCCGTCCATCCGTGGCATCTCCAGGTCCATGGTGACGACGTCGGGCCTCAACTGGGCAATCTTCTGCAGGGCATCCAGACCGTCACGGGCCATTCCCACGACCTGGATTGTCGGGTCTGCCGACAGTTCCTTCGATATGACGTAACGCATGAAGGCCGAGTCGTCGACCACCAGCACCCGGATGCCTCTCTCGGCTCTTGCCGCACGCAGTCCTTCCTGCCCGTCCATCTAGCCCACCAGCTTCTTCACAGTTGCCAGGACACGATCGCTCTGAAACGGCTTCAGCACGAAGTCCCGGGCCCCCGCTTTGAGCGCCTCCATGACGGTCGACTGCTGGCCCATGGCCGTAACCATCGCGACCTTCGCGTTGGGATCTATCTTGCGGATCTCCCTCAGCGCGGTGAGCCCGTCCATCTCTGGCATCGTTATGTCGAGCAGCACGGCATCCGGATGGTGTGCCTGGTACTGCTGGACCGCCTGCACACCGTTTTCGGCCTCGATGACCTGGTAACCACTCTCGGTCAGCAGCTTTGAGCATCGCATACGCATAAAGGCGGCGTCGTCAACTACTAGCAAGGTCGCCATTTCTCAACCACTCCCTCCAGGTAAGTACCAATCCCTACTCCCCATCCGAGCCTCTTCCCGAAGGTAGACAGGGACTGAAGCGGCGTCTGCGCCGAAAGGTGTTGGGCAGCCAGCAAGAAGGCTACAGCTCGAATTCCTTCTCCCCAATAGTCCTGACCACGATCCTGCCAGAGGCCAGATGGACCGACAGGGTGCGCCCGCGGTTCCCACCGACCTCGGCTTTCACCAGCGGCACCTTATGGCGCGCCAGGGCCGCCTTCACCGCCTCAATGTTTCGCTCACCAACGTTGAAGCCGTTGCCACTGAAGCCGGGGCCTACCAGCATCTGGGCTCCACCGGCGATCTTGCAGACCAGGCGACGCTGGACAACCCCCAGCTTGCGCATCTCCTCGATGAGCATCGGTACAGCATGGTCCGCGAACTTGCTCAGGGGGCGCTGAATGAGGGCCTCGGCGCTGTTGGGCAGCATTACGTGAGCCAGCCCCCCCACCCCGGAGCCGGGGTCGTAGAGACACACTCCGATACAGGAGCCTAATCCGTAGGCCACCAGCACTTCAGACGGGTCGCTGCTCGCCCGCAGTTCGCCAATCCCGATGGGCACCACTACCTGATCCGCCATCGCTTTTCCAGCACCTCCAGGATGGCCTGCAGTGATGGTAGGTCTGGCATCACGAGGAAAGCCGCTTCGATGCGACGCTGATCGTCGATAAACACGGTCTTGATAACCAGGGATTCGTCGGCGGACTGGGCCAGGGCGGCGAGCGGAACGTCCAGCACGGCCGCTCCCATGTCCACCATGACCGCAGGAGGCGACGGCTGGATGTTGAGGCGCGTGACCTCGGCGAGAGCGTTCAGAAAGAACGTACCCGTAAGGTTTCCCACCTCCCCCAGCGCCGACCTCTCCATAGCCCCCAGAGAAGTGGTGGTTCCCGAGGGCCGGTCCATCAGCATGTCCACCAGCCCATGGGCCTCTTTCGGCGAGAACATCAACAGGATGTGGCCCTTGACGTCCCCGCAGATGGCCAGGTATATCCCTACAACCGTGTCCCCGGGGCCTGCCAACAGATTGGCAACCTCTGCTATCCTCACCAGGAAGACATCAGGGGTCTGTATCCGAATGTTGCGCCCAACCATCTCCGACAGTCCCGCAGCAGCATTGGTGGTACCTCGGGCCGCCACGTCACGGAGCGCCCTCCACTGGCTATCCTGCAGCACCTCCGACAGAACAATCATGCCGCCCACCCTTTCGACTGCTCTTCCAGCACGCACTTCACAAGGCTGGGTACGTCCAAGATGAGAGCCACCCGCCCGTCTCCCAGGATAGTCGCCCCGGTCACTCCCGCTATGGTGCCGACCTGCCTGCCCAGAGACTTGATCACCACCTGGAGTTCTCCTAAGAGCGAGTCAACCACAAGCCCGAAACGGTTATCCCCTACTCTGACGGCCACCACGAAGACTCGGTCGCTGCCACCACTGGAGGAGGGTAGCCCCAGGGCGCGATCGAGACCGATCAACGGGAGCACGCTGTTCCGCAGTTGGATGGCCTGCCGTTTGTTGATCCACTGGATCTCCGACCGCCACACCCTCAGGGTCTCTACTACGGAGACCAGCGGAATCGCCAGGATCTGGTCGCCGAGACCGACCATCAGGGCATCTATGATGGCGAGGGTGAGAGGCAACTCCAGGGTGAACCTGGAGCCCTCCCCAAGGCGGCTCTCCACCCGCACCGATCCGTTTAGCTTCTCTATGTTGGTCCTGACTATGTCCATGCCAACACCACGACCGGAGACGTCGGTTATGGTCGCCGCGGTGCTAAACCCGGGCGCGAAGATCATCTCCATGGCCTCCTGATCGGACATCCGCTCCGCCGCTTCGGCCGTCAGGACCCCCTTCCTGATCGCGGTGGCCCTGATCTTTGCCGTGTCGATGCCGGTCCCATCGTCCTCGACCCGCAGCAGGATCCGATTCTCCCGATGCTGAGCGGAGAGTCTTATCCGCCCTACCTCGGCCTTGCCGGTGGCCGCCCGCTGCTCCGGAAGCTCGATCCCATGGTCCACACAGTTCCGCAGCAGGTGAACCAGCGGGTCGTGGAGTTCCTCGATGACCGACCGGTCCAACTCGGTCTCCCTGCCCTCCACGACGAAGTCGATCTTCTTCCCCGATCGCTGCGCGAGGTCCCTGACTACCCGAGGGAGACGATTGAAGAGGCCCTCCACCGGAAGCATCCGGGCTTTCATTATGCTTTCCTGCAGCTCGTCGACGATCCGCCCGATGTGTTGAGAGGTCTCGGTCAGGTCTCCAATGGACTGGTCATCGTATTTGGACTGCAGCAGTCCCCCGAGCTGGGCCAGTCTGGTGCGGTCGATAACCAGTTCTCCCACCAGGTTCAGCAGGTCGTCGAGACGGGCCACGTCGATCCGCACCGTCTTTCCGAGGCTCTTCGAGCCGCTGCCGTTGGAGCGCTCTCCTCCAGCAGTCGACTCTCGAGTCTGCCCGGGGGAAACCCGAAGGCCACTCGAGGGGGCATCGCCAGGAGCATCCTCCCCTGGATTCGCCCCTGACTCTTCCTCCTCCTTCGGCTGGACCACTGTGACCTCGACGATGTCGGGAAGCGTCTCCAACGCCCTGACCATATCGTCGGCATGGTCGGTCCTGACCACCAACTTCATCCGTTGGCTCACTTGCTGGATCTCGATCGCGTCGAGACTGGGTACGCAGTCGATCACCGAGCCAAAGCTCGACGCCTCCAGGTACACCTGCAGACACCTCGCCGCCATAAGGGGGCAGTCCTCGGCGATCTGGACCACGACTCGAACTCCGTTGGCCTCCAACTCCTCCTGGAAGCTAGCCGGCTCGGCCTCCGTCAGGGGTGCCGCATCCTGAGGCTTTACGTTCCGGCCTCTCTCCACGATGCCGTTCAGGCACACCACCAGTTCCGTCGGGTCGAACCCGCAATCCTGGAGGGTTTCCACCTCTTCCTTGAGCAGCCTCAACCCGTCCAGGCTCTTGAGCAGGGCGTCGATCAGCTCCGTGCTGCATTCCGCTTCCCCATGGCGCAGCTGGTCCAGGACGTTCTCCATGGCGTGGGTCAGCGCGGCCATCTTCTTGTGACCGATGGAGGCCGAAGAACCCTTGAGGGTGTGGGCGGCCCGAAAGATCTCCTGGAGGAGTTCAGGACGAGGCCCTTCCTTCTCTAGAAGGACTATGTCCTGGTCCAGCAGTTGTAGCTGTTCTTCAGCTTCCTGCAGGAAGAGTTGCAGTTCGTCTGGTGCCGCATCGAAACTCAGCATAATTGCCCTTCCCGTCCGGACAGGCGCGGTGAACGCCCCCCAGTCTTGATCCACTAATAGGTATCGGCCAGCCGTGGCACCTGCCACCCTGACTATAGTCCCTCATCTGCGGGACAAAGGTCCCGGGACTCGTGTGCTGGGTTCTGAGTTCTGAGTCCTCAGTCCTCAGTCCTCAGTCCTGACTGCTGGCAGCGCGGGCGTCCTCGCACGCAACCGGCCGGCAAGAACGACGATTCCCTCGAGGATGGCTGGAAGGGGCTGGGGCTGTGGTGGCGGCTTGAGCCGGTTGTCACCCCGGCAGGACGCCGGGCACGAACGACTAAAGTCGTTACTACGGGGGCGCCGAGGGCGCGGGAGTCCCTGCCGTGAGGTGTCGGGCGCTGAGCCCTCAGTCCTCAGACCTGATTGCTGTTCGCTGACCGCTGACAGCTGATGGCTCCGCCCTCAGCTGTGGCGATCGACCAGGAGGCCGAGGTACTGGTCGATGGCCCTGGCGAGGCGAAGCATCTCGTCGGCCGGTATCTGGCGGAGCACCTTGCCCGAGGAGTCCTTCAGTTGTACCACCAACTTCCCGGAGTCCTCGTCCCTTTGAAAGGTGATGTGGGCATCCTGAGCCTGCAACTGCAGTCTCAGACCCTCCCCCATCGGCGTGGTGCCCTGCGCGCTGCTGGCATCGGCAGCGGGCTTCACCGCCGGCCCACCCTGCCTCGCACTCTCCGGCAGTCCAAGGCCGGAAGGGGCAGGTCGATCGAGCAGTATTCCTGTTACGGGTGCGATGCCGTCGTCATGCGGGACCATCTGTCCATCCTCCTAGTTCCCGCTGCAAAACTCACATACCCCAGCCAGAAGTCGCAGAGAAGATGGAGTTCAACTGTTGCTGTTGTTGATACGCAGCCACCATCATCGACTGCAGCTGCGTGAACTGCGTGCGAAGGGTGGCCTCCCGCGCGCTGAGACGATCGTTCAGCGTGGCAATCCGATCGTCGATGGAGCTTTGCTGGTTGGAGATGGCATCCAACTCCTGCTGCACGTAGGATGTCTGGGTGGAGACCACTGGATCCACGTAGGCAGCCAGCCGGTTCGACACCAGCGCCGCAACACCCGAGCTGCTGCCGAAGAAGTACTGCACCCCGGCCGGGTTGCTGGTGAGCGCCGCGTCCAGCTTGGTCGAGTCCTGGATCACGAAGTGGCCGCTGCTGTCCATCTGGATTCCCAGGTCATACAGCCGTTGGGGAGAGCCCGCCGCACCCCCCGTGACCTGCGTCATCAGGTCTCTGGCCAACTCCGACTCCAGGCTGGTGTAGAGGGTGTACCCGCTCAGCGGCCCCCGGGTGTAGTTGCCGTCGCTGCCCTTGGTCGACGCGGACTTTGTCTTCAGGTAATCCACCACACCGTTGAGCCCATCGAGGAAAGACTGGATCTTCGATTTCATGCTGGAGGTATCGCCGGCCACGGTAAGCTTCACCGGAGTCGCACCCGTCTCAGCCTTCAGGTCGATGGTGAGTCCGCTTGCCACGTCGGAGAGCCCCGTGTTCTTGGAGCGGCTGACCGCCA
>JAJZQR010000303.1 GCA_021806765.1 Chloroflexota bacterium | reverse complement strand
TGCTTGATTTCCTTTTCTGAGGCGTTGCGCCCCAGGCCTAGGATGTCGTAGTAGTCGCGAGTCACCATCTGGGCCACTCCTTGGCCCCAATTATAGGCCTTGAGTGTACTATTGTCAAGATTGGTGACGTGCCGATTCTCAGAATTTGATAAGAACACACTCAGACTACTTGATACATCGACCGGCATGGAGTATGGTAACGGCGCATCAGGGACGGGCCTTCGGAGGCCCGCCGAGACGCTTTCTCCCGCACCATCGTGCTGCCCTCTGAGGTTCAGGCGGACAAGGTGGATGCCACCCTGGAGAACGGCGTGCTCACCCTGAAGCTGCCCAAGGCCGAGGCCTTGCTGCCGAAGACCATCAAGGTGAAGGCCGTGAAGTAGCGGTCAGCGGTCGGCTATCAGCGGTCAGCAATGCAGCGGGGGCGCGAGAGATCGTGCCCCTTCGCCGTTCGTGGGGCGGGGCTTGTCCCCCGCCCTGCGTCTGCCCTTTGGCACGGGCGCGACGTAGGTTTCTGGTGGCGGAAAGCAGGCCCTGGGGAGTGTAGGGCGAAGCATTCGCAGGGGGGCACCTGGGCGGCGGAGTGGGTCGAAGGGCGAATGCTTCGCCCTGTCGGCGGGTTGCAGCAGGGGAGGGTGAAGCATTCGGCTGCGGCCAAATGCTTCACCCCTACACCCCTGGAAAGCTGCGCCACCCCTATCCCTCAGTGTCGGCCTTGAACCGCCTCCCCGGTAACGTTAAGATTGAGTACAGGGTGGATCACCTGCTCTTCCTCGGGAGGATCGGGCATGGATAGGCGGTGTCTTCGCTTCACCTTTCCGCCGGCGCTGGTGACGGAGCCCCTCATCTACGAGCTGGGCCGTCAGTTCGACGTGGTCACCAACATCCGGCGGGCCAACGTCACCAAGGATTCCGGTTGGGTTATCCTGGAGCTTCAGGGCGAGAAGGAGGAGATTGACCGGGCCGTGCGGTGGGCTGCCGGTGCCGGCCTGGCCATGGAGTCGGTGCCGGAGGAGTGTCTCGGTTGATCCGGGTCAAGATCCCTCTCTCCCTGCGCCGCCACACCGGAGGTGTGGGGCAGCTGGAGTTGGCGGGCGGCACGGTGGCGGATTGTCTGGCGGAGTTGGAGCGACGCTTTCCGGGGGTGAGCCGGGGGATGAGGGACGAGAGCGGCCGTCTGCTGGCCTCTGTGAGCTTCTACGTCAACGGCGAGGACGTTCGGTACCGTTCGGCCCTGGAGACCCCGCTGCAGTCGGGGGACGAACTGACCATTCTGTTCCCCATCGCCGGCGGCCTCGAGTTCTGAGTTCTGAGTTCTGAGTTCTGAGTTCTGAGCTCTGAGTTCTGAGTTCTGATAGCTGACTGCTGATAGCTAGTGAAGGAGAGTAACGTGGCTCGAGATCTGTTGGCGGCCCTGGCGAAGGGCCCGCTGGTGTGCGATGGAGCTATGGGGACCATGCTGATGGCCAGCGGCGTAGAGTCGCGCTGCCCTGAGGAGATCAACCTGATCTCGCCGGAGACGGTCCGGAACGTGCATGCCGCCTACGTCGCGGCGGGAGCCGACGTGATAACCACCAACAGCTTCGGCGGCAACCGGGCCAAGCTGGCGAAGGCCGAGATGGCCGGCCAGGTAGCCCAGGTGAACCTGGCGGCGGCCCGGCTGGCGCGCGAGGTCGCCGGGGATTCGGTGCTGGTGGCGGGCGACCTGGGGCCTCTGGGGGAGTTCCTGGAGCCGCTGGGGGAGTTGAGCCACGAGCAGGCGGTGGCGATCTATCGGGAGCAGGCGGAGGCGCTGGCCGAGGGGGGCGTGGACTTCTTCCTGATCGAGACCATGTTCGACCTGGGAGAGGCCAGGTCCGCCGTCGAGGGGGCAGTGGCCGCCGGGTTGCCGGTGGCCTGCACCATGACCTTCGACACCCACGGCCGCACTATGATGGGGGTAACCCCTGCTCGCGCTCTGGCTGAACTGCGGGGAGCGGGCGCGGTTCTGGTGGGGGCCAACTGCGGGGTGGGCCCGGAGGAGACCCTGAAGTCCATCGAGGAGATGCACAGGGCGGATCCTCAGGCGGTGCTGGTGGCCCAGCCGAACGCCGGGGTCCCCTCGGTGGAGGGAGGGAAGACGGTCTACAGCACCGGCGCCGAGGAGATGGCCGGCTTCGCCCGGGGGTTCCTGGAGGCCGGGGTTCGACTTATCGGGTCCTGCTGCGGCAGTTCGCCCGACTACACCAGGGCTATCGTTCGTGCCATAAGGGGTGGCTGATGGACAAGGAACTGGAAAGGTACTCACGCCAGATCCTGTTTCCGGGTATCGGCGAGGAGGGGCAGCAGAAGCTGCGGGCCTCCAAGGTGCTGCTGGTGGGCTGTGGTGCCCTGGGCAGCAACATCGCCAACACCATGACCCGGGCAGGGGTTGGGCGTCTCACCATCGTGGACCGCGACTTCGTGGAGTTGAACAACCTGCAGCGGCAGGTGGTGTTCGACGAGAAGGACGTGGCGCGCAGTCTACCCAAGGCGGTGGCCGCCGCGGAGAAGCTGCGGAAGATCAACTCGCAGGTGGATCTGGTCCCCATCGTGGCCGACGTGAACCCGGGCAACATCGAGCAACTGGTGCGCGAGGCCGATCTGGTGATGGACGGGACCGATAACTTCGAGACCCGCTACCTGATCAACGACGCCTGCGTCGAGCTGGGCAAGCCCTGGGTCTACGGTGGCGTGCTGGCCAGCTACGGGGTCACCATGACCATCGTCCCCCACGAGACCCCCTGCCTGCGCTGCATCTTTCCGGAGAGTCCGCCTCCGGGCAGCACGCCCACCTGCGACACCGCCGGGGTCCTGGCCAGCATCGCCGCCGTCATCGCGAATCTGCAGGTCGCCGAGGGGATCAAGCTGCTGGTGGGGGCCAAGGACCGGATCAATCGGGGCATGCTGTGGACCGACCTCTGGGAGAACAGCTTCGAGCGGCTGCTGGGAGGCCAGATCGTCGAGGACTGCCCCTGCTGCGTTCAGGGCAGCTACGAGTACCTGGAGGCCAGGGAGGGGACTCACGCCACCTCCATGTGTGGCCGGGGTGCGATCCAGGTGAGCGTTAGGGGGGGTGCCAGGGTCTCCTTCCCCGAGCTGGCAGCGCGGCTGCGGGGGGCCGGTAAGGTCCAGTACAACGAATACATGTTGCGCTTCCAGGTGGACGGCTACGAGCTGGTGGTGTTCCAGGACGCGCGAACCCTGGTGAAGGGTACCACCGACGAGGCCATGGCCCGTACCCTGTTCGCCCGGTACGTGGGGGTGTAGAGAAGCTACAGCCCTCACCCCGACCCTCTCCCACCGGGGAGAGGGTTTTTCTTTTCGCCACCCGTTGACAACGGCGCGGCGCGCGCTATAATGATCACTGCGTTGTTGACTTAGTATATCGGAATACTCGGAATATTGAGGAGGGCAGCGGTGCGAATCTCGATGAAGAGCGACTACGCCTTGCGGGCCATGATGGAACTGGCCGCCTCCTACGGCAACCGGCCCCTCCAGACCAGCGAGATCGCGGCGCGACGCGCCATCCCGGAATCCTATCTGGAGCAGCTGCTCACCACCCTGCGGAAGGCCGGATTCGTGGCCAGCTCCCGAGGTCCTCAAGGGGGGCATGCCCTGGCCCTCCATCCTTCTCGGGTGACGGCGGGCGACGTGGTGCGGGCCCTGGAAGGTCCGGTGATCGTCATGGATTGCCTCGACAACTCCGACGTCTGTCAGCACCCCAACCCCTGTGTCCTGAGGGAGATGTGGCTGGAGGTGCGGAGCGCTGTAGAGGGCACCCTCGACCGGATCACCATCGAGGATCTGGCTGCCCGGCAGGCGGTGGCCGACGGCGGGCTGATGTACCACATCTAGGAGGCTGGGGTGGGTTGGTGGCGTAGGATCTGCAGTTACGCTCGGCGTGAGTTAGGGGCCGGGCTCTCCGGCGGACCGTCCGCCCGGGGGGCTCGGGACGGAAGGGACGGAGGACAAACCGTGACGCCGAAAGAAGAGAGAAGCGTGCATCTGCCGGATAGTTACCTGCGCGAGATCTTAACTCACGCCCGGGAGGGCAAGCCCAACGAGGTATGCGGGTTGATCGCGGGCCGCGACGGCCACCCCGTGAAGCTGTACCGGACTACCAACAACGATCCCATGCCTCGGGTTCGGTACAACGTGGAGCCTCGAGAGCTACTGGATGCGCTGAGGGAGATCGAGGAGAAGGGTTGGGATCTGCTGGCCATCTACCACTCTCATCCCGAGAGTGAGGCCTATCCCTCCGGGACAGACGTCAGCCTCTCCTACTACCCCCAGGCTGTCTACCTCATTGCCTCTCTTGCCGACGAGTTGGCTCCAGTAGTGAGGGCCTTCAGGATCGTCGACAGGCAAATAACCGAGCTGGATCTGGTGGTCGATGGTCCGTAGTGGCCAATTGAGGAGGAGAAAACTTCATGCGAATCGCCAACGATGTGACGGAGTTGATAGGACGAACCCCGCTGGTGCGGCTGAACCGCGTGACCGAGGGGGCCGGTGCCACGGTCGCGGTGAAGCTGGAGAGCTTCAACCCCCTGTCCAGCGTGAAGGACAGGATCGGGTTCAGCATGATAGATGAGGCGGAGAAGCAGGGGCTGATCGAGCCCGGCAAGACGGTGATCGTGGAGCCCACCAGCGGGAACACCGGCATCGCCCTGGCCTTCGTGTCGGCGGCCAGGGGCTACCGGCTGGTCCTGACGATGCCCGAGACCATGAGTGTCGAGCGGCGGCAGCTGCTCAGGGCCCTGGGGGCCGAGGTGGTGCTTACCCCGGGCCCCGAGGGGATGAAGGGGGCGATACGGCGGGCCGAGGAGATCGTGGCCGAGAACCCCAACGGCTGGGTGCCCCAGCAGTTCCAGAACCCGGCCAACCCCAAGATCCATCGAGAGACCACGGCCATGGAGATCTGGAACGACACCGACGGCAAGGTGGACATAGTGGTAGGGGGTGTGGGCACCGGGGGGACGATCACCGGCATCGCGCAGGCGATCAAGGCCAGGAAGCCCGAGTTGAAGGTGGTGGCCGTGGAGCCGAAGGCATCGCCCGTGCTCTCGGGCGGAGCGGCGGGGCCTCACAAGATCCAGGGCATCGGGGCCGGCTTCGTTCCCGACGTGCTGGACCGGGAGTTGGTGGACGAGATCGTCCAGGTGGAGAACGAGGACGCCTTCGAGACCTCTCGGCGGCTGGCTCGCCAGGAGGGCATCCTGGCGGGGATCTCATCGGGCGCGGCGGCGTGGGCGGCGATCGAACTCGCCAGGCGCCCCGAGAACGCCGGCAAGCTGATCGTGGCGATCCTGCCCGATACCGGCGAGCGCTACCTGAGCACGCCCCTCTTCCAGGAGCCGCAGCCCAACGGCACGCCGAACCTTTAAGCTTCCTCCTACGGGGCCGGGCGGTGGTTTGCCACCCGGCCCTTTTTCGCCTGGCGGGATGCAGGGCGGGGGCTTATCCCCTTCCGGGAGGGTGGGGCCGAGCCACCGTAGGGGCGAAGCATTGCCCGCAGGCGATGCTTCGCCCTTGGGGCGGTCGCAGGCGAATGCTTTGCCCTCGGCTGCCGCAATCCACGGGGAAGGGCGAAGCATTCCGTTGCGACGAAATGCTTCGCCCCTACACTCACGGGGCCTGCTTTCCGCCTCCGGAAACCTGCGCCGTACCCGCGCCAGAGCCGCCGGGTTGTCCGGTCTCCCTTTCCCCCCTTATAATAAGATTATCGCGGGATAATACTGGTCAATGCGTGGGGAGGCGTTGGGTGGCTGATCTGGTCGTGGTGGCGATGAGCGGGGGAGTGGACAGCTCCGTGGCCGCCGCTCTCCTGAAGGAGCAGGGCTTCAGGGTGATGGGGGTTACCCTGAACGTCTGGCCGGAGACCAACCTGGTGGAGGCCGACACTCGCCACAACGCCTGCTGTTCCCTCGAGTCGGTGGAGGATGCCCGGCGGGTCGCCGATTTGCTGGGGATACCCCACTACACCCTCAACTTCCGGGAGATCTTCGACCAGTCGGTGATCCAGGATTTCCTCCAGGAGTATGCCAGGGGGCGGACCCCCAACCCCTGCGTTCGATGCAATCGCTTCGTCAAGTTCGAGGCCCTGATGGCGCAGGCCCGCTCCCTGGGGGCGGAGTACCTGGCTACGGGCCACTACGCCCGCGCCGGCCGGACGGGATCGGGCCGGTACACCCTCCTGAAGGCCCGCGACGCTTCCAAGGACCAGAGCTATGCCCTCTCCTACCTGACCCAGGAGCAGTTGGCCCATACCCTCTTCCCCCTGGGCGAGCTGGAGAAGACCGAGACGAGGAGCATAGCCGCGAAGCTGGGGCTGGTGACGGCGGCCAAGCCGGACAGCCAGGAGATCTGCTTCGTTCCGGACAACGACTACGCCGGTTTCTTGCGCCGACGGCTTCCTTCCGTGAGCGAGCCGGGGCCAATCCTCGATGCCAGCGGGGATCGGATCGGCACCCACCCCGGTATCGCCTTCTACACCGTCGGCCAGCGGAAGGGGTTGGGATTGGCAGCCGGCCGGCCGATGTACGTGTTGGAGATAATCCCCGAGCGGAATGCCATTGTGGTGGGCGAGCGGGACCGGCTATACTCG
>JAJZQR010000302.1 GCA_021806765.1 Chloroflexota bacterium | reverse complement strand
TCTGTCCATCCGGGTGGCGGCCGAATATGCCCCCCTGTTCCACCGATAGCCGCCAGGGCGCGCACGCAACGTGGGCAGGGGCCTGTCGGTCGTTGCCCCTTAGGACATGAGCGACGAGCGCCATGGCACGCGGTAGGTATAGATTGACAGTTAACCAGTTTAAGCATACTCTGTAGCCTCGTGTCGATTTGCCCCACCTGTAGCACAGTCTGATCGATTGGACCGCATCGTGTTTCAGAAAGCGTCTCCCAAACGAGCGTTCGAGGATGTGGCCTATCAGATCCGGGAGGCCATAGTGCAGGGCCGTCTGCGCCCCGGCGATCGACTTCCCTCTCAACGGGACCTGAAAGACATGTTTCAGGTCAGCCGCGCCACCATTCTGGAGGCCCTGAGGGTCTTGGAGAAGGCCGACCTGATCACCATTCGTTCCGGTGCTACGGGTGGCACCTTCGTTTCCCACGCCACTTCCGATACCGTCGCGGAGTCGCTGCTCCTGCTGCTCTCCCTCGAGGGGGTATCCCTCGCCGAACTGGCCGAGTTCCGAGAGCGGCTGGAAGGAGGTACAGCCTACTGGGCAGCGCTGAGGGCCAACGACGAAACCATTGGCCTGCTGGAGAATCGACTGGGCCGGCTGGAGGAACTGGCTCGCGCGGCCACTCCCTGGGGGGCTTTTCTGGCTGAGGAGATGAAGTTCCATTGGAGCGTGGCGGAGTCCTCCGAGAATCGCCCCAGTTTCGCTACCATGAAGGCCATCACTCGGGCCATGCAGGAGGCCTACAGCTTCATCAGCCCAGGACTGTACGACAAGGTGCTGGCCGACATTCGCGATATCTTCCTCGCCATCCGTGACCGGCAGCCGGAGCTGGCCGAGGAGCGGATGAAGAGCCACATCGCCTACTTCAACGACGACATGATGGCCAACCGAACCCGGTCCCTGCAACAACTTCCTCCATTTCACCTGGGCATCCACTCAGATCACTCCCTGGCTCAGGTAGCGCACCCTGGCGAGGGCCACCCTCCAACCATCGACCTGTCAACCCGCTAGAGCACGCGCCAGCTGAACCACCCGGCAATACCCCTTGACAGCATACTTTCCCAGGTTAATAATAGGCGCGGTAATGGTCTAACCATTCGCCCGCGCGCCCGTTCCATCATCTCGGTTGTCAGGGTGGCCGCCGATTCTTGCCGAGGCACTCCCGGCCCCGGCTCTCAGACAGGGCTTACGCTTCGGAAGGAAGGCCAGCAAGGCCAGTCAGCAAAGGAGGTGAGAGCCGCTTTCCACAACTGAACCCCTCGACCTCTGCCAAGGACGGCAGCCTCCGCGTCGACGCGATGTGACTTACCGGACCGGTAGCGCTATTTGCCATCTCCTTATGGAGGGAAAAGATGTCTGCGATCGCCGCCGGATTTGGCTCGCTCAATCTGCCGCAACGCATGGAGCGACTGCCGCTGACCCGCTACCAGCGGGTAATCTTCCTCATCATCGCTACGGCCTGGCTCTTCGACTCCGTAGATCTGGCCATGATGACCTTCTTGCTTGCCCCCATCAGCAAGGAACTGAACCTGAGCGCCGCCGCCAGCGGTCTGGTCGGCAGCGCTAGCCTGGCAGGCATGGCCTTTGGAGCCGGTCTGGCAGGCATACTGGCCGACCGCATTGGCCGCAAGGCCGTCTTCCAGTGGAGCATGGTCCTGTGGGGCACGGCCAGCCTCCTCTGCGCCGTCGCGTGGAACGTGCAGGCGCTCTGGGTTTTCCGCTTCCTGTTAGGGTTCGGGATGGGAGCAGAGTTCCCCATCGCCCAGTCGCTGGTCTCCGAGTTCCTTCCGGCAGCTCAACGAGGCAAGTACATCGCCCTGCTGGAGGGGTTCTGGCCCCTGGGCTTCATTCTTGCCGGCGTAGCGGCCCTGCTGCTGGTGCCCGTGGGTGGCTGGCGGTTGGTGTTCGTGGCCGAGGGCTTGCCCGCCATCTATGTGCTGATCATCCGTCGCCAGGTGCCCGAGTCCCCGCGATGGTACGAGGCTCGTGGTCGGCTGGAGGAAGCCGAAACGACCATGAAGCTGATCGAGTCCAACGTCCAGAAGGCCTACGCCAAGCCGCTCCCCAAGCCCTCTGAACACGCCATCGCCGACGAGGTCGCCAAGGGCGGCTTCTCCCTGTGGGAACTGTTCACACCGGGCTATCGCACCCGCACCATCATGGTCTGGGTGCTCTGGTTCACCGTGCTCCTCGGCTACTATGGCATCACCACCTGGATGGGTAAGCTGCTGGTGGACAAAGGCTTCACCGTCACTAAGTCCATCGAGTTCGTGCTGCTCATGACCCTCTGGGGCGTTCCCGGTTTCTTCTCAGCGGCCTATCTCGTGGAACGGCTGGGCCGCAAGATCTCCGTGATCGGATACGTGCTCCTGAGTGGCGCGGCCGCCTACTTCTACGGCCAGGCCTCTTCCCAGGCAGGGCTGATCATTGCCGGCGCCTTCATGCAGTTCTTCTTCTTCGGGATGTGGTCCGTGCTGTACGCCTATACTCCCGAACTGTTCCCCACCCGGGCCCGCGCCACCGGCTGTGGCACTGCCTCCTCCTGGGGCCGCATCGGGGGCCTCATCGGTCCGGCCGTGGTGCCCATCATCATGGTCTCCTGGGGCACCCCGGCTGTCTTCACCCTGGGTGGTCTAGCCTTCGTGATCGGCGCCCTGAATGTTCTGCTTCTGGGCCCGGAGACCAAGGGTAAGGTGCTGGAAGAGATCTCGGCGTAGAAGGTAATGAGTCAAGAGTGGTGGGTGACGGCCCTCCGTCACTCATCACTCATTGCTCATCGCTCATCACTCGTTCAGGAGCAATCATGGCAGAGATGACACCCCGCGAGCGCGTTCTGACCTTCCTGAGGAGGGAGGAACCAGATCGCGTTCCCTGGATAGAGAACGACATCGAAGAGGAACTCCAGGTTAAGGTCATGGGAAGGGCCGACTTCGATCCCGGCGACCTCTGCCGGGAACTCGGGATGGATGGGTTCGGCTACCACTTCCCCAAGGGGGTCGGAGCCACGGCGGGCCAGGCTCTCCAATCCACCGATAGTTTTGCTGCTAGCTACTACTACCCCAACAAGATCACCTTCGACTTCGTGCCCCCCTGGATCGCTGATATGGGCACAGACGAGGCAACGGGACGCGCCTACATCAAGAAAGGGCTCCTCGACTCCCGTCAAGCTCTGGAGCTGTTCGACAAGTTCCTGCCCGACCCGGATCACCCGGCCCGCTACGAACGGGTGGCCCAGTGGCTCAAGGAGTACAAGCAGGAATTCGCCGTCTTCGCCCGCGTCCGGCTGGGGGCCGCCTCCACCCTGGAAAGCATGGGGTTAGACGCCTTCGGCTACATGCTCTACGACGATCCAGATCTCGTGCACGAGATCCACAGCCGGTTCTCCGCCTGGTCGGCTAGAGTTGTGAAGCATCTGAACGAACTGGACTTCGACTTCCTCTGGGCCAACGACGACCTGGCGGGCAACAACGGACCCTTCATGTCGCCCAAGGTCTTCCGGGAGTTCTTCCTCCCTCACATGAAGAGCGTGGCCCAGGAGATCAAGAAACCCTGGATCTTCCACAGCGACGGGAACCTCTTCCCCCTACTGCCGGACCTGCTCACCCTGGGCATGAACGCCGTCCACCCCATACAGCCGGCCGCCATGGATATCGGCAAGATGAAGAGAGAGTACGGCGACAGGGTCGCCATCGCCGGCAACATCGACCTGGACTACACCCTCACCCGAGGCACGCCGGAGGAGGTCGATACCGAGGTGAAGCAGAGGATAGCCACCGCCGGGCCCGGCGGCGGATACATGGTCACCAGCGCCAACAGCCTCACCGACTACTGCAAGGTCGAGAACGTGAGGGCAATGGCCAAGGCCGTCCAGAAATATGGCCGCTACCCCATCGAGGGACTGTGAAAACCCATCTGAACCACGGAGACCCGGAGGTTGTGAGGGCATGTAGCATACGCCCATGTGGAGATAGGACGTATGCGATGCGCCCTACGGCCTTGCCTATGTCTGTCTAGCCGACTTCTACGCCCCCGATGCCACGCGTGCTGTCTCCAGGGCGGAGGACGCGGTGTCAGCGTAAGGGTATCCAGGAGGCCTGGCCTCTCAACCATCACGAATTGGATTCGTTTACCTTCTCTCAAATGGTTTCAAAGGTCAGGCACTTGGTGGCATAATAGCCGGCAATGTCGACCAACGTAGTCGCTGTGATACCCTGACGGCGGGGTAGAGCCTCAAAGCTGTGAGGAGGTATGCGATGTCTCAGGCACCAGAAGCAAGACCACAGGAGCCATCCATGGATACGCTAGGCCATCCGCAGACGCTGCGCTCATTACTAACGGAAACCGGCACCTTCGTACGTATCGCCGAGTTGGTCCCCACCCGAGGCCCGCTGGTGGAGACCAATGCGGCCAAAGTGGCTGCCCTGGCCAACGACCTGGCCGGCTCCGGGATCGCCCACGCCCTCAGCATCACCGACAACGCCGGCGGTGCCCCCAAGGTCTCTCCCGAATCCCTTGGGATGCTCCTGGAGGAACGCCGACAGCAGGCCATCATCCATCTATCCTGCAAGGACGCGAACCGCTGCGGACTCGAGAGCAGGGCCTGGGCCCTGGCCAGCGCCGGTTTCGAGAATATCCTCTGCCTCTCCGGGGACTACCCGGTGGAGGGTTATCGGGGGCAGGCGACCCCCGTGTTCGATATCGACTCCGTGGGGCTGATCACCATGCTCCACGAGATGAACCAGGGGCTTCGCGCCCCCACCCCTAAGGATCAGACGAACCGTCTCCGCCAGACCAAGTTCTTCCTGGGCGCCGCCGTCTCCCCTTTCAAGCAGCAGGAGCGGGAACTGATGCCCCAGTACTACAAGCTGGCCCGCAAGATCACTAGCGGGGCCGGGTTCATCATCACCCAGCTGGGGTACGATTCCCGAAAGTTCGACGAGTTGCTCCGATACATGGAGATGAATCAGCTCAACGTACCCGTCATAGCTAACATCTACCTGCTGTCTCGAGCCGTAGCCCGCTACTTCAATAAGGGCATGGTGGCGGGGGCTATCTGCAGCGATGCTCTGCTAGCGGAGGCGGAGAAGCAGTTCAACTCCCCCGACAAGGGTAAGGCTTTCTTCCGAGAGTTCGCGGCCAAGCAGATCGCCGTCTTGAAGGGTCTCGGTTACAGGGGAGCCTACCTCTCCGGCCCCAAGGATGCCCAGGAGTTCGCGGCGATCTTCGAGATGGCGGACTCTTTCGCCCCCGACGACTGGAAAACCTTCGCCAGGGAGATCCAGTACCCGCAGCCAAACGAATTCTACTTCTTCGAGCAAGATCCCGATACCGGCCTCAGCTCGTCCCAGGTCAACCAGCAGTACCTGGCCTCCCTGACTCCCGAGGGACAGCGCAGGCTACGGTCGAAGGTTCCGGCCTTCTACAAGGTCAGCCGATTCTTCCACGGTCGTGTCTTCGACCAGAAATCCGGTGGCTTCGCCGCTGCGCGCGGCTTCTACACTCGGGTCGACAACCACAAACGGCTGGCGCGTTTGCTGGAGGTGGGTGAGCAGGCGGCCAAGATCCCGCTGTACGACTGCCGCAACTGTGGAGACTGCTCGCTTCCCGATGTGGCCTACCTCTGCCCAATGTCCCAGTGCGCGAAAAACCAGAGGAACGGTCCCTGTGGAGGCTCCCACCAGGGGATCTGCGAGGCCACAGAGAAAGAGTGCATCTGGGCCAGGGCCTACGACCGGCTTAAGCCCTACGGCGAGGCCGAGAAGATGCTGGAGAGGCCGTCCGTCTTCAGGGATGGCAGCCTCCGAAACAGCTCTTCCTGGTCTAACACCTTCCTGGGCAAGGACCATTTCTCCAAGCACTGGGACGAGGAGTAGCTAGAGACTTTGTGATAGCTACCTAGAGGAGACTAACGGGTTGAGACTCGCCGTCATCGCCTGCCAGACAGTGGAGGCGGAGCTTCGGCCTCTTCTGCCGCCTGATACGACCTTCGTGGTGTTGGAGCAGGGCCTTCATCGGACCCCCGACAAACTTCGGGAGAGCCTTCAGAAAGAGATCAACGCCCTGGACGCCGACGAGATCCTGCTGGGCTACGGCCAATGCGGCAACGGGGTAGTTGGCTTGACCTCCCGTACGGGGCGGCTGGTGGTGCCCCGGGTGGACGACTGCATCTCGCTGCTGTTGGGCTCCTACGATCGATACCGAGAGGAGTTCGAAAAAGAACCGGGCACCTACTGGTTCAGCCTGGGCTGGATCGACCACTCCATGGATCCCTTCAAGGAATACCAGAGGTGCATCGAGAAATACGGCGATGAGACCGCCCGGTGGGTAGCCCACGAGATGATGAAGGGCTACCACCGAACGGCGCTGATCGACACAGGGGCATGTCCTGTAAGTCGGTTGCGGGGGTACGTTCGCCAGTTCGCCGAGTTTTTCGGCCTCGTCTACGACGAGATGGTCGGTTCCGACGAGCTCTTGCGAGATCTGGTGTCGCCGGAGAGGCGAGATCACCAATTCGTCGTGGTGGAGCGTGGCCAGGCCATCACCGCCGACATGTTTCTTCCGGTCTTCAGCACCATAAACGGATAGACATGCCTCTCTAGTAGCGACTGCAGACGTTCGTTGC
>JAJZQR010000015.1 GCA_021806765.1 Chloroflexota bacterium | reverse complement strand
TTGGGCAACCTTCAGGGCGTTGGTCGAGTGTCGCTCCATGCGGAGGGAGAGGGTCTCCAACCCCTGAAGGAACAGAAATGCGTTGAAGGGGCTCAGGGCGGGACCCAGGTCGCGCAGTAGTTGAACGCGGGCTTTCGCTATGTAGGCGGCCGGACCGAAGGAACCGGTATAGCTGACCCCGTGGTAGCTGGGGTCTGGATCCACCAGTTCGGGGTACTTGCCCTTGGTCCAGTCGAAGCGACCGGAGTCGACGACGACGCCACCGATGGAGGTGCCATGGCCCCCGATGTACTTGGTGGCCGAGTGGATGACCACGTCGGCTCCGTAGTCGAAGGGGCGGCAGAGGTAGGGGGTGGCAAAGGTGTTGTCCATGATGAGAGGAACCCCGGCCTCGTGAGCGATCCGGGCCACCGGCTCGATATCCAGGACGTCCATCTTGGGATTACCGATGGTCTCGGCGTAGAGCGCCCTGGTCCGCGAGGTGATGGCTCGCCGGAAGTTCTCCGGGTCCGAGGCGTCCACGAAGTGGGTAGTGATGCCCAGCTTTGCCAGGGTAACGGCGAAGAGATTGTAGGTCCCACCGTACAGGGTGCTGGAGGAGACCAGTTCGTCGCCCGCCCGCAGGATGTTCAGGAGGGCGATCATTTCGGCCGCCTGCCCCGAGGCCACTGCCAGGGCCCCCACGCCGCCTTCCAGCAGCGCCACTCTCTTCTCGAAGACGTCCGTGGTGGGGTTCATGATGCGGGTGTATATGTTACCCGGCTTCTCCAGCGCGAACAGGCTAGCCGCGTGGTCGGCGTTCTCGAAGACGTATGAGGTGGTCTGGTAGATGGGCACCGCCCGAGCGCCGGTGGTGGGGTCGGGCGCCTGGCCTCCGTGCAGGGCCAGGGTATCGAAATGCCAGGACTGATCGCTCATGCTGATCTCCTTCTAAAGGCTGCGACCCAGGCAAGAGAGAATTGTCATGTTGGCCGAGCGACTTACTCGACTATGCCGGAAAGTGGCGACAGTATATGACCACAGCCCCTGGATGTCAACCAGAAACCTCAGCTATGTTGGTGGCAGCCCGGACGAAGGAAGTCCGCCTCAGTCGAAGCCGAGGCCTCGCTCCTTCATGCTGAGCCAGCGGTCGCCCCTGCCGATGACGAGGTGGTCCAGCACCTCCACGTCTAGCAACTTGCCTGCCTGGACGGCCTGACGGGTCACCTGGAGGTCATCGCGGGAGGGTGAGGGATCCCCGGAGGGGTGGTTGTGGACGAGGACGAGGGCGGCGCAGTTCTGGCGGATGGCCTCCTTGAACAGCTCTCCCACCCGGATGAGGGAGCTGTTCAGGCTTCCCTTGTACACCTCGTGGACACCGAGGACGTGATTCTTGGTGTTGAGGAGGAGAACGCGCAGGTGCTCCTGCTCCAGGAGTCCCATGTCCAGCACCAGGTGGGCGGCGTCGGCCGGGCAGCGGATGATGGGGCGATCCAGGTCTGGGGCGGTCAGCAGTCTGCGGCCCAACTCGAGGCAGGCCTTCAACTCCACGGCTCGGACGGGGCCGATGCCGGGCACCCGGCGGAGATCGTCCACCGAGGCCCTGGCCAGGCCGGCGAGGCCCTGGAAGCTGTGGAGCAGGGTCTGGGAAACCTGGAGGACGTTGTGCCGGGAGGTGCCGCTACCGATGAGGATGGCCAGCAGTTCCTGATTGGCGAGGTAGGCGGCACCGAGGGCGGCGAGCCGCTCTCGCGGGCGATCCTCGGGCAGCATCTCCTTGACGCCCAGGCTGTACTCGGCAGTTTCTGAGAGAGCCACAGTCCACCTCCAACATAATAGATGTGGATCGACGGAAGTATAGCATGGCCCGCGATGGTATGATGTAGTGGATCTAAGGGACTGGACATTTCGATGGGTCGCCGGAGGTGACAGATGGTATCGCCTCACTCGGTTAGAACTGGCTTCATGGGAACGGCTCAGTTCGCCGTTCCCTCCCTTGAGGCGCTGGTTCGGGAGGGGTACTCCCTGTTGGGGGTGGTCTCCCAGCCGCCTCGGCCTGCCGGTCGAAGCCGAAAGATGACTGCCCCCCCGCTGATGGAAGCGGCGGAGAGGCTGGGTCTGCCGGTGTTGACGCCGGAGAGGCTGAGGGCCCCGGATTCTGTGGCTGCCCTGGCCAACCTTCGGCCCGACCTGATCGTGGTGGCGGCCTACGGCCAGATCCTGCCCCGGACGGTGCTGGACCTGCCCCCGAAGGGTTGCCTGAACGTTCATGGCTCCCTGTTGCCCCGCTGGAGAGGCGCTTCGCCCATTCAGGCCGCGATCCTGGCCGGGGACGAGGCCACGGGAGTCACCATAATGCAGATGGATCCGGGCATGGACACCGGCCCCATCCTGGCTCGCAAGGCCACGCCCATTCTGGAAGAGGACTCAGCGCCGGAATTGGAGATGCGGCTTTCTCGAATGGGTGCCGAACTGTTGATTGAGAGCCTGCCAGGCTACCTGGAGGGTTCGCTTCTACCGGTGCCCCAGGATGAGCGCCTGGCCACCTATGCTCCTATCATCAGGAAGGAGGACGGGCTGATCGACTGGTCGCGGCGGGCCGTCGAGATCTGGCGCGCCAGCCGTGCCTATCGGCCGTGGCCGGGGAGCTACACCTTCTGGAAGGGGCGGATGCTGAAGGTCATCTCCTGCCGGCCGGAGGGGGCCAGTTCGTCTACTGACGCGCCGGGGACTGTGGTCCCGCTGGGAGCCAACGGGGAGGTGGGGGTGGTCACGGGCGGCGGGCTTCTCCGGCTGCTGGAGGTGGCGCTGGAGGGGGGACGGCCTCTGCCGATTCGGGACTTCCTCCTCGGGCACCGGGAGTTCGTCGGTAGCCGGCTGGGTTGAGACGGGGCGAGGGCAGCGGTTGTGATCGGGCGTGGCCTGTGCTAGTATGAATCGTAGTTAGCGGTAGTTTTCTGTTGGACACTTGATTTTCGATGGCTCCCCAGAGGTGTACTCTGGGGAGTTCCTATAGTTACTTTCAATCATGAGTGTTACAAAACTGGACAGTTTCTTTCTTACTGACATGGATCAGGCTGCCATGGAGGGACTGGCGGTCTCCCTGGGTCAGCCGCTCTTTCGGGGGCGTCAGCTGTTCCACTGGGTGCACGGGCGGCTGGAGACCGACCTGGATCGGATGGCCAACCTGCCCCGCTCGTTTCGGGCTCAGCTGTCGTCTCATATGCAGGTGGCCCGGGCGGAGCTAGAGCGGGAGTTGACGTCGGCCGATGGGATGACCCGGAAGCGGCTGCTGAAGCTGGCGGACGGCCAGCGAGTGGAGGCGGTGCTGATGGAAGCGCCGGCTCCCGGCCACGAGGCGGATCGCTACACGGTCTGCGTCTCCAGCCAGGTGGGCTGCGCCCTGGGCTGCGCCTTCTGCGTGACCGGGCAGATGGGTTTTGGGCGGCAGCTATCGGCAGGAGAGATCGCGGAGCAGCTCTACCACTTCGAGCGGACCCTGAGGCAGGTCTCCCAGGAGACCGGAGGACCGGAGCGGCGTTTCGTGACCAACGTCGTCTTCATGGGCATGGGGGAGCCGCTGGCCAACTACGAGGCCGTGATGGCTGCCGTTCGACTGCTGATTTCGCCCGATGGGGTGGGATTGGGGGCGAGGCGGATCACCATCTCGACCGCGGGCCTCGTGCCTGGGATCGACCGGCTGGCCGAGGAGGGGCTGCAGCTGGGGCTGGCCATCTCCCTCCACGCCGCCACCGATGGGGTGCGCGATCGGATCATGCCGGTCAACCGGCGTTACCCCATCGCTTCTGTGCTGGAGGCGGCCTCTCGCTACCAGGCCAGGACCGGGCGCCGCGTTACCTACGAATACACGATGATGCAGGGGGTCAACGACGACGTGGGCCAGGCGAGGCATTTGGTGCGGCTGCTGTCCGGCCAGTTGTGCCACGTGAACCTGATCCCCATGAACCAGTCGCTGGACCCTGCCTTGAAGCCGTCCACCCCCGAGAGGGTCGCGGCCTTCAAGAGGGTGCTGGACGAGGCCCGCATTCCCTGCACCCTGCGGGAGACCAAGGGACAGGACATACTGGCGGCCTGCGGCCAACTCCGATACACTTCGGCCAAAGACTGATGAGTGATGAGTGAAGAGTGATGAGGGTCAGGCCGTTGCTGCCCAGTACTCATCACTCATGACTCATCACTTCGTACGGAGGAGCTGGTGAAGATCAAGATAGCGCCCTCGATCCTCAGCGCCGACTTCGCCCGGTTGGGCGAGCAGGTCCGCGCCGCCGAGGAGGGGGGCGCTGACTACATCCACATCGACGTCATGGACGGGCACTTCGTCCCCAATCTCACCATGGGGCCAGACATAGTGGCTGCCGTGCGCCGCTCCACTTCTCTTCCTCTGGACGTTCACTTGATGGTGGAGTCGCCGGAGATGCTGATCTCCAGCTTCGCCAAGGCCGGCGCCAGTATCCTGACGGTACACCAGGAGGCGTGCCGCCATCTCAACCACGTCCTGTCCAGGATTAGCGGGCTGGGGGTTCGAGTTGGCGTCTCGGTGAACCCCGCCACCCCCATCGAGAGCTTGAGAGAGGTACTGGACATGGTCGACCTGGTGCTGGTGATGTCGGTGAACCCGGGCTTCGGGGGCCAGAAGCTGATCCCTGCCAGCGTGGACAAGGTGCGGCGGCTGGCTTCTTTGAAGTCTGCCATCGGGAGTCTGGCGGAGATAGAGGTGGACGGGGGCGTTACCACGGAGAACGCGGGGGGGCTGGTGCGGGCCGGGGCACAGGTGCTGGTGGCGGGATCAAGCACCTTCAACGGGCGAGGCTCGGTGGCGGAGAACCTGGCGGCGCTCCGGCGGTCGATCGAGGCCGCTGTCTGAGATTTCCTTGCGCGAAGCGCAAGGTCCAGGACAGACAGAAGGCCGGTGCCACAGGCACCGGCCGTTTCTTATCTGCCGATAGAGAAGGGGTAGCTAAGCCGATTTCTGCAGGGTTCGCAGGCAGCGAGTGCAGATGCGGACGCTCGCCTTCGTATTGTCTATCGTGATGGTGGCTTTCTGGATGTTCGGCAGCCACCGGCGGTTGGTCCGGCGCTTGGAGTGGCTGACGTTGTGGCCGTAGCCGACTCCCTTGCCGCAGATCTGGCAGAGAGGCAAGGTGTCACCCCTTTCGTACCCGTGTTTGCCGCCCTGGCGCAACGCAGGCAGGCCCTTCAACAAGAACCTGCCTGGAACTCGACTGCCGGGCTGACGGCGGCTATAATACCACAAGGTCCGATCCTTAGCAAACGGGGCCTAACCTATGTCAGCCGGGATGCAGATGCCAAGTATGGACAAGCTAGGCAGGATCGAGGTAAGCCAGAAGGCGATCGCATCTATCGCTGCGGACGCCGTACTGCGGTCGTACGGGGTCGTCGGGATGGCTTCGGCGAGGCTCAAAGACGGCCTCGCGGAGATGCTGCGGAGGGAGCACCTGGAACATGGGATCGCGGTGCACCTCAGGGACGGCCAGATCACGATCGACCTCTACGTCATAGTGGAGTACGGCACTAGAGTCTCGGAGGTCGGTCGCAACATCGCTCAGAACGTGAAGTTCGCGGTGGAGAAAGCGATAGGCATGCCGGTCGCCCAGGTCAACGTCAATGTCCAGGGACTGCGCATCAGCGACCAGGCCTGACGGCAGTGGCCTCCCTACCTGCACCTGCATGGACAGGGAACACCGACATGCCTCCGGCGGCTACGACAGCCGAATAGTCGTGACGACTCCTTTTGCCTTCCCCATTTCTCGAGTAACTCTCGATCTCTGGAAGAAAAGTGACAGATCAGGATAACGTTGTTAGCCGGCTGCGGATTAGCGGCAGCGACCTGCGTCAGATGCTGGAGGTGGGCACCGCTCTTCTCGAGGAAAACGTGGAGCTGGTCAACTCGCTGAACGTGTTCCCTGTCCCCGACGGCGACACCGGTACCAACATGTTGCTCACCATGCAGTCTGCCTTGGAGGAGGTGGCCAAGACTGGCAGCGACGACGTCGGCACGGTAGCCCAGGCAGCGGCCCACGGATCCTTGATGGGTGCTCGCGGCAACTCCGGGGTGATACTCTCCCAGGTTCTGCGGGGGATGGCGCGAGCCATCGATGGGCGGAGAGTCCTGGACGGTGCTGAGATGGCTTCCGCCCTCAAGGAGGGCGCGAACACCGCTTACAGGGGGATTGGCAAGCCGGTGGAGGGGACCATGCTCACCGTAGCCCGAGAGGCGGCGGATGCAGCCATGGCGGCGTCCCAGGAGGAGCGCAGCGTGGGTCAGATCCTGCGCCGGGCCGTGGAAGTCGCGCGTCAGTCCCTGGCCGGCACTCCCGACCTGCTGCCCACCCTCAAGGAAGCGGGTGTCGTGGATGCGGGTGGACAGGGCTACCTGCTGCTGCTGGAAGGTGCCCACATGTTCATCACCGGCGAGCGCACGCCCCCTCCTCCGGTGGTGGCCCCTCGAAAGCCAATGCTTGCTCCGGTGGCTGTCCCCACCTCTACCGACTACGGCTTCTGTACTGAGGTGCTGGTTCGTGGCCAGGGGCTGCGGGTCGAAGACATACGGCGGGAATTGGAGGCCATGGGCAGTTCGGTGATGGTTGTGGGGGAGCCGGACCTGGTCCACGTGCACGTTCACACCCAGCAGCCGGGTGATATCCTCAATGCCATGTCCCACTTTGGCTCCATGGATAGGGTCAAGGTGGAGAACATGCAGCTCCAGCACACGGCCTACGTCGGCGGCATGGCGCAGACCCCGTCGACGCCACCGGTTCCCATCGATGGCGTGGGGGTGGTGACCGTCGCGGCGGGAGAAGGGCTGGCCAGGGTGTTCACAGATCTGGGCGCGGCGATGGTGGTGCCGGGTGGTCAGAGCATGAACCCCAGCATCGAGGAGTTGGTCCATGGAGTCGCCGCCACAGGGTACTCCAGGGTGATTTTGCTTCCCAACAACCCCAACGTAGTAATGACCGCTCAACAGGCCCAGGCCCTCTCGCGGGTGGAGATGAGGGTAGTGCCAACCAGGACGGTCTGCGAAGGGGTTGCAGCGATGATCGCCTTTAATCCCGAGTCGGACCTGGAGGGCAACCTGACTGCCATGAGCGAGGCCCTCTGCTTGGTGCAGAGCGTGGAGTTGACCCGAGCAGTGCGCTCCACACGGGTCAACGGCCTGAATATCGAGGAGGGGCAGGCCATCGGTCTTCTCAACGGCACCTTAGTGGAAGCAGGCGACTCGCTGGCGGGGGTGGCACTGAGGACGATGGAGCGGGCAGGGGTTGCTGAGCGCGAAGTGGTGACCATCTACTGCGGAGAAGGGGTGTCGCTGGAGGAGGGCCAGCAGGTGGCCCGGTCGGTTCAACAGCGATGGCCGGAGGTCCAGGTGGAAGTGGTGGACGGCGGCCAACCCCATTACCCATACATCATTTCCGTGGAATAGGCCCTGGCGGGATGTTTCCGGCTTTTCCGATCCCCCAGGGGGACGGGGGCCCCTAGCTTGCCCCGTCGATCCTCTGGTCGAGTAGGGGCGGTTGCCGAACCGCCCCTACGTGGCGCTTAGCAGGGAATCCAGGAGGAGAAGTGAGTAGGATCCGGGTTGTGACCGACAGTACTGCCGACTTAGACGAGGCCGAAGCCCGAAGGCTGGGCATATCGATGGTTTCCCTAAACGTTCATTGGAACGGCGAGACCTATCAGGAAAAGGTCGAGATCGGAATCGACGAGTTCTACAGGAAGCTTCGGGAGGAAAAGGGGACCCCGCGAACGTCGCAGCCTTCGTCGGGGCAGTTCGAGGAGGCCTACCGCCGTTTGCTGGAGGAGTGCGACGGGATAGTCTCTATCCACATCTCGTCCAAGCTGAGCGGGACCTTCAACTCTGCCCTGGTGGCGGCGCGCAGCGTTGCTCCCGAAAAGATCGCCGTGATCGACACCCTGACGACGACCTTTCCCCTAGGTGCAGTGGCGCTGCGGGTTGCCCGGCTGGCGGAGGGGGATGTCTCTCTGTCTGAATGCGTGGAGATGGCGGAGGATCTAATCCCGAGGCTGAGGCTCATCGCCGCAGTGGACACCTTCGAGTTCCTACGTCGCGGGGGGCGAATTGGGCGAGCCCAGGCCTTTGCCGGTAATCTGCTCTCCATCAAGCTGGTCTTCCAGGTCCTCGGTGGGGAGGTGATCCCCGTGGATCGAGTGAGGACCAGGGCATCGGCTATCAAGCGGGTGGCCGAAGCGGTGCTGGACCTGGGGCCTCTGGAGGAGTTGGCGGTGTTGCACGGCGACGATCCGGAGCCTGCCGACCAGCTTCTGGGGCTGCTGATGGGTTCGTATGCCGGGCCCAGGGTGCAGCGGGGAAGGATCGGACCGGTCCTCGGCACCCACACAGGGCCGGGGGTGTTCGGTGCCGGAGTGCTGTTGCCCAGGTAGTCCTGAGGGGGCGCGTTTATGGCCAACACCGGGGGCTCGCGTTCGGCCTGGAAGGGACGGGCCGAGCTGCTGAGACTATGGACCACGGCACAGAAGATCCTGAATCAGGAACTCCGCACCGGATGCGCCGATCGCACGGTGTTCGGTGGTCTGGAGAAGTTCCTCTCCAACTGGGCCTCTACCCTCACCTCTCTGGAGACCTCCTACCCGACCTGGCCTGAGGCGAAACATGTGGTGGGGCTGCTCCACGGTTACGGGCAGCTAGTTGCCGAGGATCGGCGGGAATCGACGAAGGGGGCGCTGGACCTGGTCAATGAGGTGCTGGATCGGATCGTGGTGCTGGACCAGCCGGAAGGCACAAGGCACAGGGCACAAGGGGGCAGGACTGAGGACTCAGGACTGAGGACTGAGGGGATCAGCGGGCGGCCAGCACTCAGTCCTCAGCCCCCAATCCTCAGTCCTCGACAGCCGGCTCCTGCTCGGCCGAGGAGTGCGCGGGTTCCGCAGCCCGCGACCCTGCAGTTGGAGGACCCTGTTCTCGCCCTGAGGGGGGTGGGGAAGCAACGCGCCTCTCTGTTGGGGAAGCTGGGTATCCTGCGGATTCGGGATCTCCTCCTGCACTTTCCCAGGGACTATCGGGATTTCCGATCTGTTAAGCGGACTGCAGAGTTGATGTATGGTGAGACGGCCAGCATTGTGGGGACCGTCGAGGACGTGCAGGTTACGCCCGGGCTCCGCAAGCTGTTCCGGACCACCGTCAAGGTGAGGGACGAGAGCGGCAGGATATCGGCCACCTGGTTTCGCCGCGGGTACGGTGGCCTGCACCTCGTGCCCAACAGCCGCATAGCCCTGGCCGGGACCGCGACGGGCTACGGGGGCCAACTGTCCTTCGAGAGTCCCGATTGGGAACCAGCGGAACGGGCTCCATTGCACACCCGGCGGCTGGTGCCGGTATACCCCCTCACCGAAGGGGTTTCCGACTACTGGCTGCGGGAAGTCATGGTGCAGGTGGTCCCGTCCTACGCACCCCGCCTGGAGGAGTTTCTTCCCCGGTGGCTTCTGGATCAGTACCAGCTGACCTCGCTGCGGGAGGCGGTGGCCAAGATCCACTTCCCGGGGAGCCTGGAGGAAGTGGCCGAGGCCAAGCAGCGCCTGGCCTTCGACGAGGTTTTCCTGGTGCAGGTGGCTGCTCTGAAGAGCCGTGCCGAGTGGCAGGCTGGGGCCAGCGCTCCCAGCCTGCGACCCGATTCGGAGGCTCTGGATCGCTTCCTTGCCTGCCAGCCTTTCTCCCTGACCGGAGCCCAGAGGCTGGTGGTGGCGGAGATTCGGGGGGATCTCGCCGGATCCCGGCCCATGACACGACTTCTCCAGGGGGAGGTGGGGTCGGGCAAGACCATCGTGGCTGCCGTGGGCCTGCTGTCGGCCGTGCTGGAGGGGCACCAGGGAGCCCTGATGGCGCCTACGGAGATCCTGGCGGAGCAGCATGGCCGCACCCTGGAGGCCGCTTTCGGCAGGGCGGAGCAGTTCCTGACCGATACCCTGGGGCGGCGCCTGCGGCTGGAGGTGCTGACGGGGGCGTCTCGCCGGGCGGACAGGGAGAGGATCTACCGGGCGGCGGCTGAGGGAGAAGTGGACATCCTGGTGGGCACTCAGGCTCTCATCCAGGAGGGGCTCGGTTTCCACCGACTCGGGCTGGCCGTCATCGACGAGCAGCACCGGTTCGGGGTGGCCCAGCGAACGGCGCTGCGCGAGAAGGGTGGGAACCCTCACCTGCTGGTGATGACGGCTACCCCCATCCCTCGCACCATGGCTCTCGTTCTCTATGGCGACCTGGACCTCTCGGTGATCGACGAACTGCCGCCGGGGCGGCAGCAGGTAAAGACCCACCTACTGCGGGGACCGGAGCGTCGCCACGCCTACGAGCACATCCGGCGGGAGGTGGACAAGGGCAGGCAGGTCTTCATCATCTGCCCGCTGGTGGAGGACAGCCCCCATCTGGAGGTCAGGGCAGCCACCGCAGAGTACGAGCGGTTGCAGCGGACCGACCTGGCCGGCCTGCGGCTGGCTTTGCTGCACGGAAGGATGCGCCCGGCCGAGAAGGATCGGATTATGCTGGATTTCCGCAACGGGGAGTACGACGTTCTGGTGTCCACCTCCGTGGTGGAGGTCGGGATAGACGTGCCCAACGCGACAGTGATGCTGGTGGAAGGGTCGGAGCGGTTCGGTTTGGCCCAGCTGCACCAGTTCCGAGGCAGGGTCGGTCGCGGCCAGCACTCTTCCAGTTGCCTCCTGTTGACGGACTCCACCGATGCCGAGGTGCTGGAGAGGCTCAAGATGGTTGCGGAGGTGTCTGATGGCTTCCGGCTGGCGGACGAGGACCTCAGGCTGAGAGGTCCGGGCGAGTACTTTGGGGTGAGACAGAGTGGGTTCCCCGACTTCCGTATGGCCGATCTGCGCGACATCCGGTTGATCGAGAGGGCGCGGCAGGCTGCGATGCAGCTGCTGCAGCGGGATCCCGAACTGACGAAGCCGGAGCACGGGCCGTTGGTCGCGAGGCTCGAGGAGCTTCGCCAGGCCTCAAGGTCGTGACAGAAGCCCGAGACCGACTGTACGCGGAGATCTGAGGGGGATAACTCTTTCCGGCTGAGGGGTTATTGTCGAGATGAGGGTGATTGCGGGCATTGCCAAGGGACATCCGTTGCGCAGCATCGAGAGCGATTCGGTGCGGCCCACAGGGGACAAGGTGAAGGGAGCCATCTTCTCCATGTTGGAGGCGGCAGCCTTCAAGGCGGGGCTGGTCGAGCCTGGATATCTGGCTCGGGTGGAGGAGGGGGAGCTAGCCTTCCCCTGGCGCACCGTGTTGGATCTCTATGCCGGGAGCGGGGCACTGGGGATCGAGGCCCTCAGCCGGGGAGCGGAGTCGGTGGACTTCGTGGAGGCGGATCCCCGGGCCAGGGAGGCCATTATGGAGAATCTGAAGCGGACGCGTCTGGCCGGCAGGGCGCGGGTTCACGCGATGCGCGCGGAGGCGGCTATCTCGACATTTACCCACCCCTATGATTTAATACTGCTGGATCCCCCTTACAACGATCCAGCTGCTGAATTGGCCTTCGAGCAGTTGTGTGGGTCGACGCTGGTTGGGCCCTCCACCTACCTGGTGCTGGAGCATTCTCAGCAGCGATTGGTTCCCTCCGATTGTGGGCCGCTGACGCTGGTGAAGACGCGGTATCACGGGAGGACCGGCATCAGCTTGTACGCCGCGGGGCAACAGGAGTAGGTCTTGCGAACTGCCATTTACCCCGGCACTTTCGATCCCTTCCACAACGGACATCTGGACATAACCCAGCGAGCCGCGAAGCTGTTCGACAGGCTGATCGTGGCCGTGTACGAGCATCCCGAGAAGAACGCTCTGTTCTCGGCGGAGGAGCGGCTGGGACTCGCCCGACAGGCCTGCGAGGGTATCCCCAACGTTCAGGTGGAGAGCTTCTCCGGCCTGGCGGTGGAGTACGCTAAGACGAAGAAAGCCTGCGCTCTGGTGCGGGGGCTGCGCGCCATCTCCGACTTCGAGTACGAGTTCGAGATAGCGCACATGAACCGGAAGCTGAACCCGGATGTTGAGGCCGCCTTCATGATGACGAGCTTGCCCTACGCCTTCTTGCGGTCGAGCATCGTCAAGGAGATTGCCAAGCTGGGCGGGTCCCTAGAGGGGCTGGTGCCCGAGTCGGTGGCCGTGGCACTGCGGCGCAAGTGCGAGGCTCGCGCCCGGGCGGGGGGGCTGCCGACCAGCAGCCTGGTGCGGTGATCTTCGGCGGCGAGTAGAGGTGACGTATGGACATTCTGTATCTGCTGGACCGACTGGAGACCGTATTGACCAGCGGCTCGCGACTTCCCCTCACAGGGAAGACGGTAGTGGACGAGCACGAGTGTCTGGACATAATCGACCAATTGCGGGTCGCTATCCCGGAGGAGGTCAAGCAGGCCAAGAAGTTACAGAGCGAGCGGGAGCGGATGCTGCAGGAGGCAGAAGAGAGGGCCTCCAGGGTAGTGGCTCACGCTCAGGAGCAGGTGGCCGGAATGGCCCAGCAACACGAGATAGCGAAGGTGGCGGAGGCCAAGGCGAGACGGATCCTGGAGGATGCCGAAGCCGAGGCCGTCGAGCGGCGAGAGGGGGCCGACCGGTACGCGGTCGAGGCGCTCTCGGACCTGGAAAGCCGGTTGAACGAGCTGCTATCCGTGGTGAGAAACGGGATACGGTCCCTCGATGGGGCCGACCACAAGAACGGTTACAGGGACGGGTACAAGGAGCGTCTGGCGAAGGCCGAGTAAGGGGCCTTCGTCCTTGACGCCTTAGAGCGGGGGGCCGTATAATTCGTAGAGGCTCGCCGAAGGCGGCCTTCTTATTATGCGCGACGTTCTTGCGCGGAACTCTTTAGGTAATGTCTAACCAACGGGAACATGTCAAGGGCGTATCGGGAACGGACGTGACTCACTGTGATTGCTTTCAACGTAGCTCATTTGCTGAAAGCTGCCACGGGCACGGTTCAGAGAGTGGAAGTCGACGAACTGGATCCGGAACTGGCAGTCGATCTGCACATTGTCGCGCCGACCGTTGGTTCCCTTCGCTTGATGCGTACCTCCGCAGGTATACTGGTCACGGGAACGCTGACTCACAGGGTTGAGGCAACCTGTTCCCGATGCCTCGAGACCTTCGTTCGCACGCAGGTCATCGAGTTGAGCGAAGAATTCGTGCCGGTGATCGACGTGAACACCGGCCTTGGTTTGTCCGAGCCCGACGATGCGGAGGCGTTCAGGTTGACCCCTGAGCACCTGCTGGATCTGAACGAGGCGATACGACAGTACGCAATCCTGGAGACTCCCCTGCAGCTCCTGTGCGACGAGGGCTGCAAGGGATTGTGCCCCAGTTGTGGTGCAAACCTGAACCTCGAACCTTGCGATTGTGCGCCGTCGGTTTCCGGTGTGCCTCAGGGTACGCCAGGGACTCTTTTGGCGGAGCGGATGCGTCAGGCGGGAATCAAGCCAGAACAGGAGTAGACAGAATTGGGCGCTCTACCTAAGAAAAAGATCTCCCATTCGGCTCAGGGCAAGCGCCGGAGCCACCTGGGCATCGAGATGCCGAACCTCATGGCCTGCCCTCAGTGCCATGCCTTGAAGCTGCCTCACCACGTGTGCCCCAACTGTGGCACCTATAAGGGTGAGCAGGTTCTCCAGATCAAGCCGAGGAAGAGCGAGGGCTAGGATACTGGCTCCGAAGGTTGCGTTCGTTTTTCCGGGGCAGGGTGCCCAACGAGTAGGCATGGGGGCCAGCCTGAAGCACTGCAGTTTGGCGGCTCAGCGGATCTTCGCTGAAGCCGATCGTGCTACAGGTGTGCCCTTGACGGAAGTGTGCTTCGATGGGCCCGCGGACAGGCTGACGGACACCGCCTTCGCCCAGCCGAGCGTGGTCGCCGTCAGCCTCGCGGCGGCGGCGGCGTTGCGGGAGCGGCTGGCCGGCAACGGCGTGGAGATCACGCCGGTGTGTTGCGCCGGCCACAGTGTCGGCGAACTCGCGGCTTTGGCCTTCTCCGGTGCGGTTACCTCGGGGGACGGCCTGAAGCTGGTGGCGGCCCGCGGACGCCTTATGGCGGAGGCCTCGGCCATGGCGAACGGTTCCATGGCCGCGGTCCTGGGGCTGGAGGAGGGACCTCTGGCTGAGGTGTGCTCCAGGGCATCCCAGGAAACTGGTGCCTCCGTTCAGGTGGCGAACCTGAACGCTCCTGGACAGGTGGTGATCTCTGGCAACCGGCGGGCTCTGGCGCGGGCCGGAGAGTTAGCCAAAGAGGCGGGCGCCCGCAGGATAATGGAGTTGGACGTGAGTGGCCCCTTCCACTCCGTCTACATGGAGCCCGCCGCTGAAGGGTTCCAGCCGATAGTGGCTGCTACGTCGATTTCTTCCCCACCCAATCCTGTTGTTCTCAACGTGACGGCACAGGCTTCTCGGGATCCGGAAGAGATTCGGCGAGAACTGGTGGTGCAGGTGACCAGCGCCGTGCGATGGTCGGACTCGGTGAAAACCATGGTGGAGCTGGGTTGCACGGTCTTCGTCGAGTTAGGGCCGGGTCAGGTGTTGAGCGGACTGATCAAGCGGATCGTCAAGGATGCTCTCCTCTTGAACGTGGAGGACGAGGGAAGCCTGAACGTCACCGTGGACAAGCTCTGCCAGTTGATCTAACCCTCGAGTGTTCCCAAGTCCAACCCTGAACGGTAGGCGGCTTGCGCCGCTTTGGAGTGCGATGGCTTGCCACCGCTTTCGGTCGGATCGAAATCTGCGGCGAGCCGCACCACTCCAAACATGCAGGAGGTCCTGTTGGAAGGTTCCGGCAAGGTTGCTCTGGTTACAGGTGGATCCCGCGGTATCGGTAGGGCGATTGCCCTTCGCCTAGCCCGAGACGGGGTAGCTGTCGTGGTCAACTATGTGTCCAGCGAGGCTTCAGCCCGGGAGGTAGTGGACCAGGTGATGGCTCAGGGCGGTCGGGCGGCCGTCGTCAGGGCGGATGTGGCGGTGGCAGCCGAGGCCGAAGCCATGGTGGAGAAGGTCCTCGGCGACTTTGGCCGGTTGGACGTTCTGGTCAACAACGCCGGCGTCACCCGGGACGGCCTGCTGATGCGGATGAGCGAGCAGGACTGGGACGCGGTGTTGAACACCAACCTGAAAGGGGCCTATGCCTGCACCAAGGCGGCGCTCCGGACCATGATGAAGCGACGATACGGACGGATCGTGAACGTTAGCTCCGTGGCAGGGATCATGGGCAACGCCGGGCAGGCCAACTACTCTGCCTCCAAAGCCGGGCTGATCGGTTTCACCCGAGCCGTGGCTCGAGAGGTTGCCAGCCGGAGCATCACGGTGAACGCTGTGGCGCCTGGATACATCGAGACCGACATTTGGAGTGGCGTCTCGGAAACGGCCAGGGGTGCTTTCCTTCAGCTGATCCCTCTAGGCAGGTCGGGGACGCCCGAGGAGGTAGCCGAGGTGGTGGCCTTCCTCGCTTCCGATGCTGCCAGCTACGTCACTGGCCAGGTTCTGGCCGTGGATGGCGGAATGGTGATGAGCTAGTGTTCCGCAAGATCCTGATCGCCAACCGGGGCGAGATCGCCGTCCGGATCATCCGTGCTTGCCGGGAGTTGGGGGTGGCGACGGTGGTCGCCTACTCGGAGGCGGATCGCCATTCTCTTCCGGTGGAGATGGCCGACGAAGCCATCTGCATCGGACCAGCCCCTTCCGACAAGAGCTATCTCAACATCCCCAATCTGGTCAGCGCTGCCCTGATTAGTGGCGCCGAGGCGATCCATCCAGGGTACGGCTTCCTTTCGGAGAACGCCTACCTGGCCGAGGTGTGCGAGCAGTGCCAGATCGTCTTCATCGGCCCATCGGCCCGCACCATCGAGCAGTTTCACGACAAAGCTGCGGCCAGGGAGCGGATGAGAGCGGCGGGGCTACCGATCCTGCCCGGGGTTGACAGGCCGGTGTACACTCTGGATGCTGCCCAGAGGGCGGCCGCGGAGATCGGCTTTCCGGTGATGGTGAAGGCTTGCGCTGGAGGGGGCGGACGAGGTCTCAGGCCGGCCTTCAACGAGGCGGATCTGGCCAGGAACTTTCCTGTGGCGCAAATGGAGGCGCAGAGCGCCTTCGGCAACGGTGGACTCTACCTGGAGACCCTGGTGGAGGGTGCCCGCCACGTCGAGGTCCAGGTGCTGGTCGATCGCTATGGCAAGGCCGTACACCTGGGAGAGCGGGACTGCTCCCTCCAGCGTCGCCACCAGAAGATCGTGGAAGAGTCCCCCTGTGTTGCCCTGGATCCCCAGGTGCGATCGGAAATGGGGGAGAGGGCCGCAGCTGCTGCTGCAGCAGTCGGTTACGAAGGGGTGGGCACCATCGAGTTTCTGGTGGACGCCCGAGGATGTTACTATTTCATCGAAATGAATACTAGAATCCAGGTGGAACACCCGGTTTCGGAGATGATCACGGGTATAGACCTGGTAAAATGGCAGATGCGGGTGGCGGCCGGGGAGCCGCTGGGGTTTGACCAGTCGGCGGTCGCCCCACGGGGGCATGCCATCGAGTGTCGGGTGAACGCCGAGGACCCGGAGCAGGCATTCGTTCCGCAGTCGGGCTTGATCGCCCAGTACACGGCACCAGGAGGGCCCGGGATCAGGGTGGATACGCACCTGTTTCCCGGTTATCTGATGCCACCCTACTACGACTCTCTCCTGGCGAAGGTAATCGTCTGGGGCAGCGACCGGAGAGAAGCCGTGGCACGGATGGCCCGGGCCCTGGAGGAATTCAAGATAGTCGGTGTAACCACAAACATACCTTTTCACCTGCGACTGCTGGCCAATCCGGATTTCCTGGAGGGCCGGTTCGACACCCATTTCGTGGAGCGATGGCTGGCGAGTCGAGACTCGAAGGTGACGGGCGACGGCCGCGCCCTGACGGCCGTGAGGGCGTAGCTCCGGAAGGCGGTTTGGATGTCATCGGATTCGGACTTCTGTACCGTTAGGATCGCTCCTAGTGTCCTGGCCACCATCGCCGGGCTTACCACTATGGCCGTGCCCGGGGTTCTGCGAACCAGCGGCGGTTTCGTCAGCGGGATGAACAGGCTGGTTGGTCGAGACGACCCCTCCCGAGGGGTTCGGCTGCGGGTTCGGGGGGACCAGGTCTACCTGGACATCCATGTGGTGGTGGAACAGGGAGCAGATCTGGTGCGGGTCGGGAATCAGATCCAGCGGGAGGTGGCCCAGGCCATCGACAAGATGGTGGGGCTGCCGGTTGCCGAAATCAACGTGTACGTCCAGGATTTGGAGTAGCGGCTCGACGGGGTTGTCGCGATGTCAGCGTCCCAGCGACCGGTTCAAGGTCGAAGAGCGGCCCGCACCATGGCCCTGCAGGTCCTTTTTGAGATCGACACGACGGGCCACGAGCCGGAGGAGGTTCTGGCTCGGCGAGTGGCGGAGGACGGGCTCGGGCCCGAGGCAGCGGAGTACGCCGAAGGGCTGGTGAAGGGCGTCCTGCAGAACGTTTCCACCATAGACGAGTTGATTCAGAGGGCGGCGCCAGCCTGGCCTTTTCAGCAGATGGCGGGGATCGATCGGAACATCATCCGGATCGCCCTTTACGAAGCCCTTTTCCAGTCTGAAAGGGTGCCCTTCAAGGTGGCTGTAAACGAGGCGGTGGAACTCGCGAAGCGGTTTGGTTCGGAGAGTTCTGGACGCTTTGTCAACGGTGTTGTAGGAAGAATAGTCTCTGACGAGATGGCCAAGGGAAGCGGCGGAGATACGCTGCCTGGCCCAACAGCGGAGTGAGAGGAGGTGAAAGGGTGAGCCTAGATGCCCAGGTACAGGCGCGGTTGCGGAAGATCGTCGCGGAGCAGTTGAGCGTTGACGAGGAGGATGTCGTCCCAGAGGCCTCGTTTATCGAGGATCTGAATGCGGACTCCCTCGACTTGGTCGAGTTGATCATGACCCTGGAGGAGGAGTTCAACATCAAGATCTCCGACGAGGATGCTGAGAAGATCCAAACCGTCCAGGACGCCATGGATTATCTGCAGGAGCATCTGGACTAATCGTCTCCGGCGAAGCGAGAGAGCATTCATCCCATAGGTCTCCGCGGGGGTTCCTTCGTGCAGCGCCGCTGCCAGGTCCTCGTCGGAGGCTATGGGAAGAAGATTGGCGGATGTGAGGTAGAGAAGGCTAGGCGAAACGAGGCTTAAAGCTGACAATGGAAACCACCGGCAACCGAGAGGAATTCGAGGCGAAGAAGCTCACCATCATTGAGCATCTGGAGGAGTTGCGGCAGCGGCTGATCATCGCAGTGCTGGCGCTTCTGGTGGCTACGGCCCTCTCCTTCATTTTTACTGGAAGGCTATTGGAGATCCTGCTGATCCCCTCGGGGGGGATCAAGCCGGTCTTCCTGAAGCCGACCGAGATGTTTATTACCTACTTCAAGGTAGCGCTGGTCGGCGGCGCGGCCTTGGCTATGCCGGTGATCGTGTATCAGGTCATCCGATTTGTGGCGCCTGGCCTGAAGTCCAGTGAGAAGAAGTATCTGTTCCTGGTAGTGCCGAGCGCGTCCTTGCTGTTCATTTTGGGCGTAAGCTTTGCCTACCTGGTGCTTCTTCCCTTCGCCCTGCGTTATCTCTTGACCTTTGGTGGGGACATCGCCAGCGCCTTCATCAGCATTGGCGAGTACGTCTCCTTCGTCACCACGCTGCTGCTCTGGATGGGTGTCGTCTTCGAACTGCCCCTGGTCATCGTTTTCCTGGCCAAATTGCGGATCGTGAACCAGAAGCAGTTGCGAGGCTACTGGAAGTACGCCCTGGTGGGTGCTTTTGTCATCGCGGCGGTCATCACGCCGACTCCGGACCCTTTCAATCAGACTCTTGTGGCGGTACCGCTCTATCTGCTGTATGAGATCGGGGTGTTGTTTGCGCGGCTGGTATGACAGAAGCTAGCCGCCCGGGGGCTAGGGCTTTGAGCGCCGGTCTGATCTACGGCTGCATCGCTCCACATCCCCCCATACTGGTGCCGGCAGTGGCCGGACCTCGTGCAGAGAAGGTGCGCCATACCCGCGAGGCCATGCAGCGGGTGGCCGGCGAGATCCAGCGGATCTCGCCGGACGCCCTGGTGCTGGTGTCCCCTCACGCCCCCATCAACCCCCACGCCATGAGTGTGTCGATGGCGGAGCAGTACATCGGCGGATTCGAGGACTTCGGCGCGCCGTCGGTCAGGCTCTCCTTCGAGGGGGATCCCGTCCTGGCCTCGGCGCTGGAGGCCGAGTGCCGTCTCTTGCACATCCCCACTGAGACGATGGGCCGGTCCGGCGGCAGCCACCTACTGGATCACGGGGCCGCTGTGCCCCTCTTCTTCCTGCAGGAGGCCGGCTTGCAGTGTCGCCTGCTACTGCTGGGCTTCTCGGCGCTCGGGACCGACAGCCACCAGCGCTTCGGTCGGGCCATCGCCGCGGCAGCCAGGGAGACCGGCGAGCGGGTGGCGCTGGTCGCCAGCGGGGACCTATCTCATCGGCTCTTCCCTGGAGCGCCAGCTGGTTTCAGCCCTCGTGGCAGGGAGTTCGATCTGGCCCTCGTGGCAGCTCTCGAGAGAGGGGATCGCGAGACGATCCTCAAGATGGACGATGATCTTCTGTACGAGGCAGGGGAGTGCGGTTATCGGTCGGTGGTGATCGCTCTGGGGGCGTTCCCTGAGGAGGATGTGGAGGTGCTCTCCTACGAGGGGCCCTTCGGCGTTGGGTATCTGGTGGCTCGCGTGCTGGCGGATAGACCGAGGGCCGAGGAACCCGGCGCGGGGAGTACTGTCGCTTCGGTTGTGGAGGTGGCCGAAGAGGAGCGAGAAGTCCTCCGATTGGCCCGGATGGCGGTAGAGGGCTTCGTCCACCAAGGTAAGACGGCGGCGCCGCCGTCGAAGGCGACGGGGCTACTGGGAGAGAGCGCCGGGGTGTTTGTTTGCCTCAAGATGGGGGGGGAGCTGCGGGGTTGCATCGGCACCTTCCTGCCCACGGAGCCGACGGTGGCGGCGGAAATCCTCCGGAATGCCGTCGCGGCTGCCAGCCGGGATCCGAGGTTCGTACCGGTTACATCGCAGGAGCTTCCCCTCATCCAGTATTCGGTGGACATTCTCTCGACGCCCGAGCCGGTTGAGGAGATGAGCCAGTTGGATCCGAAGCGGTACGGTGTGATCGCTCAGTGGGGCGCGAAACGAGGGCTGCTGCTGCCGGATCTCGATGGAGTGTCGACGGCCGAGGTCCAGGTGGAGATCGCGCGCCGAAAGGCGGGGATCCCTGATGGAGCCCAGGTGCAGCTGTACCGGTTCACCGTGAGGCGGATAAGCGAAGCTGGATAGAGGGGGAGAGGCGGTCACGGATCGCCGGCAGGAGCCGGCTCCTACGGGGACAAATGGCGTGGAGCGGGTCCTAAGACCCGCCCCACGCCATTTGTTTGCCCGCTACGTTCATTGACCGGTTGACGAGAAGCGCTACGAGAGGTATTCCTCTCGCAGCGGGGAGAAGATATCCACTACCACTGAGTCCTCAGCTACCTCCTCCACCGAGTGGACCACGCCGCCGGGGATCGAGTAGCCATCCCCGCCCTGAAGGAGCATCGTCTCGCCCGCCACGTTGAACCGCAGTTTACCCGAGACGACGAAACCTATCTGCTCGTGGGGATGGCTATGGGACGGGAGCGAACTCCCCCTGGCTAACTCGACGTGGATGGCCATGGCCCGATCTCCGGTGCTGACCAACCGGCGCCGAATCCCGGGGAACATGTCCACAGGGTCTCTGTCACCACTGCGCCAGAAATAGCCCATTTCTCCGACTCCCTCTTACCTCAGGCCGTCTGCTCGTCCTTCAACTCGTCCACCTCGATAGGGCGCTCGGCCCGGGTGAGCAGGAGGGGGCCCTTCCGGCTGATTATAGTCTCGGCACTGATGACACACTTCCTGACGTCGGTGCGAGACGGGATCTCGTACATGACGTCCAGAAGGATCTCCTCGATGATGGTGCGGAGACCGCGGGCGCCCGTCTTCAGGCGCAGAGCCTGCTCGGCTGCTGCGTCCAGGGCGTCGGAGGTGAACACCAACTCCACCTTGTCCAGCGACAGGAACTTCGTGTACTGCTTGGTGATGGCGTTCTTCGGCTCCGTCAGGATGTGCACCAGGTCCTGCTTGGAGAGGGGATCGATGCTCACGGTCACCGGAAGGCGGCCGATGAACTCGGGGATCAGCCCGTACTTCAGCAGGTCGTCGGCGGTCAGTTGGTGGAGCAGGCTGGCGTTCTCCTCGACCGTCCTGGCCTCGGCGGTGAAGCCGATGGTGCGCTTCGCGCCCACCCGCTTGGCCACGATTTCGTCCAGCCCCTCGAAGGCACCGCCGCAGATGAACAGGATGTTGGCCGTGTTGATCTGGAGAAAGTCCTGATGAGGGTGCTTGCGGCCGCCCTGGGGGGGCACGTTGGCGACAGTCCCCTCGATGATTTTCAGCAATGCCTGCTGGACACCCTCGCCGGAGACGTCTCTCGTCAGGGAAGGGTTGTCGCTCTTGCGGGCGATCTTATCGATCTCATCGATGTAGACGATACCGCGCTCGGCCCTGGGAATATCGAAGTCCGCGGCCTGGATCAGCCGCAGCAGGATGTTCTCGACGTCCTCGCCCACATAGCCAGCCTCGGTGAGGGCGGTGGCGTCGGCGATGCAGAAGGGGACATCCAGGATCTTGGCCAGAGTCTGGGCCAACAGGGTCTTGCCACAGCCGGTCGGCCCAACCAGCAGGATGTTACTCTTCTGAAGCTCAACGTCGTCGATCTGCATTCCCGCATTGATCCGTTTGTAGTGGTTGTACACCGCTACGGAGAGGACCTTCTTAGCCCGTTCCTGGCCGATAACGTAGGAGTTCAGCTGCTCAAGTATTCTCTTGGGGGTCGGCACCTTGGACAGAGGAACCTTAGCCCGGGCTGACGGCTGAGACTCCTCGTCGATGATTTCGCGGCACAGGTCCACGCACTCATCGCAGATATAGACGGCACCTGGCCCCGCGATCAAGCGGCGCACCTGGTCCTGGCTCTTTCCACAGAAAGAACAGTGGTACTGGCCGCGGGGCGGTCGCTGATTGGCCATCTTCGAATGGTCCTCCTCTTTGCGGGTTTGCAGGAAGCTGAAACGTGTTGGGCAGCGGGCATCTTTGCCCGATATGCTGTGCGGTCTGAGAAGGGGCCTTCGGTGCTGTGAGCCCGAAGGCCCCCGCCTTCTGTTCCGGTTACTGATGGGTAACCGAGCCGGTTACGGCCGCTTCTCCAGGACGTTGTCGACGATGCCGTACTCTTTGGCCTGGTTGGCGTCCATGAAGAAGTCGCGATCGGTATCCCGAATTATCCTTTCCAGGGGCTGACCGGTGTGGATGGCCATGATCTCCCGGATGCGATTCTGGAGGCGCAGGATCTCCTTGGCGCGGATTTCGATGTCGGCAGCAGCCCCCTCGAAACCTCCTGATGCCTGGTGGATCATGACGGTGGCGTTGGGCAGGGCGTATCGTTTGTCCTTGGCACCACCCACCAGGAGAACCGTGCCCATGCTGGCGGCGAAGCCGACGCAGATGGTAGCCACATCCGGCTTGATCAGCTGCATGGTGTCGTAGATAGCGAGTCCCGCAGTGATGATCCCACCCGGGGAGTGGGTGTCCATGTTGATGTCCTTGTCCGGGTCTTCCCGGTCAAGGTAAAGGAGCTGTGCGATGATCAGGTTGGCAATCGTGTCGTCTATCGCTGTCCCGAGGAAGACGATGCGCTCCTTAAGCAGCAGCGAGTAGATGTCGAAGGCCCGCTCGCCCCGACCGGTGGTCTCTATGACCATCGGGACCAGCTGATTCCTGATTTGAGCCTCGTGCTTCTTGATGTAGTCAGGGTTTCTCAGGTAATCGGGGATCATTGATTATCCTCTGTCTCGCTTTCCACGGCTGAGGAGGGCTCCTGTTCGCCGGCTTCGGCCTTGCCCTCTGCTTCTGTCGCGATCTCGACCAATCGCGCGACAGTCTTCCGCTCTCGTAGAAGAGATAGAAGATTCGCTCTCAGCCTCGCTCTCTCCCCAGCATCGACCTTGCCACCGCGGGCCGCGGCGGCCTGCTCGAGGGCGGTGTCCAACTCGTCGTCGCTCACCGCAATTCCCTCGACGTCGGCTACTGCGTCCAGGATCAGGGTGCGCTTGAGTTGCCGGCGCGCCGAGTTCAGTAGTTCCTCCCTGAAGCTCTCCTCCGTACGGTTGCTGAGGTTGAGGAACTGCTCCATGGTGAGTCCCTCGCGTCCAAGCCCCTGCTGGGTATTCTTGCGCAACGCCTCAGCTTGCTCTTCCACCCAGGAGGCTGGTGGTTCGGCCATGGCCTGGTCGACGACCGCTGCGAGGACCGAGTCCTCGAGATTCTGCCTGGCCTGGGCTCTGACCTGCTCCTCCAGTTCCTTGTGCACCGCTGCTCGCAGTGCCCCCAGGTCGGCATACTCGCCCATGGAGCGGGCGAGATCATCATCCAGGTTGGGTACCTGCTTTTCTTTGACGTCGGTGACGCCTACCTCGAAGACGGCCTCCTTACCTGCCAGATCCTTCTCCGAGAAGTCTTCCGGGAGGGTTGCGTCGAAAGCCTTGCGCTCTCCGGCCTTCATCCCAAGGATCGCCTCGACCACGCCCGGTGCGATGATCTTTCGTTCCGGATCCAGCAGCACCTGAACGCCCTGGCTGTCCACGAAGGTCCGATCTTCCACTCGGGCACGGAGGTCGATGGTGGCCAGATCCTCCGCCCTGGTCTCACGCTCCACAGGCACCCACTGGGCCCGGGACTGACGCAGGCTCTCCAGGGTCTTGTCGACCTGCTCCTCGGTGACCTCGGTGATCTCCTCGGACTGGCGAATGGCCCTGTAGTCTCCCAGTTCGATCTTGGGCCGGACGGGAACGGTGGCTTTGACAGAGAGGGGCTCTGCGCTGACGATATCCAGCTTGGGCTGATCCACAGGCTGGATGCCGGTCTCGCGAACCGCCTCATCGTAGACTTCTGGGATAAGGATTTCGATGGCCTCGTTCATGAGTGCTTCCCGGCCGACTAGCCGCTCCACCATGACGCGAGGCGCCTTGCCGCGACGGAAACCAGGAACGTTCACTCGGGAAGCTACGCGGCGGTAGGCCCTCTCCATGGCCTTGTCGACGCGCTCGGGTTCGATCTCCATGTCGAGGACGACCTGGCTGCCCTCGATCTCAGAGGCGGTTACCTTCACGAAACTGTCATCTCCTTTTGCTGCCGCCGGCACTCAGGCGGTTGTTACACAATTGGGCTCTTTAGCAACTAAAGAGCCCAAGGGCGGTGACTATGTGCTAAAGGAAAAGCGAGGCAAGCAACGCACCTGCCTCGACTCAACTGAACCGTGGAGCGGAAGACGAGATTCGAACTCGCGACCCTCTCCTTGGCAAGGAGATGCTCTACCACTGAGCCACTTCCGCACTATTCTTGCCGGCAGAAGCCGAGGAGCCTTCCAGCCTCTCGCTTCCCGTTGATCATCAGTGGGGAAGGTGGGACTCGAACCCACACGGATCATCTCCACATGATCCTAAGTCATGCTCGTCTACCAGTTCCGACACTCCCCCGCTCTGGTGAGCCGCACAGGACTCGAACCTGTAACCAAGTGATTAAGAGTCACTTGCTCTGCCAGTTGAGCTAGCGGCCCAAGCGCAATCGGATTATATACCATGGGGGGGTGGAATGTAAAGGGTCGGGAGGGGCTTCGACTCTGCCTAGAGCGCGTATCTGCCCTGGTGGAATATCCCGAAAAGGGAAGCTGGGCTCGCCCCAGCACCAACGCTCGTCCGGCCCTCCAGACTCTGGCCAGTCTTTAGAGTGGTCCGATTATTGCTTCCTTTGTTGGTTGACATAGGTCGACGCCGTTCGCGCCGGCCCCCACTCGATGGTTTGCACCCGACACTACGAGGGGGTGTTGGGTGACAAACTCATGCGTATTTCTGGGCAAATAGCGTTGACGCGCCTCTTGCGTCTTGGTAAACTAATCGTTACGGCCAAAGAATGCCCAGTTCACGCCTGCCACGACTAGTGCGGAGGGTTGCAGTTCATGACACTTGCTCGTCCTTCTACCTCACTGCCCACTTTGGACGGGGGCGGTAGGCTCTCGTTTGCGCGCATCGCCGACGTTATGCACATCCCCAACTTGATTCAGGTGCAGCGTGACTCGTTCAGGTGGTTTCAAGAGGAGGGTCTGAAGGAACTCTTTGCGGAGATCTCCCCTATCCAGGACTTCACCGGCCGGAACCTGGAACTCACCTTCGAAAGCTACCGTTTCGATGAGCCCAAGTGCTCCGAACAGGAGTGCCGCGAGCGCGATATGACCTACGCCGCCCCTCTACGAGTGAGGGCCCGGCTCCACATCAAGCAGACCGGCGAGATCAAGGAACAGGACATATTCATGGGCGACTTCCCGCTCATGACCGAGAACGGTACCTTCGTTATAAATGGTGCCGAACGGGTTGTCGTCAGCCAGTTGGTTCGCTCCCCCGGCGTGTACTTCACCGTGGAGGAGGATCCCTCCAGCGGCCGGGCCCTGTGCATGGGGAAGTTGATCCCCAACCGGGGCGCCTGGCTGGAGTTCGAAACCAGCAACCGAGACGTCCTCTCGGTCAAGGTAGATCGGAAGCGGAAGATCCCGGTGACCACCCTGTTGCGGGCCATCGGTTTCGGCGGCGACGAGCAGCTGCTGGATCTGTACCAGGATGTGGACAACGATCAAGAGCATCGGTACATCCAGACCACTATAGAAAAGGATGTGGCGCGCTCCACCGAGGAAGCGCTGCTGGAGTTCTACCGCCGGCTGCGGCCTGGCGATCCCCCCAATCCGGAAAACGCGCGGAACCTGCTGAACTCCCTCTTCTTCAACTTCCGGCGCTACGATCTGGGGCGCGTCGGGCGCTACAAGCTGAATCGCCGGCTGAGCCTGGACATCCCCACGACGGAGCGGGTGCTCACGCCTCAGGACCTGACCGAGATCGTCAAGAAGATGATCCAGATCAACAACGGCCAGGGGCGGCCCGACGACATCGACCACCTGGGGAACCGTCGGGTTCGTGCTGTGGGCGAGTTGATCCAGAACCAGTTCCGGGTTGGCTTGCTTCGCATGGAGCGGGTGGTCAAGGAGCGCATGACCATCCAGGAGGCCGAGCAGGCGACACCTGCCGGTCTCATCAATATCAGGCCGGTGGTGGCCGCCATGAGGGAGTTCTTCGGCGGGAGCCAGCTGTCTCAGTTCATGGATCAAACCAACCCTCTGGCCGAGCTTACCCACAAGCGGCGCCTCTCGGCCCTGGGGCCCGGCGGTTTGAGCCGCGACCGGGCGGGCTTCGAGGTCCGCGACGTCCATCACAGCCACTATGGCCGCATCTGCCCCATCGAGACCCCTGAAGGCCCGAACATCGGCCTGATTGGCAGCCTCGCGACCTACGGGCAGATCAACCAGTACGGCTTCATCGACACGCCCTATCGCAAGGTTTACCGGCGGGTTTCGAACGATCCGTCCTCGACGGTGGGCAAGTATCTGCGGCAGCGAATCGCCGATCCCATGAACGATGCGGTGATCGCCGAGCCGGGTGCCCTGATCGACGAGAAGCTGGCCCAGACCCTGGCGAAGCTCCCAACCCAGGAAGTGGACGTGCGTCCCTTCGTTTCCGAGGAGATCCAGCGGCTTACGGCCGACGAGGAGGACCTCTACACCGTTGCCCAGGCTAACGTTCAGTTGAATCCGGATGGCACCTTCGTGGGCGAGAGGATCTCGGTTCGCCACGGCGAGAAGTTCCTGCTGGAAGTGCCCGAGCGGATCGACTTCGTGGACGTGTCTCCGAAGCAGACGGTTAGTGTGGCCACGGCCCTGATCCCCTTCCTGGAGCACGATGACGCTAACCGTGCGCTGATGGGCTCGAACATGCAGCGCCAGGCGGTGCCACTGCTGCAGCCTGAGGCTCCCCTGGTGGGCACCGGCATGGAGGCTCAGTCGGCTCAGGACTCGGGCCAGGTGACCCTGTCCAGGACCGACGGCGTCGTGGAATCGTCGACTGCCAAGGAGGTAGTCGTCGTCGATCCGGAGGGGAACCGGCACAGCTACTCCCTGATCAAGTTCCTGCGATCGAACCAGGGCACCTGCCTCAACCAGCGGCCCATCGTGGTGCGGGGCCAGCGGGTGAAGAAGGGGCAGCCCCTGGCGGATAGTTCCTCTACCCAGAATGGCGAGCTGGCCCTGGGACAGAACGTCCTGGTGGCCTTCATGTCCTGGGAGGGGTACAACTTCGAGGACGCCATCATCCTGAGCGAGACCATCGTCCGCGAGGACAAGTTCACCTCTATCCACATAGAGAAGCACGAGATCGAAGCCCGGGACACCAAGCTGGGTCCCGAGGAGATCACCCGCGACATCCCCAACGTTGGCGAGGACAGCCTGAGGGACCTGGACGAGTACGGGATCATTCGGGTTGGCGCCGAGGTGGGGCCTGGTGACATCCTGGTGGGTAAGATCACCCCGAAGGGCGAGACCGAACTGACTGCCGAGGAGAGGCTGCTGAGGGCGATCTTCGGCGAGAAGGCCCGCGAGGTGAAGGACACCTCGCTGCGGGTGCCTCACGGCGAGCGCGGCAAGGTGGTCGACGTGCGGGTCTTCGAGCGCGGCAGCCACGACGAACTGCCGGCCGGCGTGAACAAGCTGGTGCGGGTCAGCATCGCCCAGAAGCGGAAGATTTCCGAAGGCGACAAGATGGCGGGGCGCCACGGCAACAAGGGAGTGATCTCCAAGGTCCTTCCTATCGAGGATATGCCCTACCTGCCCGACGGCACCCCCATCGAGATCATCCTGAACCCCATCGGGGTGCCATCCCGAATGAACGTTGGCCAGATCCTGGAGACCCACCTGGGGTGGGCCGCGGAGGCCCTGGGGATGAAAGTTGCGACCCCGGTCTTCGACGGTGCCTCCGAAGGGGACATTCGGGCGCTGTTGGAGAAGGCAGGCTTGCCGGCTTCCGGGAAGATCACCCTGTACGACGGACGCACCGGTGAGCCCTTCGAGCAACCGGTGACTGTGGGCCAGATCTACATGCTGAAGCTGGTGCACCTGGTGGAGGACAAGATCCACGCCCGGTCCACCGGGCCCTACTCGTTGATTACCCAGCAGCCTCTGGGTGGCAAGGCCCAGTTTGGCGGCCAGAGGTTCGGTGAGATGGAGGTTTGGGCACTGGAAGCTTACGGGGCCGCCCACATCCTCCAGGAGATCCTGACGGTGAAGTCCGACGACGTGGTGGGTCGAGTGAAGACCTACGAGGCGATCGTGAAGGGCGACCAGATCTTCGAGGCTGGGGTGCCCGAATCCTTCAAGGTTCTGGTAAAGGAGTTGCAGAGCCTCGGTCTCGCCGTAGAGATCCTGAACGAGGAGGATGAGAACATCCCCCTGTTGGAGGACGCGACAGTAGATGCTACCCACGTGATGGACGTGGACATCTCAAGGCTGGAGCGCTAAGAAATGCTTGATGTCAACAATTTCAACGCAGTGCGCATAATGCTCGCGTCGCCTGAGACCATTCGTAGCTGGTCGAAGGGCGAGGTGACCAAACCGGAGACGATCAACTACCGGACTCTGAAGCCGGAGCGGGACGGTCTCTTCTGCGAGCGGATCTTCGGGCCGACGAAGGATTGGGAGTGCGCCTGCGGGAAATACAAGAGGGTTCGTTACAAAGGCATCGTTTGCGACAAGTGCGGCGTAGAGGTGACCCGGGCCAAGGTGCGGCGGGAGCGGATGGGGCACATCGAGTTGGCCTCGCCGGTGAGCCACATCTGGTTCGTCAAGGGCACGCCGAGCCGGATCGGTCTCCTTTTGGATATGACCCCCCGAGTGTTGGAGCAGGTGCTCTACTTTGCGAAGTACATAATCATTGAGGTGGACGAAACGGCGCGCCGCAAGGCGATCCAGCAGGTCGAGCACGAAGTGGAGTCCCGGATCAGCCGGATCGAGCGGAATGCCGAGGACCGGGTTTCGGAACTGCTGGAGGAAATGAACGCCAGGATCGAGCAGATCCGCGCGGACAAGGACGCCAGGTTGCGAGAGCTGGAGACCCGAAAGGTGGCCTCCATCGACGAGGTAAGCCAGGCTGCTCAGGAAGTGGATCAGCTGCTCGAACAGCTGGTGGGGCAGTCTGCTGCCGAGGATATTGTGTTCCGGCCCACCAACACGGTGCTGGTGGAGCAGGGTGCTGCCGTCCGGCGAGACCATCGGGATGAACTGCGGCGGCTGGCCCAGGAGCAGATAGACCGCATCGAGTTGGACATCCAGTCGGAGCAGGACAAGGTGTCGGCCAGGGCCGATGCCGAGGTAGATGCCCTTCGGTACAACGCCGACAACCAGATTGCGGAGGCTCGCTCCCGGGGTGGGGCCGAGTCCGAGTCCATCCGCATGGCCGGCGATGCTCGCATCAAGAAGATCGAGCAGATCAAGATCATGCAGACCCTCAGCGAGATCGAGTACCGGGAGTTGGTGGAGCAGTGTGGGAAGATCTTCCGGGCGGGGATGGGCGCCGAGGCCATCCACGAGCTGATCTCGCGGGTTGACCTGGACCAGCTGGCCTCCCAGCTTCGGGGTGAGACTCGATCCTCTTCGGGCCAGCGGCGGAAGAAGGCTACCAAGCGGCTGCGGGTGGTGGAGGCCTTCCGCAAGTCGGGAAACCGCCCCGAGTGGATGATCCAGTCGGTGCTGCCGGTTTTGCCGCCCGACCTGCGTCCCATGGTGCAGCTGGACGGCGGCCGCTTTGCCACCAGCGATCTGAACGATCTCTATCGCCGGGTGATCAACCGGAACAACCGCCTGAAGAGGCTGTTGGACCTGGGGGCGCCGGAGATCATCATCCGCAACGAGAAGCGGATGCTGCAGGAAGCGGTGGACTCCCTGATCGACAACGGCCGGAGGGGCCGGGCCGTGTCGGGCTCCAGCAACCACAAGCTGAAGTCCCTCAGCGACATGTTGAAGGGCAAGCAGGGGCGCTTCCGGCAGAACCTGCTGGGCAAACGGGTCGACTACTCGGGCCGGTCGGTGATCGTGGTGGGTCCCGAGTTGCACCTGAACCAGTGCGGCCTGCCGAAGAAGATGGCGCTGGAGCTCTTCAAGCCTTTCGTCATGCGGAAGCTGGTGGAGCGCAACTACGCCCACAACATCAAGAGTGCCAAGAGGATCGTCGAGAGGGTTAGATCCGAGGTGTGGGATGTCCTGGAGGAGGTGATCAACGACCATCCGGTGTTGCTGAACCGCGCTCCTACGCTGCACCGCCTCGGCATCCAGGCCTTCCAGCCAGTGCTGATCGAGGGAAGCGCCATCCAGATCCATCCGCTGGTGTGCGCGGCCTTCAACGCCGACTTCGACGGCGACCAGATGGCCGTTCACGTGCCACTGTCGGGCGCAGCCAAGGACGAGGCTCGCAGGATGCTTCTGTCCGTTTACAACCTTCTGCTCCCCTCCAACGGCGAGCCGGTGGTGTCCCCGACTCTGGACATGGTGCTGGGCTGCTACTGGATGACCATGGTTGTGCCTGGCTCCAAGGGCGAGGGAAGGGTCTTCGGCGACCTGGACGAGGTACGGCTGGCCTACGACCTCGGGGTGATCGATCTTCATGCTGCTATCAAGGTTAGAGCTGCCGAGCTGAACGTGCCGGGCGGGCCGGAGTACCTCAGCACCTCCGCTGGACGGATCCTGTTCAATGAGGTGCTGCCTCCAGAGCTTGGCTTCCGCAACGAGGTGATGGACAAGGGCGCCCTGAAGCGGGTGGTGGCCGAAGTGTTCCGGCGCTTCCGGAACGAGAGGACGGCCGAGGTGGTGGACCGGATCAAGAGGATTGGGTTCGAGTACGCCACCAAGTCTGGGATTACCATCGCCATCGAGGACATCAGCATTCCCGAGAAGAAAGAGTCTATCCTGGCGGATGCCGATGCCAAGGTGGCTCAGGTGGAGCGGCAGTATCGCCGAGGCCTCATCACCGACGAAGAGCGATACAACGAGGTGATCGAGATCTGGACCAAGGCCAAGGAGGACGTGACCTCCGCGGTCCGAGACGCCCTCGATCCCTACGGTTCGGTGAACCTGATGGCCACCTCGGGGGCCAAAGGTAACGTTCAGCAGATATCCCAGATGGCCGGTATGCGAGGGCTGATGGCCGATCCTTCGGGACGGATCATCGAGCTGCCCATCCGCTCCAGCTTCCGAGGCGGGCTGAGCGTGTTGGAGTACTTCCTGTCCACCCACGGCGCCCGAAAGGGTCTGGCCGACACCGCTATCAGGACGGCCGACTCCGGCTACCTGACCCGGCGTCTGATTGACGTGGCGCAGAACGTCATCGTCCACGAGGAGGACTGCGGCACCGAACTCGGTGCCTGGCTGGATGGCATCACGCCGGAAGACGCCGACGTGGCCCGAGACAAGGTGCTGGGCCGCATGGCGGCTGAAATGGTGGTGGATCCTACCACCGGCGAGGTGATCGTCGATCGGAACGAGATGGTCGACGAGGTGGCCCTGGCCCGCATCATCGAGGTGGGCATCTCCAGGTTGTACGTGCGATCACCGCTGACCTGCGAGTCCCGCTTTGGGGTTTGCCGGGCGTGCTACGGCCGGCACCTGGGCACGGGCGAACTGGCCAAGAACGGTGACGCGGTGGGCATCGTGGCTGCGCAGTCCATCGGTGAGCCAGGTACGCAACTCACAATGCGTACCTTCCATACAGGCGGTGTCGCCGGTCTGGACATCACCAGCGGTCTTCCGAGGGTCGAGGAGCTGTTCGAGGCTCGGGTGCCCAAGGGCGAGGCGGTGCTGAGTGAGATAGACGGTGTGGTCCAGATCGAGCGGCATGACGACAAGAGGGTCATCAAGGTCTCCTCGCGGGAGACCTACGTGGACGATTACCCGATCCCCGAAGGCTACGACGTCACTGTTCAGGCGGGGGACAGCGTAGCGGCGGGAGATCCGCTGGCGACTCGTGAGGGTGCCGAGCCTATCGTGGCTCGGGTGAGCGGCGTTATCGAAGCGGCAGGCAAGGTCGTGACGCTGCGCTACGAGGAGGTGGAGGAGCGTGAGTACGAGGTGGCTCCCTCCGCCCGCATCAAGGTGGAGAACGGACAGCCCGTCAGCGCAGGCGACCAACTGACCGAGGGATCCCGGAACCCGCAGGACATCCTGCGGATCCAGGGTAAGGACGAGGTGCAGCGGTACCTGGTGGACGAGGTGCAGGAGGTGTACCGGTCCCAGGGTGTAAGCATCAACTACAAGCACATCGAGATCATCGTTCGGCAGATGCTGCGGAAGCTGCGGGTAGACTCCCCCGGCGATACGGACCTGCTGCCTGGCGAGTTGATCGACCGCTTCACCTACGAGGAGAAGAACAGGCAGGTGCTGGCCGAGGGCGGTGAGCCCGCGACGGCGCAGCCGGTGCTGATGGGTGTTACCAAGGCGTCGCTGAACACGGACAGCTTCCTGGCGGCGGCATCCTTCCAGGAGACGACGAAGGTGCTGACGGAGGCGGCCATCAGCGGGAAGACGGATCGGCTGATGGGGCTGAAGGAGAACGTCATCATCGGGAAGTTGATACCGGCCGGAACGGGTGTGGAGGCCCGGAAACTGGCGGCACAGCAGCCACCGGCGGGCTGGGTCGAGTGGCAGGGGGAGCCCACCGAGGAGCCTCTGCCGCAGCCTTGACAGGGTGGAGGCGCTTTGATAAACTCAGCAATTGCTGTGTCCGCGCCAGTCTCTAGGCGGAAGAAATAGAAGCAGTCAAGTGAACCAGGGCTGGGAGGAGTTGGAGCTTGCCCACCATCAGTCAGTTGGTCCGCAAGGGCCGAGCAAAGACGACGAAGAAGACCAAGGCCCCGGCGTTGCGGTTCCGCTACAACGCGCTTGAGCGGAAGACCAGTCGCCGTGGCGGGGCACCCCAGATGCGGGGCGTCTGCACCCAGGTGAAGACGATGACCCCGAAGAAGCCGAACTCGGCCCTGCGTAAGATCGCCAGGGTTCGGTTGACCAACCAGATGGAAGTGACCGCGTACATTCCTGGTGAGGGGCACAACCTGCAGGAGCACTCGGTGGTGCTGATCCGAGGCGGGCGCGTGAAGGATCTGCCCGGGGTACGCTATCACATCATACGCGGGGCGCTGGACGCTGCCGGCGTCAAGGATCGGAAGAAGGGTCGTTCGAAGTACGGCGCCAAAGTGCCCAAGGCGGCGGGCGCCAAGTAGGTAGTAGGAACAGGCTGGTCGTGAGATACCGGGCCAGGTTCTGACAAGCAATCTCTGGCCCGGTATTCATGTCGATTGTTTGGCTAGTCGTAATATCTTTGGAGGGAAACATGCCGAGGCGCGCGCGGGTCGTCCGGCGGCCGATTGTACCGGATGCTCGATATGGCAACCGAACGATCGCCAAGTTCATAAACCGGGTGATGGAGCGAGGCAAGAAGAGCACAGCGGAGGCGATAGTCTACGATGCGCTCGACCGCATCGAGAAGCAGACTCATCGCAATCCCGCAGACACCTTCGAGCAGGCGATGCGAAATGCGGCGCCGGTGTTGGAGGTCAAGCCTCGAAGGGTTGGTGGCGCCACCTACCAGGTGCCGGTGGAGATCAAGGGAGACCGACGCTTCGCCCTCGCCATGCGGTGGATCCTCGCTTCGGCCAAGGCCAGGAGCGGCCATTCCATGGCCGAGAGGTTGGCGGGTGAGTTGCTCGATTGTGCCCACGGGACGGGCACGACGATCAAGAAGAAGGAAGACGTGCACCGAATGGCCGAGGCCAACAAGGCCTTTGCCCACTACAGGTGGTAGGGCTAGAACTGAATGCCGCGGGCTGTACCCCTCGAGAGAACTCGGAACATCGGAATAATCGCTCACATCGATGCCGGGAAGACCACGACGACGGAGCGGATCCTCTATTACACCGGTAGGACCTACAAGATAGGTGAGGTGCATGAGGGTACCGCGGTGATGGACTGGATGGACCAGGAGCGGGAGCGAGGCATCACTATCACGGCTGCTGCCACTACCGCTTTCTGGAGGGATCACCAGATCAACATCATCGACACTCCCGGCCACGTGGACTTCACCGTCGAGGTGGAGCGCTCTCTGAGGGTGCTGGATGGTGGTGTGGTCGTCTTCGACGCCGTAGCGGGTGTGGAACCCCAGTCCGAGACGGTCTGGCGCCAGGCCGACCGCTATCACGTCCCCCGCATTTGTTTCGTGAACAAGATGGATCGGACCGGCGCCGACCTCTACCGAACCATAGGAATGATAGAGGAGCGGCTCGGCGCTCGGGCTTTGGCCATTCAGATGCCTGTTGGCTCAGAGCAGGCTTTCCATGGGGTGATCGACCTGATTGGCATGGAGATGATCCTCTTTTCGGAGGATCTCTCTGTTCCCCCCGAGCGGGTCCCAGTTCCGGAGGAACTGCTCGGCGAGGCCAAGCGGCGGCGGGACAGCCTGGTCGAGAGGATTGTCGAGACCAGTGATGAGCTGACCCTGCGCTACCTGGAGGGTGAGGAGATCACCGCGGAGCAGCTTCGGCAGGCACTGCGGCGGGCGACGCTGAGTTACACCCTGGTACCGGTCTTGTGCGGCAGCGCTTTGCGGAACAAGGGGATCCAGCCGATGCTGGATGCCGTGGTGGAGTACCTCCCTTCGCCTCTGGACGTGCCGCCGGTCAAGGGCATCCATCCCGAGAAGGGGGAGCCGGAGATCCGCCTCGTGGACGAGACCGAGCCCTTTTCGGGACTGGCCTTTAAGATCGTGTCCGACCCCTTCGTGGGCCGGCTTGCGTACTTCCGGGTCTACTCCGGCAAGCTCAGTTCTGGGTCCTACGTCTACAATGCCACGAAGGGGCAGAAGGAGCGGGTGGGGCGGCTGCTGCAAATGCACGCTAACCATCGGGAGGAGATCCAGGAAGTGAGCGCCGGGGACATCGCCGCGGCGGTGGGGCTCAAGAACACCTTCACCGGAGACACTCTCTGCGACGAGGCGCGGCCGGTTATCCTGGAGGCCATCAAGTTCCCTGAGCCGGTGATTTCCGTAGCTATCGAGCCGAAGACCAAGGCCGACCAGGACAAGATGGGGGGAGCGCTGGCCAAGCTGGGGGAAGAGGATCCCACTTTCCGGGTTCGCACCGATCTTGAGACCGGGCAGACCATCATCGCCGGCATGGGCGAGCTGCACCTGGAGGTCATCGTCGACCGGATGATGCGGGAGTTCCGGGTCGACGCTAACGTTGGCAAGCCGCAGGTGGCCTATCGGGAGACCATCTCTCGACCGGCGAGGGCCGAGGGACGCTACGTGCGCCAGACCGGTGGTCGGGGCCAGTACGGCGACGTATGGATCGAGGTCGAGCCTCTGGAGGCCGGGCACGGCTTCGAGTTTGCCAACAAGATCGTGGGAGGCACCATCCCGAGGGAATACGTCCCTGCCGTGGAGGCCGGAATAAAGGAGGCCATGGAGACGGGGGTGCTGGCCGGCTATCCGATGGTGGACCTCAGGGTCAGCCTGGTGGATGGCAGCTATCACGAGGTGGACTCTTCGGAGATGGCCTTCAAGATCGCGGGTTCCATGGCCCTCAAGAATGCAACCGGCAAGGCGGCACCGCTGCTGTTGGAACCGATCGTGAAGGTCGAAGCGGTGATGCCTGAGGAGTATCTTGGGGATGTTATGGGGGACATCAACGCCCGGCGGGGTCACATCCTGGGGGTGGATACTCGTGCCAGCTCGCAGGTGGTGCGGGCGCAGGTCCCTCTGGCAGAGATGTTTGGGTACGCGACCGATCTTCGCTCAATGACCCGTGGGAGGGCGACCTATTCGATGGAGTTCTCCCACTACGCGCCGGTTCCCTCTACCATCAGCGAGGAAGTTGCATCCAGGTCGCGTTCGTAAGCTTTGAGGCCGTTCAGTTGCAGTTGTCGGGAGGATTTGTAGGTCATGGCGAAGAAGAGGTTTGAGCGGACGAAGCCCCACGTAAACGTAGGGACGATAGGGCACGTAGACCATGGGAAGACTACGCTGACGGCCGCCATCACGAAGGTGCTGGCGATGAAGGGGGAAGCG
>JAJZQR010000301.1 GCA_021806765.1 Chloroflexota bacterium | reverse complement strand
GTCCAAGACCCTGCAAATCTAAAGAGGAGGTGGCCGGCCTCGGTAACATTATCATTTGAGGGAACTACTCCAAAATCAGCCCTCTCGGTAACATTTTCATTTGAGTTGACACGCAGGGTTTAAGATGCCGGTTTGATGTTGGCCAGGGTAGGGGGCCGATGTCGGGTGAGGGCCGAGGGCGGGAAGAGGGGGTGGGGGCCACACCAGTGTTGGCCCGAAGCTTGCGGGGTAAGAAGTGGATCAAGTTGCATGGTAGGAAGGCGGGCGGCGCCACCGAGGACGTTGGGGTGGTGTCGGTCGGCACGAGGAGGTGGGGGTGAGACCTAGTCAAATCTCGCCGGAGAACACGGTGTTCGCGCTGCTGTCCTTTGAGGGTACTGATCAGTACTCGAGAGCCGGCGGGCTGGGGGTGCGGGTTGCCGAACTTTCCGAGGGTCTCGCGGAGAAGGGCTTTGAGACCCACGTGTTGTTCGTAGGAGACCCTCGGCTGGCGGCGGAGGAGAGCCGGTTGGGCGGCCGGCTGAGGCTGCACCGGTGGAGCCAGTGGGTTAGCAAGTACTACCCGGAGGGGGTGTACCAGGGGGAGAACGAGAAGCTATACGACTTCAACGAGTCCGCCCCCTGGTTTGTGATGGATCAGATCGTCCGGCCGGCGGCAGCAGCGGGGAAGATCGTGGCGGTGCTGGGCGAGGAGTGGCACACGGCGGAGGCGGTCTCGCGCGTGAGCGACCTCCTTTACTACAACGGCCTGAGGGACAGGGCGATCCAGTTCTGGAACGCGAATAACACGATGTCCTTTCATCGCATCAACTGGGGGAGGCTGAGCTTTACCAACACCATCACCACGGTGAGCCGCTACATGAAACACATCATGTGGGGGCTGGGTACAAATCCTCTGGTGATCCCCAACGGCATCCCCGGCAGGGCTCTGGATAGCGTGGACGAGGGCGCCGTGGCCCGGGTTCGGGAGATACTCGGCGGGGAGCCGCTGCTGTTCAAGATCGGCCGCTTCGATCCGGATAAGCGGTGGAACATGGCGGTGGAGGCGGTGGCCCGGCTTAAGGGGATGGGGATGAAGCCGGTGTTCCTGCTGCGTGGAGGCATCGAGCCCCATGGGCAGGAGGTTCTGGGGAATGCCAGGGCCATGGGCCTCTCGGTGAGAGAGGTGAGGTCGGAGGGTCGGACGGTGGCCGACTGCATCCGGGCGTTGGAGAGCGCCGGGCCTGCCGACATCCTGGATCTCCGCTTTTTCGTGCCTGAGGAGTTCGTGAGGATCCTGTATCGCGCTGCCGATGCCGTCCTGGCCAACAGTGGCCACGAACCCTTTGGCCTGGTGGGGTTGGAGGTGATGGGGGCCGGCGGGGTGGCCTTCACTGGTTCCACGGGGGAGGATTACGCCATCCCCTTCGAGAACGCGATGGTGCTGGACACTGCCGATCCCGGAGAGATAGTGGGGTACGTGGCCCACCTGGAGAACCACCCCGGCGAGAGGGAGGAGATCAGGCAGGGGGCCAGGAGAACCGCTGCTACCTTCCTGTGGGATCGGGTTCTGGATAACCTGATCAGCAAGTTGGAGTACATCGCCAGGAACCAGGGGGTGTTGGCGGCAGAGGGGGGAGTTCCGGTGATGGCCGGAGGCGGAGATGGCAAGTGACCTGGTAGTCTACGCCGTCGTGCACCAACCCAGGCGGGTGAAGTTACCGGCTCAGCCCATTCCGAGAGGGGCCGTTCCCGAAGACATCGAGCGGTGCCTCTTCGACGAGCGAATGAACGAACGTTACTTCCGGAAGGTGGCCAAATGGTGCTACTACCCGGCCACTCGGATATTCACAGAGTTGGTGGACCAGGGCTTCAAGTTTTCCATCGGCTTCTCGGTCTCCTTCCTGCAGCAGGCTGAGAAGTGGGATCAGGAGTTGCTGGCTCTCTTTCAGCGGCTGGTGCAGCACGAGAACGTGGAGTTGGTGGGGGTAGAACCCTATCACAGCTTCATTCTCCTGGTGGATCTGGAACGGTTCATCGAGAGGATGCACTGGGGCGCATCGTATCTGGAGCAGACCTTCGGGAAACGGCCGGTGGTCACCGATACCACGGAGATGTGCATGTCGGATTCCATCTACCACGCCCTGGACAGGGCCGGCTTCCAGGCAGCGGTGATGGATGGGCGGCCCTGGGTTATGGATTGGCGGGACGCCACCCACCTGTACCACCATGGGAAGAATCTCCAACTGTTCACCCGGGCCTACGAGTTGAGCGACGACGTGGGCTACCGTTTCTCCAACCGGACCTGGTCGGGGTGGCCCCTATCAGCCGATAGCTACGGCCATTGGCTCCGGGAGGCACGGGGGGATTTCGTCTTCCTGGCGTGGGACTACGAGACTTTCGGCGAGCATCACTCGGTGGATACGGGGATCTTCGAATTCCTCCGCTGGTTACCCGACGAGGTGCGACGGCGGAACATGGGCTTCCTGACGCCCAGTGAGGCCGTGGCCAAGTACAGCGACCGGAGCCACGACCTGCCGCTGCCCGTCTTTCCCAGCACCTGGGCCGGCTCCGGGGGAATGGAGTTCTTTCTGGGCAACGCGGCTCAGCAGGCGATCTTCCAGTTGATGCTGCACGTCTACAACACGGCTCTCCTCACCAAGAACGCGAAGATCATCGATCTGGCCCTCTGGCTGCTGCAGTCGGATAACCTGCACTTGATCCAGTGGTTCGGTCGCGGCGGCTCCGAGGCCGAGGTTTCGGCCTACTTCACTCCCAACGAGTGGTGGGCGCTGGGACCTGGAGGCATCATCTGGGAGCAGCAGCAGGTGTACCGCAACTTCCTGAATGCGCTGGACGTGTACCTTTAACAGGACTGAGGACCCAGGACTGAGGACTGAGGAGACTGTCGAAGAGGACTCAGTCCTCAGTCCTCAGTCCTCGCCTAGACCGGCTCGCCCACCACGTGCAGCTTCAGCAGGTTGGTGCGGCCGCGGGCCGGCAGCGGCAGTCCCGCCGTGATCACCACCAGATCGCCCTCGGCCACCTCCTCCTCTCGCAGGGCCATCTGCACCACCTGCCGGATCATCTCGTCGGTGTTCTGGTAGCGGGGGGTCAGGTGGGGATGAACCCCCCACACCAGGGACAGCTGCCGGAGGGTCGCCTGGCTGGGGGTTGCCGCGATTATGGGAGAAGGGGGTCGGTGGCGCGCGATCATCCGGGCTGTGTGGCCCGACTCGGTGGAAGCGATGATCGCCCTGGCTCCCAGTTCGAAGGCCATCTCGCAGGTGGACTGACCGATGGCGTCGGTCACGCTCCGCATTCTGGCGGCGGCCGTCTTCTGCATCAGTTCGCCGTAGGGCAGGGCCTCGTCGGTGGTCTCGGCGATGCGGGCCATGGTGCTGACCGCCTCCAACGGATAGGCGCCGGCCGCCGTCTCACCCGATAGCATGGTGGCGTCGCTCCCGTCCAGGATGGCATTGGCCACGTCGTTCACCTCGGCTCGGGTCGGCCGGGGGTTGCGGATCATGGAGTCCAGCATCTGGGTTGCCGTCACCACCGGTTTGCCGGCGGCATTGCACTTGGCGATGATCATCTTTTGGATCAACGGCACTTGCTCGGCCGCCACCTCGATCCCCATGTCTCCCCGGGCCACCATGATGGCGTCGCTCGCCTCCAGGATCTCGTCGAAACGACCGACGGCTTCGTGCTTCTCGATCTTGGACATGACGGGGATTTCAGCCCCACTTTCGGCTATCAGCCTCTTCACCTGCCGGACATCCTCCGACGAGCGCACGAAGGACATGGCAACGTAGTCGATGCGTTGCTCGATGCCGAAGAGCAGGTCGTCTCTGTCCTTATCGGTGAAGGATGGGACGCTGAGGGTCCGGCCGGGGACGTTGACCCCCTTGTGGGATTTCAACACGCCGCCCAGGACGACGACGCATTCCACCTCCCCGTCCCCAGTGGCCACCACCTCCAGTTCCAGGTTCCCGTCGTCCAGCAGGATCCGGTCGCCGGTTCTCACATCCTTGGCGAGAGGTGCTCCCCGAACCGTAGCCTTTTCGCTGGTGCCCATCACCTCCTCAGCCGTCAGGACGAAGCGGCTGCCTGCTGTGATGGGGACTCCTTCCCCTGACATCTCTCCGACTCGGATCTTGGTTCCCTGCAGGTCCTGGAGGATGGCCACAACCCGCCCCTCCCCGGCGGCTATCCTTCGGACCAGGGCTATCAGCGAGGCGTGGCTTTCGTGGGTTCCGTGGGAGAAGTTGAGGCGGGCGACGTCCATGCCCGCTTCGATCATGGCGCGCAGCATGGCCTCTGAAGAAGAGGCTGGCCCCAGGGTGCAGACGATCTTTGTTCTGCGCATCGAAACCTCCAAGCGGTCAGTTATAAGCTATCAGCTATCACTCGTCACCGTCTCGCCAGGCTGCCGAAACATCCGGTGGGGGCCTGGTGGCACCAGAACCCGCAGAGCCCCGGGTGCCACCTGAAGGGTAACCGGCGTGGTTCCGACGTAGTCCCCGTCCAGTTGCACCGGCAGACAGGTCCTGGCCGAGATGGACAGCGTCGAGCAGCGATAGAAGCGGGCGCCCGGGTCCCGGGCGTGCCGGCCCAGCAGGACGTTGGCAGCGTGAACCGTTGCGGCCATCAACCCGCGCCCGCGGAACACCCAGACGTCCAGCAGGCCGTCGTCGGCGAAGGCCTGGGGCGCTATGGTGAGCACCCCGCCGTAGAGGCGGGTGTTGCTGGCTACTACCATCAGCACCCGCTCCCGTGACACCAGGCCATCGGCAGCGATGGTGGCCTCTATCCCGCGAAGCTTCAGCGCCTCGACACCGGCGGCGATCACGTAAGCCAGCATCCCCAGCCTGGCCTTGGTCTTCGGGTCTATGTTCCTGGTCACCGAGGCATCGAAACCCACTCCGGCGACGAAGAGAAAGTAGCGACCATTGGCCATCCCCAGGTCTGCCCGCGCCACTTCACCCGACAACAGCAGTTCGGTGGCCCGACGGACGTCCAGGGGAATACCCACCTCCCGTGCCCACACGTTGGTGGTGCCGATGGGAAGCACGCCGAGGACGGTGGGCTGGTGGGCCAGGGCCTGAATGGCCAGGTTGAGGGTGCCATCACCACCAGCGGCTATCACCGTCTCGGCGCCGGAGGCCACGGCAGCTCGGGCCGCCTGCTGCAATTCGCTGGCGGTGTCTGAGACCACCATATCCACCTGCCAGCCGGCAGCGGAAAGGCGAGCTACGGCGGCTGCGACATCCTGGCGCCGGTCCCGTTGGCCCGATCGCGGGTTGTGGATCAGAAGGGCTTTCAATTACGTGCCTGGATGAACTCCACTATCTGCTGGAGAGCAGGTTCCAGCGGCTCCGAGGTATCGATCACCATGTGGGGCCGGCCGATCTCCTCGAACTCGGCCTTCATTCGCAGGTACACCTCCCAACCGGCCTCGGAGCGGTCTTCGGGGTTGAGCTGCTCCACCCTGCGAAGCAGCCGGTCCTCCACCACCTCGTCGGGCGCCACGGTCCGCACGATCAGCAGCCGGGCCCCGTCGCTTTCGGCCATGCGGTAGAGCGTCCGTCTGCCCCACTCGTAGATGTTGGTGGCGTCGAACACGACGTTCTTGCCCTGCCGGAGGAAACGATCGATCCTCCGATGGGCTACGTGAAAGACCTTGCGGTTCTCTTCCGCCGAGTAGCTGGGATGAGGGGAGAGCTGATGGCGGATCTCGTCGGTCTCCACCACCTTCAGAGGAACCCGCTGGGCCAGCAGCCGGACCAGGTGGGACTTGCCCGTCCCCGGAGGGCCGACCATGACTATCAAGGTCGGGGCTTTTCGGCTTGGCGCCGGCCAGGGCCCTTCCGACCTCGCGGGCTCTTCCCTTTCCACCCTTTTTCCCCTTTTCAGGCTGGCGATGCAGCGCCGGTACAGGACCATAATACAACACTGATGAAACCCGCTACTGCGCGACCAGTTCAGGGACAGGAAATCCAGGGCACACTCGGGGGCGGCCAGTTGGCGCCTCAGCTGTAAGATCGCGTGCCGTCGAGGCGTGCCACCCCCTTCCCCAGCCCTTCCCTCATCCGAGGGGGAAGGGAGACAACCCCCATCGAGGGGGAAGGGAGACGATTCCCCTGCCCCCCCTTGTGGGGGAAGGGGTAGGGGGAAGGGGGACGGCAGGCAGCACCGCCATTGTGTGGTATACCCCTGGGCGGCTGGGCGGCTAGGACGGTGGACCAGAAAGGGACCATCGTGTAGAATGCCGAAGGCTTTTGCCGCTGATTGCCGATCATTCTTGCTTTTGTCTTCTCATGAAAGCGCTACATGATAGGTAGAGTGCTGAACGGTCGATACCAGCTGTCCGCCCTCCTGGGTGAGGGGGGCATGGCCATGGTGTACGAGGCCGAGGATCTGCTGCTGGGCCGGAAGGTGGCGGTCAAGGTGCTGCGGGAGCAGTTCGCCGGCGACCCCGATTTCCTCGTGCGGTTCCAGCGGGAGGCTCGGGCCGCCGCCAGCCTCTCCCACCCCAACATCGTGGCCGTATACGACGTGGGCTCCGATGCCGGCACCCAGTACATCGTCATGGAGCTGGTGCCCGGCCGCACCCTGAAGGAGATCATCCAGGCCGAAGCCCCCCTGGGGACCGCGCGGATCATCGAGCTGGGCCGGCAGCTCTGCGAGGGA
>JAJZQR010000300.1 GCA_021806765.1 Chloroflexota bacterium | reverse complement strand
CCCGTCCCCATGAACCATGCCGTTGGAACCGTGCGCCGGCCCGGAGTTTGCCTTTCCCGAGGGGGCCGTGCTATAATTTTCTTGTCTGTTGGGGGATCGTCTAGTGGTAGGACAGCTGACTCTGGATCAGTAAGCCGGGGTTCGAATCCCTGTCCCCCAGCCAGCAAGAGAACTGAGACGGCCCGCAAGCAACTTTGCGGGCCGTCTTGTCATCTCCCATCCTGAGTCTCCTAGAGAGTCATGGGAATGGGGATGAACACCAGGACGAACACCAAGATAGCCAGGGCCGCCAGCAACTTGTCGCTGGTCCGGAGCGGCGTGACGTCGTCCAGGGGCACTGCGTGGACCCGTCCCAGCAGCAGCACCAGGGCCGCCCACAGAAGCCAGCCCTGCCAGAGGGGGCTGAGAGCCAGCATTACCGCGACCACTCCCCAGGTCAGCCACCGGGCCTTTCGACCCAACAGCGCGTAGGCCACGTGGCCCCCGTCCAGTTGCCCCGCCGGTATCAGGTTCAGCCCCGTCACCAGCAGCCCGGCCCAACCGGCCAGGGCTACCGAGTTGATGAAGACGTCCATCCCGCCCGAGGGCAGGAATCGACCGAAGACCATCAATTTGGCCGCGGCATACAGCAGAGAGTTCCCCTCCTGGAAGGAGCCGAAGCCCTGGGGAATGAACCCTATCTGGGACGTAGACAGCCCGATGAACAGCACTGGGATGGCCACGATCATCCCTGCCAGAGGGCCAGAGGCTCCCAGCAACAGCAGTTCCCGGCGATTGCGAGTCGGTGCTCTGGTCTGGATGACCGCCCCCATGGTCCCAAAGGGCGGAAATGGCATCGGTATGAAGTGGGGGAGGCTAGCCGGTACCTTCATCCATCGAGCCGTCAGGTAGTGGCCCATCTCGTGGGCCATCAGGATGCCCAGGAGACTGGCCGCGAAGGGCCAGCCACCCAGGAGATTATCTGTCTGCTCGTACCCCGAGCCCACCCAGAGTACCGATAGCAGGGTAGCAGCGAAGAGGACCACGGCGACCCATGGTCGCCCTGCGCTGCGGGGGAGGGAGCCAGGGATCGCCAGGACAACGTGGTCGCCCTTGTCCTGCCGGAGCATCACCACGTAACCAAGAGCAGAGCAGCGCTCCGAAAGCGTCTGGTAGGCCTTGTCCGGTTCGACCAGAAGCCGCCCCCGCAATTCCAGGGCGGCATCACCCCTGGGCACAGGCCGTCCCACCAGTTCGTCCAGCCCCTTGTCGGCCCATCGGGCGGTACGAATCTCCATCACATCCGAGGCCACCACCGCCAATGGGTGGGCCGTCGGCGACTCCTCCATCTGTGCCATTGCCTCCGCGAAAGGCTCCATCTGTCAGTCCTCAAGTTAGCGTGGCGCTACCAGATACACTATACCACCGCTTCGCAGCCAGACTCGACTCAACTGGTCCCGTTTGTACACCAGCCGGACCGATCGGCTGTTAGCTGCCACCGGGTCGTTGACGATCACGTCCCCCTGGGGCGTGAAGCCGCGGACCACGATCAGGTGTCCATCGGTCGAACTGGCAGCCGCGCCAGTGAGTTCGCCGGCAGAGTAGGCCACGCTGATGATGGCCGGCCGCCCCGCGGCGATTTCCTGCTCCAACTGCTCCACAGCATAGAAGCGATCGACCCTGGCCTTGAAGCCGTTGGCACCGGCGAAGGCCGTGTTCAGCGGCCAGTCGCCGTAGATCCCTGTTGTGCCATCCTGCACACCGGAGTAGACCTCCGGCACGGTCTTGTTCAACCCCCAGTATTGCAGAACCATGGCCAAGGATGTCGGACTGCAGATCTTCAGGGCCACTGAGGGATCCTGCTCCAGTTGAGAGTGTCCGGGCACATTGAGGTCTCGGACCGCACCCGCCGGCCTCTCCAGCGGCGGTCCCGAGAGCCCCTTGCGCAGGTCGGAGTACACCACCGCCACCTGCCGGAGCAAGGGGGAGTTCCCCGTCGAGGAGCTGACCATCTTTACCCTGTACTGGAGGGCGGTCGCCGTGGCGTTCAGCTTCAAGGTGTCGATATCCACCTTACCGTTGGTATCGGCTTGTCCCGAGATGCTGCGCCCGCCGTTGGCGGACCACTGGCCCATGGCGTACCAGCCGCTCCATCCTCCTTCGCCGCGCACCCTCAACTCGAAGCGCAGAGATGTCCCAGATGGGGCGTCGGCGTTCCAGGAGAGGACGGCGTTGTTGAAGGGAAAGCTGGTCTCATGGACCTCGGACAGCAGCTCCCCGGAGGGAGAGTATGTATCGCCCTGGGAGCCCAATCGTGCTCCTTCGCCTGCAGCGACTTGAACGCTGGTGGGCTGTCCTTTCTGGAACTGTGCTGGGCCGTCCACCCACGACTCGGTGGTGCGCTCCGTCGATGGCTTGGGGACGGCGGGAATGGGTGTCGGTGCTGGCAGAGTGGGAACAGGCGTGGCCGTGGCAGCCGGCTGGTTTGGGGGCGCGGCCATCGGTCCGGCGGACGTTGGGGCGGGCTGAGCGGCGACGGCTGCCGCCGACGGAGCGGCCGTCGGCACTCGGGTGGCGGGCACCGCCGTAGGGGTCGAGGCTGGACCGGTCGGGGCACCGACGACCGAAGACGGGGAAGCCGTGCCCTCCGCGGTGGCGGTCGTGGTCGTGGTGGTGCTCGGCGTGGTCACCTTGGGCGGAGTCGTCGGGGTCCCTGAGGCAGCGACGGGGGCCTGGGTTGGGTTGGTGGCGCAGGCCGTTCCCATAAGTAGCAACGCAGCCCCGATCCCGCTGGCGATGGCACGCCCAATCGGGCCTTGGGATCGGGGTGCGGTGGGGTGAGTTCTCGCTCTTGTTAACGCCCATGAAGGCAGCAGGGAGATGTCTAATCGGGGGATCATAGCCTCGCTCCAGGATTGAAGTGAGGCGCATTCTACCACGATATGCAGCCCCTCATCTTCACCTTCTGTCAACAACTTCCACCCTGTTGCCTGTGGGTCGCGCGGCTGCTATGCTGCCGCGGGAGGTGAGACTTGGAACCAACCATTGCTGCCAAGAAGCTACACTGGGGAGCCCGTTTACCCCGATACGCCACGGAGGGGGCAGGCGGGCTCGATCTGTATGCCTGCCTGGAGAAGCCGGCGGAGGTTTCCCCCGGGGCCATCGTCGTGGTTCCCACCGGCCTTGCCCTGGCCATTCCTGAGGGCTTTGTGGGGCTCGTACGCGATCGATCGGGGCTGGCGCTCTCCGGACTCCATACTCTGGCGGGCGTTATCGACAGCGACTACCGGGGGGAAATCAAGATAGCCCTACACAACGCCGGTACCTCCACCCAAACGATCGAGGCCGGCGACCGCATCGCTCAGATGCTGGTTCTGCCTTGCCCTCAAGCGGAGATAGTCGAACTTCCGGACCTACCTGCCACCGAGCGAGGCTCGCGAGGCTTCGGCAGCACGGGCCGTTAAGAGAGTCTCCGAGCCGTCGACGGGCGGCAGCCGAGACAGCGAGACCCCTCTCCCGATTCGGGAGAGGGGTCTCTGGTCCTGGGCCACGGCCACCCCATTTCCAGGAACACGGGGCGGTCCGCTTCGCCGCAGACTTACTACTGCGGCTTGTGGCAGCCCAGGCACATGGCAGCCGTGTAGCTGGCATGGCTCGCAGGCATCGCCTTGACACCACCACCCACCTGGTGACAGGTGGTGCAGGTCGCGTGGGCCCCTGTGGTCTCGTGGGGTATCGGCGGGGGTGAGCCGGCGGCGACGGCTGCCTTGGTGGGCGCCGGAGCCGCGGTGGTAGGCGCAGCCGCTGGTTTGGTCGGGGCAGCCGCCGGGACAACCGTCGGAGCAGCGGTAGGCGCAGCCGCGGGCTTAGTCGGGGCAGCCGTCGGAGCAACGGTAGGCGCGGTGGTGGGCGCGGTCGTCGGTGCAGCCGCGGGCTTAGTCGGTGCGGCTGTCGGAGCAGCTGTCGGAGCAGCGGCAGGCGCAGTGGTAGCCGCCGGCTTCGCCGGAGCCGTGGTCGCCGTCGGGGCAGCTGCGCCCCCTCCGCAGGCCGCGGCCAGGAACGACGCCGCGATTAGGGATAGTCCCAGGATCTGCAACGGTCTTCGCGACTTCACGAGTTCCCTCCCTTGGGTTTGAAATGAGGATTGGGCAAAACGCAAAGGGACTGTCTACCAGGGATACGAGCCAGCTTCCACCGCTCTGCGACCGGCAGTGGTCTGGCGAGTAAGGGGTGGCCCTCTCCAGAGTATCTCCCCCCATCGGCATCTCCAACAACTCCGTCGAAGTTGCCGCCCGAGGGGTAGCTGCCTCCTCGTTCCGGTCAGAGCTGTAGCACCCGAAGGGCACTCCATTAAGAGGCTGTACATTGCCTGAATAGGAATCCGACGGGAGGATATCCACCTGGAACGACAAGGCACAAGATAGAGCCCCAACCAGAAGGCCCCTTGCCGTGGTTAATTGTAGCATAATTAACCACCTGGATACTACCAAGAAAGCCGCTTGGCCTGGCCCCTCCCGGACACTGGTCCGGTGTCTCCCTCCTTTCGGTGCGAGCCCTCCCCATCTCCTTCCAGGGCTACAGGCTGGAACGAGAATTGATACAAGAAAGGTTGCAGCAGAAAACCGCATCGTTGTACTGCCCATACGATCTCGCGGCCTTATCCGGAGCGTCAAGTCCCGCGCCGGTGAGTAGGGTGGGCACTCTGAAACGTGTTCTGTTGGAAGGCAGAACATGTGGAGCCGAACCGCACGGACCCGCCCTGCCAGCCCTCTCTCAGAGATCTGAAGCCGGCCATCGTCTGGGATGCCAAGCATTCCAGCCCCGGAGCCGAGACAAGGGCGTACAATGTGAAGGAGGTGTCCCCGTGGCTGAGTCTTCGGTGAAAACTCCACCACGGTCTGGAGAGGTGCCGGTCGATCCGGCGCCCGCCGAACGTCCCTCTCCGCGACCCACAGACCTGGCTACCGAGGTGTCCAACATAGATATGCACGACGGCCCAGACTACGTGGACGACTGGATGGAGAGAAACCTCAGTCCCAGTCTCGTAGAATTTGTCCGGAACCACTGCACTTCCTTTGCCCGCTGGGACCTGTTGCGACAGCTTCACGCTGATCCCTCGGGCTCTAGCCTCGATCTGTTGAGCAGCACGACGGGTGCAACGGAGGCTGTCCTTTCTGTCGAACTCAGGAAGCTGGAGATGGCCGGGGTGATCGGTCGGAGCAACCAACGAGGTGCAGTGACCTATCAGTTGCAGGCCGGCTCCGGCCTCGCCCGAACCCTGGAGTCGGCGGTCCGAGCATACGAACTGGACCGAGAGTTTCGCTTCGCCCTGGTATACAGCATCGTTAGAGCCAGCCACCGCGGTGCTGTCGTGGAGTAGGCCGAGAATCAAGAGGGGCTGCCAGCGTCTTCAGCGACATCGGCAGCCCCTTCGAGTCTATTCCGCGTTCTTTCGTCGTCGGCCTCGCCTTCCTCTGCCCCGTTTGATCGGTGCTTCGGAAGCGGTCGGGGGGACCTGGCTGGCGAGCCAGGCTTTGCACTCCTCGGGCATACGTAGGACCTCCTCTTGCACCCAGTCCGGCGCCAGTTCGATCTCCTCCGGTAGCCACGTGCTTTCGCTAGGCCTCATGCTCCTTTGCCCGCTGTTCCAAGGCACCACCCTTTCCTCCTGCCAACGCGGCGACCCCCTCACTACCTGGGCTTGCTTACTATCTACAACACCATTATACGACCACTCGGCAAGCCTCAGTCCAATCCCATTCGTTTCAACTCTTCGTCACTGATGCCGTAGAAGTGAGCCACCTCGTGGAGCACCGTGCGCCGTACCTGCTCCCGCACCTCCGCGACAGTGGTAGCCGTGGCGAGGATGGGCCGCCGGAACAGGATGATCCGATCGGGGGGGGCAAAGTTGTACCAGTCTCCCCGCTTGGTCAGCGGGATGCCGTCGTACAATCCGAGAAGGGTCTCGCCGGGATCCATCCCCAGACTCTCCAGCAGCTCCGCCGATGGTTCCTCCTCGGCCACTATGGCCACGTTCTCGAGTCGAGACTGGAACGGCTCTGGGATATCCCGCAGAGCCTCCACCACGAGTCGCTCGAAGTGCTCCCGCCCACCCGTCACTGTCGCTGGCCTGGCTCGGAGATGGGCCAGCCGCCGGCTCCGCTCGCCGCCTTTACCCTTGGGCAATCCCTTCCTCCTCTTCGTGAAGACGTCCGCCGGCCTTCTGCAGGCCGAGACGCCCTTCCTGGTCCCTGCGTATCGCAGATGACTGTACCAAAGGGAGGGTACTTCGGAAAGGCCCCATCGATTTCGATGATCTTCAACCACTCGGTCTGGGTCCGTGCTGTTGACCTCAGCCCACGGATTCGGTAGAATACAACTGTTCCCGTTAAACCTACGTGGCGCATTCGTCTAGCGGCCTAGGACACCTCCCTCTCAAGGAGGAGATCACCGGTTCGAATCCGGTATGCGCTACCAAACCTTACAACATTCGAACAGATCGCTTTTCCCGGCAGGGAAGCATTGAGGCGATCGGGGTTGATGGACCGGCTCAAGTGAGCCGGCCTTTTCATTTCTCGCGGAATGCTTCTAGTGATAGCAAGAAGAATGCCCCCGGCGATGGCGGCCGGCATGGTTCGCAGATAGAGTGACAGTCTAGTGAAGGCAGCCTCTCTAGATCGTCATGCCCGACCTGATCGGGCATCCAGGGGTCCACGTTGGCGTGTAGG
>JAJZQR010000014.1 GCA_021806765.1 Chloroflexota bacterium | reverse complement strand
GCGCCATGGGTCTGCTCGGTTGCCATCGGCCGACAGACTCGATGGAACAGCTCCACCAAGGGAGCTTGCGTCTGCGCTGCTCGGCTACACCCAGATCAGCGACCACGGCTTCCACGGTGGCGCGTGGCACTGCGGCCTCGATGGCTTCCATCGAGACCTCGTTGACCAGTTTGGCGTTCGGGTCGATCTGACGTATCATGAATCCCAAGGGACGGTTCCTTTCGAGGGCTGTGGCCAGCCTGGTGTTGACACTTCCAAGGATGCCACAAACCTCGACCGGAGGCGTCCCTTCTCCTGTGTTGATCGCTTAAGTGAACTGTATTGTCCCTAGGACGCGATGTGGTTTCCGCAGTTCGGGCAGAACTTGGCGCCTGGTGCCAGCGCCTGGCCGCAGTTGTTGCAGAACGCCGGTCCCGCACCGGGACCATCGTCAGCCGGCACCGATGCCGCCACCGGCGGTGGCGCGGGTGCTGGCGCTGCCACCGGTGCAGGTGCCTGTACAGGCGAAGGAGTGGGAGCAGGCGCCGGTGCGGGTGCGGGCGTCGCCAACTCAAGTTCCTTGGCGTGCCGCTCGGCCTCAATCTGCGTCATTTCTTCGAGGAGCTTGACGTACTCCTCTTCCGGAATCGCCTCTCCCTTGTGCTGTCGAAACATCAGATGCCCTAGGGCCTGAGCCCGGTCGTCTAGACGACCGGTCAGGTTGCGGATGTCCAGGCGAATCTTGCCCTCCGCCGCCGTCTGCTGGGCCGCTTTACCGATCTTGTCGAAGAATCCTGCCACGGCGCTCGCCCTCCCCAGGTTGAATAGTGGTGATCGACTATATGATCAGCTATTCTCTTGACGCGCAGGCAACAGGTTAGTACCATGACCTGGGTTTGTCAACTGGCGGAGACCGCTGCACTGCCGCCAGCGTACAGTCCGCGACTTCTTCCACCGAAAAGTTCGTCCTTGTGGGCGTGAACCAATGATGGACATGACCCTGGACAGCCAGCACCAGGCGTGCACCGCCGGGAGCCTGCGAGTTGAAGTGGCCTCGCTTTCTCATCGGGGCCAGGTTCGTTCCAACAATGAGGATGCCGTCCTTGCCGAACCGGTGAACTCGCCGGAGGCACGAAGGCGTGGTGTGCTGTGCGCGGTGGCGGACGGCATGGGTGGCCATGCGGCGGGTGAGGTCGCGAGCTCTCTGGCCGTCCAGACTACCCGGCACTCCTTCTATGCCAGCGTCAATCCCGAAAACGGCGAGGCGCTGCGTGAGGCTATCACTGCCGCCAACGAAGCAGTGTGGTGGGAGGCACAGCGGTCGCCTGAGAAGGCGGGTATGGGGTGCACCATCAGTGCAGCCGCGGTGTGTGGCGATGAGGTTGTCGTCGGCCATGTGGGCGACAGTAGAGCCTACCTGGTGCGTCTAGCGGACATCACACAGATCACCACCGACCATTCCTGGGTCGCGGAGCAGGTGCGAACCGGCGCCCTTACGCCCCAGCAGGCTCGCCAGCACCCCAGGCGGAACGTCATCACTCGCGCAATTGGCCATCGTGCCGCCGTCGCCGTTGACCTCTACAGGTTGCGCGTGGTGGAGGGCGATGTGCTGGTGCTATGCTCCGACGGCCTCACGAGCACCGTCGAAGACGGCGAGATCGGCCGCTACGCACGTGAGTTGCCGCCCCAGGAGGCGGTACAGCGGCTGGTTGATGTAGCCAATTCTCGCGGGGCACCCGACAACGTCACGGTCGCAGTCGTGCGTCTAGCCGTGGAAGCAGTCGCCACCGCAAGACGGCGCTCGCGCTTGGGCCTTCTCTGGCTGCTAGCCTTGCCCTTGGTGGCGGTTGCGGCATATCTGGTACTGCGCCCGTTCTAGTGCCCTGTCACGGGACCCTTGGTGACTGTCATGCTGAGCATAGCGAAGCATCTCTCCTCGGCGATGTGGAGATCCTTCGCTACGCTCAGGACGACACTACCCATAGCGCCACGGGCTGCAGAGAACTGGTCCCCAGATATGAGCCGTGAGTCGAGAAGTCGCGACTTGTGACTTGCGGCTTCCGGCTCGCGTCTCACGCCTACAACTCACTGCTCATGGCTTTGGTGGAGCCGGGGCCGGCGCTGGAGGTGCTGGTGGCGGCACGGGCGTTGGAGTTCGAACCTCCACCGTGGCCGGCTGGGCCGTCTGGCCGGCGTCGTTGCTCACGACAAGCGCGTAGGTAGTTGTTGTGCTCGGTCCGACCTTGACGCTCCCAAGGTATGTCTTGTCTTTTATCTCCAGGTTGCGCACGACTTGTCCGTCGCTGGTCTGGATAATCACCCGCTTGGCATTCTGCACGCTGAAACTGAGCGTAGCCTGCTCGTCCGGTGCGATCGGTACGGGTGCCACAGTGAAGAAATCGATCTTCACGGGCGCCTGGCCAACCCCTACCTTCAACGTCTTGGTATCGGAACCACCGGCGTTCGTCGCGACCAGCGTATACTCAGTCTCGGCCTGTGGCTTGACTGTCTGACTGAGGACGCTCAGAGCGAGCTCCGCTTCTTGCTTACCCTCGGCGACTTCGCCCGTGCTCGCCCGCAAGACCAGTTTCGAGGCGCCCTGCTCTTGCCAGTGCAGGCTCACCTCGCCACCCGGGGTAACCAACTCGGGACTGGCCGTGAACGAAGCAATCTGCGGCGGGTCGACGACGATTGTCTTGGATGCATCCTTACTCCCCGCATCGTTGGTTGCCACCAGCTTGTACACAGTGTTGCTCTTGGTCGGATTAACCGTAACTTCGCCCGAAGGCTTGACGCTCTTCAGATCGTCCCCCGGTTCGATCGACACCTTGGTTGCGCCGTCGACTTCCCAGCGTATCGTGACGGGGTCACCCTCCTTCTTGACGTGCTCTGGCGTGACGGTAAAGTTGACGATCTTCGCCAGCTCTGGCTTGGGCTTGACCTCGATGTTGACGCTGCGGCTGGTCTGGATGCCGACCCGATTGCGTGCGGTGAGCGTGTACTTGCCGCTGGCAGTCGGTACGAGCTTCAACTCCCCGTTGGGCAGGCCGAGCTCCTCCGTGCCCGTGGCAGGCTCGATGGAGATGCCTGAACTGCGGATGACACCCCACGTCAACGTGACCGGCTGCCCTGCCACGACGGTCGCCGGGTCGGCCTTGAACTCGAGTATCTCCGCCGGACGTGCGACAAAGAAGACGATTCCCAGCACGAGCAGCAGGCTAAAGGCCGGAATCATGAACGGTTGCACGCGCCTGAACAGCGACTGTAGCCAGATTGGCACGCGCGGTGGGAAAGACACGAGAGCGTGCTTAATCTGCTCCTGTTCGCCGGCCTTGACTGTCACGACCATGCTGTGGGTGCGATTTGAGCCGAACCAGTGGCGTCTCTTGACCCTGGCCCTGATTCGGATCGCGTCGCGCCCACCGTTGGCCAGTTGTACCTCCTGTCGATCGGCCTGACACTCCAGTTCGTCAGCCTCGATCTTCAAGGCCACTGTGGCCAGGTTGTTGCCGGCGTTGTGGAGGCTTATCGTGAACTCGCCCTGTAGCTTGGAGATCTCCTCCGGCTCCATGGCCACCTTTACGTCCTCGAAGGGATCGATGGATAGCTGGCTTGTCGCCACGCGCCGGGCCGGCGGCTCACCCTGACTGGTGGCCGCGATGGCGAAATGGTGCACGCCGGCCTGCGATTGGCTATCCCTGGGAGGGGCCACAACCAACCGCAGCTGAGCCACGGCGTCGGCGGAAGGAGTGGCGTGCAGTGGGGTGTGGAAGAGATGCACCTGCGCGGCTGGAGCGGTCGATTGGTCTGGGGCCGTGATCCGGTACCAGTGCTCCGGCAGACCCAGCAGTTCCACCCGGAACCAGTCGACGTGTCCCGTGTGGTTCACGACGGTGATGTTCATCTCTACTTCGCTGCCGGCTTCGACGCGCAGCTGCGCCGGGGCCAGGATCAACTCGATCTGCTCTTCTCCCACGCTGGCGATCTGCCTGCGCTGACGGAAGATGACGACCACTCGTCCCAACTGTAACCGGTCGCCGTCGTTGAGCGCCACTTCCTGGCCCTTGGCCAGTGTCTGGCCGTTGGTGATTGTAGGATTGGTTACATCGGCCTCGACACGCAGGTACCAGCGTTCCTCACGGAAGGTGAGGAAGCCATGTCGCCGCGAAATGGTGCGCCCATAGGGAAGGTCAGCCAGGTCCACATCGGGAACGTGGCTTCTGTCCTCCGAGTGGCGTCCGAGTGACAGCTCTTGCCCTTCGCTGGCGGCGAGCGGGACGACCTTGTCCTCACAGCGTAGCTCGGCTGTCGGTTCGATCAGCGCCGGTATCGCAGGCTTGGTGGACGGCTTGCCGACGCGGAAGATCACTGCTACCTTGCCCAGGGTGATCTGGTCACCATCGCCTAGCGTCGCTTCCTCGCCGGCCACCAGGGCGTGGCCCGCTACCGTGGTCGGGTTCTTGGTGGTCGGCTCGACGCGCAGGACCCATTGGCCGTCGCGCTCGAATATTCGCGCGTGCTGGCGGGAGACGGTCCTGCCACCTTCAAGGCTCGCCAGGTCAATACCTGGCCGGAAGCTGCCGTCATCGCTATGCCGTCCGACAACCGTGCCCTCGCTCTGCAGGACCAGCGGTCTGTCACCAACAATCAACTCCGCCATCCCCACTCCTCCTCGCCGTTAGGCTTCCAGGTCAATCGCTTCGAGCGGCTGCTGGCGCCGTCGCGCGTAGACTGCGACGTTAACGCCCAGTTCCAGCGCCCCCCTGATCGCCTCTCGCCCCAGCGACTGGCCTTCCCTGCCACCCTGCCAGGCGCAGCCATAGTCGGCGGTGCTGAGCACGAACCCTCCGCCCTCGGCAAGGGTCATCACCTTACCTACCAGGGGGGGCTCGGAGAAGAGGTGCCGCGCTGTCAGGAGCGGATGCCAGCGGCCGACGATCTCCGGCTGACGGCCCAGCGCTCTGGCCAGCCGCTCGGCCGAGGCGGCGAACTCCGTCGCATTGCCGGTCTGACAGGCGTCTGCCATGACGACGCCACCGCCATCGAGGAATGTCTGCAGTCGCTTCACGGCCCCATCGTCGACAGTGAAGCCGCCGGATGCGGTCAGATAGAGTAGGGACACTGAGGGTATGGCGTCACCGAGCCTGTAAGCGCCTGCCCAGCGCGGCCGGTAGGCTGTGGTGTGGCCGATCTCCCGAAGCAAGTAGCGGAGCCCCACGCGATGGCCGACCACCGTTGCATCAGTCTCACTCCCGCTCGCCACCAGCTGTGCCACGCCGAGTTCTGCGCGCGGCCGCACCGCCACGCGTTCGCGGAATCGCAGGTCGATCTCGCCTGCCTGGGGGTCGAGCGGATCGGCGGCGTTGCGCACGCTCCCCGTGATCGCCACGCGACCCAGCTCCAGGGCGGGCGGTGCGACCGGGGCGAGCTGTGTCATGACCTCGCAGCGCTCGACCACGCGGGTATACTCGTCGAGATTGTTCCAGAAGCGCTGCGGCTCGGTAAGCTCTTCTCGCAGCCTCAGGAGCACATACAGCGTCGCCGCCGGCTCCGCAGCCACGGACAGCCTCAGTTCCCTGGCGAGAACGAGTGCGTGGCCGTTGGCATCTATGGCCACACCGGGCCGCACGACGAGGATTTTGGGTGCGAACTGGTCCGCCACCACTTCCAGCCCTTCGACGATGCCCCACCCGTGCTCGCCGAGCAGGTGCAGGCGCAGTTGGCTGCGGTGGTAATCGTGGGCGTCGGCCCAGGTGGCCTCATCGACCATGAGGCCGCGGAAGGGGTTAATGCGCTTGAACTCTGTGATGCCCAGGGCCGCTAGTCCTGCCGGTGCGTCGGGCAGCCTTGCTACCCAGGCGGCCGAAGGTGGACCGGATGGTGCTGGCTCGACCGACACCATCACCTGTGGTCGGGCGACGGGCGCAGCGGTTGCGACGGCAGCAGTGGCCGTGGACGCGGCCGGGGGAATTGTCGGTGGCGGCGCCACGATCGGCACCGCGGCTGGCCGGGCGTCTTCGATTATCGTGGCATCGAATGCCTCTGCCCGTACCCCCTGGGGCGCCTTGAAGATCAACACTATGTCGCCTAACTGAATGCGCACTCCATCGGCGAGCGGGCGTTCCTCTCCGCTTGGGACGCGTGTGCCACCGACGAGGGTGGGGTTCCGGGCCGTTGGCTCGCTGCGCAGAAACCACTGATCGCCGCGGCGGAAGACTCGGGCGTGATGACGAGACACCGTCACTCCGGTATGCAGCACGCCGACGTCGACTTTTGGAGGGTCATCCGCCTCACGCCCGCCCCGGCCCACCAGGGTTTCCTGTTCCGCCAGTTCGAAACTGGTGCCATCCAAGGTCACTAGACTAGCCATTGCCACCTCCGTGCATGCGGCTGGGGGTCGGGACGATTCTCACTACGTGGCCGACATTTGCCGGCTTCAATTCATCGACGGCGGCTTCTGCCTTGCGCGGTTCCATGGCCGCCGGAGTATCTACCGCTAATGTCACTACCGCGCACTGGTCGCGCTGGACACCCAGGTGACAGTTGAGTCCCAGGGCTGCATCCTGGCCCAGACGCATGCCATCGAAGTTCTCCACAATGAGGGCTCGGCCGCCGGTGCGAATCTTCAGCTCCTCATGCATGGCTCGACGGGTGCCCTTCCAACGGGCCAATTCCACGGCTCGCAGGATGAGCCGGCGCTGCTCGGCCTCTTCCAGGCGAGGGTCTAGCTCTAGCCCTACCCAGGTGGCGAGCCATGGCAGAAATGCCGCGGGGGCCAGCCCCGGGTCGAAATAGTGGTGCGTGCCACCGATAGTCTCTTCGATGGGATCGATGATGCTCTCGAAGATGAGAAGGAATCGCGCCATAAAGTCGTCATTGCGGAAGAGGGCTGGTAGATAGTCGAGCAGACGGCTACGCAGGGCGACAGCCCCTGGGGGCAGCACCCTTATGTGCGCCGGCAGCGTGACCATCTGTCCTCTCGATGGTGCCTCCACCTCCACCGCGAACTCGAATTCCCCGAATGGCACTTCGCTGTCATCGCGGGGCGGGTGAATGACCAGAAGCGTCTCCGCCCATTCACCGGCTGCAACCTGAAGATGCGGCGCCGCCAGTGTGTACCAGCTCGGCGGCAGCCCAGCCACCCGCACGGCGAAGTCGACGGAGCTGTCGCTCCCGGCCTTCTCCGGCGACCCGACCTGGACCAGAGCCTCGGCGGTGGCGCCGCCTTCGATCCTAAAGTCGTCGACGCTCAACCTCGCGAGCGCTTGCGCAGTCATCATACGGTTGTCTCCCCCTGAGATTCCTCGATATCCTGACTCACAGCGCGTTTGCTTCGTGCGTTCCTGGGGATTGCGCATCCACTGTTACTCTTCAACCACCTCGACGTCGTGAACGTCCGAGCAAAGCACGTCGGCCTCGGCCAGGCGGATCACTCGCTCCTCGGGACCGGGCTGGCGAGTGCCGTCGACCAGACTGACCAGGCGAAAGCGAACCTCCTCCACGTACTCCACGCCGTCTATGCTCTGCAGCAGCGGATAGACGTCACCCAGGGTGAGCGACCTACCGAACGGCCACCCCTTGCCATCTGGCCCACCAGTTACTGGATGAATGAAGACATAGAGCCGGCGCCGAGCTTCCTGCTGGATGCGCAGACGCTCGGCCTCGCGCACGGCAGTCTCGGCGTCGGTTCGGGCCTTCACCACCAGTTTGGCGCGCACGGTCACCCAGCGATAGTTGGGGAGTCCCACGGCCAGCTCGGTGGTGAGAGGGCAGCGCTCCTCCAGGTAGGCACGTACATTACGACACAGCTCTCGCCTGCGCTCTTCGGACAGGGTTAGCTGCTCGGGTGGTATGTACTGGTCGATTGTGGCGACGGTCGGCACAAGCAGCAGCCGTGCGTAGTGCAGTCCGCCATTCTTCTCCGCGGTAGCGGCCAGGCAACGTACGCGCGCTACCCGAGGCGAAGCCTCAAGCGCAAGATATTCGAAGTCGGATTTCGTGACCGCTACCTCGCGGGTGCGCACGAGCCTTGGCCCTCGCAGCTTGAAACTGTCCAGCGTTTCGCGGTCACGGCCGCCGGAGGCCGGCTGGAGGTTGATCACCCATTTGACATAGGAGAGGTCAACGGCGGACTTCGGTACCACGAGCGTGCCTCCGCCGACGTTGCCGACCGACCCACCGCCGCTGCGGTAACGCGTGATCCGAAGCTGCTGCCCCTTGGGTGGTACCCGCCCGTACTGACGCTCCTGACCGGAGGGCTCGCGCAGACGCGGGCCGAAGCGGACCTCTCCGGTCAGACCGTCGATCACGTAATGCGAGTCGGCTGGACCAGAGTCCGCGAAATCGTCCACTTCCGACCATCGCTCATAGCTGTGGTCGGGGAGTTCCACCTCCAGGACCTCAGGGAACTCGCCGTCGGGACGTCGCGGGAGGACCGGCGGATTCAGTAAGGGAAAGAGTTGGCCAGGCGTCCCATCGCTTCGCCCGAGGGTCTCTCCAACCACCTCGAAGGCGTGGCTCGCTATTGTGACGCCACCTATGTCCTCCGGCAGAAAGGAGTGCACAACGGGCGAACGGTCGTAGAACCGCTCATCCTGACGGCGGCGCTCGGCCCGGCAACGGAACCAACAAGCGTAAAGCCCCTTTTTGCCCACGCGCAACTCACGCGGCGTGCAGGTGCGGGGCACGACGAGGACGACGCTCCCATCGCGGTTGAGGCCACGTGTGTCGTCCAGGCGCGGGCCTAATCTCTCACACTCGGGCTCCGTTTGCCGCAGGAGAAGCACCTCTTGAGGCTGAGGAAGTAGCGATACCCACTTCTCGCCGTTCCAGAACTCCCATGTGAGGGGCGGATCGTCCTGGTTGATGTTGGGCGCCCGCAGTGTCTCGCACGTGAGGTTCAGGCGGACAAAATGCCCGGCCAGGTTGTCCTGAAAGCCCAGGTAAAAGGCGTCGCCTTCTTTGGGTACCTCCTGGAAGACGGTGATGGCTGCCCTCTCCCAGCTCAACCTTTCGGAGACATCCTCATAGTCGTATCTGTGGGCAGTACCTCCATCCTGGTGCCGAGCAACCACGCAGTAGCGCAGCACCGGTACCAGGATGCGCAGTCCCTCGTCGGTCGTGAAGGTCACGGCCTGACTCGTCTCAGTCTGGCGAGTGGCGATCTCAGTACCGCGCGGGATGGTCTTGGTTTCCGCCTGAGGAGCCGTGAGCCAGAAGGCCAGTTCGGCGGTCGCGGGCACGGCGGGACACGGGCGGGCGCCGATCAGTTTCAGGAACTCAAGGTAGTTGCGCTCCGGAACCTTGTTGAGGCGATAGAGCAGCACATCGGTCATCCAGGCGAACAGCTCGATCAATGTGACGCCCGGATCTGCCACGTTGTGGTCGGTCCACTCCGGACAGTACTGCGGGATGCGACGCTTCGCCTCGTCGACGATGTCCTGAAAATCCCGTGGGTCGATTATCGGCGTGCTGGGCGGCATGTTATCTCACTCCTCCCCAGGAATCAGGTAGAACGGATAGACGAGGCTGCGCTCGGCATTGACCGACTTGACGACGTAGCGCACCTCCACCAGCAAGCGTGCCGGGTCGTCGGGGTCCGTGCTCACCTCCACGTCGCTCACGGTGACCCGCGGCTCCCACCAGCCAACGGCCTCCATGACGTGATAGCGCACGAGACCGGCGGTGGTGGCATCGTTAGGTGCGAAGACGAGATCGTGAATGCCGCAGCCGAAATTCGGCCGCATACGGCGCTCCCCCTTGGCGGTTGAGAGAATAATGAACATCGAGCGGGCGATAGCCTCGTCTTCGCTCGTGAGCGCGATACCGCCGCGTCCGTTCACGCCCATGGGGAAAGACCAGCCCGCGCCCAGGAAGTTGCGGCTTTGCTCCACGATTAGCCTTCTCCTCTCAGCCGATCATAACCGTGCTGACGGCCACCACCGTCCCATTCGGGAGGTCGGCTGGGTCGTTGCAGGTAAGGGCGGTATCCCCGGTTCTGGCGGCGGGCTTGTTGTTGATCAAGACGCTCGTGCTGCCCATCATGATCGTTCCCTTGTTACGGGGAGGGATCTGGAAGGGACCGGCCCCTATCGGTACGTGCGGGGGGGTGTTATCGGCTGTGCTGCCGACGGTAGCGGCGGGCATCCCCATGATGTTCACGTTTGTACTGAGGTTACCCGTGATGATGCCGTTGAAGGGGTGAGGCGTGGGCGTGGGCACGGTCCCGCTCGGCGACGGGTTCATTATGATATGTATGTCTACGGCGACGACCTGGTCGCCCTGTTTTGCCGCCGGCTGTCCCACCGCGTCTCCTCCTCGCCTGCCTACCTAATTGATGTTGACCACTGCGCCCTTAATCGTCAGCGGCCCGTTCGCCTTTATCGACATCGTGGAGTCGGCCTGGACGTTTACCTGCATGCCCTTGAGATCCAGGTTGCCTTTGGCCGTCACCGATGCGCTGCCAGTGGCGTCCACCGTGGCGTTCCCCTTGGTGCTGACCTTGACGTCGCCCGTGGCATCCACGATGGTCTCTTGCTGCGACTTGACGTTGACCTTGCCCTTGGCCTCGACGTTGACGTCCCCATCTGCCTTGATCGTGATCTTGTTGCTCGACGATTCGATCATCACCAGATTGTTGCCCGTCTTGTCGGTGATCGAGATCTTCTCGGAGCCCTGCGTGTCATCCAGGGAGATGACATGGCCGGCGCGTGTCTTGATCAATCGCTCGTTGACCTTGCTGCTGCCGACGACATCGTTGTTGCCTTTGGGGGGCTTGTCCTTACCGTTCCAGAGCGCGCCAATCACAAATGGGCGCGTAACGTCGCCGTGTTCGAACGATATGAGGACCTCGTCGTCGATCTCCGGCAGGAAGAAGAAGCCTCGCTCCGGCCCGGCCATCGGGCTGGCGATGCGTGCCCACCAGCTTTCGTCGCTATCCGATAGCCAGGGGAACTTGACCTTCACCCTCCCCAGACCGTCGCTGTCGGTGTTGTTGGTTACCACGCCGATGACGACGTTCGGCAGCTGTTCTCGATTGTCCCTGTTCCCGCGCTGGAGCATCTCAAGTAGCGAGTTGCTCCGCCGGCCGCTGACGACAAAGCGGGTCATGTACGACTGTTGCGCGCTCATTTCGTGGCTGGCAGAAGTGACGTAGTATTTGCCGGAGAGCCTCTCGCCGAGGCCCCTGAGTTCCACGGTGGCGCCCGGCTCAATCTTGGGGTCGCCGATGCAACTACCCTCCGCCTCGATGAAGGAGCCGTCCAGTTCGTCGTAGACTGCCTTGGCGATATCATTTGCCTCGGATTGACTGGCCACCGGTCGGTTGACGATGTAGTGCTTGGCGCTGCCAAAAGACGAGTTCGCCAGCGCGCCGCCACTCTGGCTCATGCCAGTCTTGGGTGCCATCTTGCCACTCGCCGACGTGCCAACGATGGGTTGCTTCGCCTTGACATCCCATGCTTGCACGGTGACCTCGTCTACCTGGAAAGCGGATGAGACCTTCACTCGTACGCTGATCAGCTCGTTGCCCAGAGTCAGCGTCGGCCCCTGATCCTGTCCGTTGCGGGGCTTGCGGAAGCAAAGCTTGCGGTCGTCGACGAAGAGCTCGTAGCCCACGCGAGCTGCGCGCTCCTGGAGGAACTCCCAGTTGGTTTGATTGTATTGCAGCAAGTAGTCGTGAGTGGTGGACGTGGAGTCGGCGTCCGCGCTCAGGCTCACCTCGCTGGCGATCTTGCGGACGACATCGGAGTCGGTCATGCTCTTGAAAGAGCGACTCTGGCGACCCCGATGCAGACGGTGCCCCCGATCGTAGCCCCTCACGGTCAGCAGGGGCGGTCCGCTGCCGTCGATCTCCACTTCACTCGACGTGACCTCCCCTTTCGTCACTCTCTCCGGTTCCTGCTCGCGACCGACCAGTATCTCGATCTCCTTACCGATGCTGAAGAAGTCCTGGTCCATCATGGGAAACAGCTCCATCTGGTGTTGCTGGTTGGTGCTGTCCATGACGTCGTGTATCCGGATCTCGAACATGTCTGGCAGATGCAGACTTTGCTCGACGAGCACCGACTCGACCAGGTCCATCTTCTCCGGCGGGAGAAATGTCCCTCCGACTTTGACGTAGGGTCTAGAAGTGTAGAGCTCGGCAATCGTCGGCATAGCAGTCTCCTGTTTCTTTAGGGAAGCGGCGGGATGGTAAGCTTCTGCCCGGCCTTCAAGTGCATCGGGTCGTCGATCTCGTTGTGATCGGCAAGAAGCTTCCAGCACTTGGCATCGCCGTACTCGTCGAAGGCGACGGAGTCGATCGTTTCACCCGGCATCACTACCCTGACCTTGTTCACTTCGGCGTAGGAGGTGGGGTTGGTGGGGGGATAGGTGCCCTCGCTCTCCACCTGCTGGAAGGTCACGTCCAGGGTTGCGCGGACCGGCTGGCCATCGGGCTTGAACAGCGTGAACCGCTGGTTGATACTGACGATCACGGACTTGAAGCTCCAGTACTGGCCCCAGCGGAAGCTCACTCGAGGAGGACGTCCCTTCTTGTTCTTGGAGTCCTTGAGACTCTCGTCCACCTCCATCAGCTTCAGCACCTTCTCGGTGTACTTGCGCACGTCCGGCTGACCCGCGGCAAGGGAGGTGTCGAAGAGCAGAGAAACAGTGAGCGTCATGATGCCGCCACCCTGGAAGTTGACCATCGGGACGTTCTTGCCCATTACCCTCTTCGCTTCCCACGAGTTGTTCTTTGTGAAGGCGTACTCGGTGGGATTGAACAGGCAGTCGACCACCTTCTGCTTCGAGTCTTCGTTGTACAGGTAGGCCTTGACGAGCTGGGTGGAATTCGGGCTCATCGTCATCTGCCTCGCTTTCCTAAGCTACCAGAGCCGGCTAACGCGGGCACCGCTGCGCTCGCGCTCGACTGCCAGTCGTTGCTTGATGATCGCGTAGATCTGGCGCGATAGGGCATCCACATCCATCCTGGGCGCTCGCTCGCCACCGTGGCCGTCCAGAACCCCGCTCGTCGTGGAAGTCGCGACAGAGGGTTGTGCCGGCGACGCCGGTGCAGCGGACGCGGAAGGCCTGTTCGACTCGGCCGCGGCCAGCCGCTCTAGCCCGGTCTGCCTGGCCAGCGGGAGTACCCAGTCCTGACCCGTCGGCGGCTGGGTGCCGGGCCCGGGCGTCGCGGTTCCCGACGTGAAGGTCTGGGACAGCATGCTGGACATCTCCGCCGATGGTCCTGCCCCCCACGGTCGATCGATGGGCATCAGCCCGGGTAGGCCGCCCGCCGTGGCCCATCGCGCCACTTCGGGGATTCCCCCCTGCCAGGATTGCCACGACGATGCAGCGTTGGCCGCGGTTCCCCGCGACGGGCGGTGCGGCAACTCCAGGCTCGGGCCTGTGTGGCTCTCAGCCGCGGCCGTGGGTGCCGAACGCAGGTCTGAGAGGTCGCCGACTGACCCTGTCTCCGCCCGCGGCTTTAATAGGCGCGAGGTCGGGATGGCCCCGGTGAGTCCGCTGGCCATGCCGATCCGGCCGGGCAGCCTCGATCCGACCCCGGGTCTTGATGCCGGCGCGAGTATGACGTGCAATAGCCCCGGGCGCTGAGCCAGGAGCATCGCCCTGTCGAGCAGGGTCAGATTCGCCAGGCTGATCGGCCCGGCCGATCCGATCAGACCAAGGGCGCCGGCGGAGAGGGCCTCATCCGCCACGTAGCGCTCGGGCGGCAGCCCGCGGCCGCGTATGAACTCTAGATGCACACCCCTGCCCTCCAGATCGCCAGCCGCTTGTCGGGCCGCTGCCAGCGCCAATGGCCGCTGCCATGGGTCTTGGCCGGCTATCCAGTCCAGTTCGAGACGCACGTCTTGCGGCACCGCGGCCGATGCGGCGACACCCTTACCCCCGGCTTCTTTGTCCGGAGGGCCGAAGGGCCCGGTGACGTTGGCCGCGATGGCCGATCTGCTTGCTGCCCCAACGGCGTCGAGCGTCGTGGCTCCCTTCAGCGGGCGCGGGCCGTCCAGATAGTTATCGAGGCGGGTACTCATACCCATCGGCATCGAGCCGACATAGAGATCCCGATGCCGGGACAGTGCTCCGGCCGGCGACATTGATCCCGACAGAACTCCGCCAAAGCGCTGACGGTAGGTGTCATCCTGAGCGATAGCAAAGGATCTCCGGGTGTGGGGAGCTGCTTCACTTCGCTCAGCATGACTGTACTTACCGCTTTCACTGCGGCCAAGCGCTGGCCGCACGTTCGGGGCGGCCGACCGACCCGGTTCGAGACGCGCTGTCTGCGGCTCGCCCATCCCTTGGGTCGCGGCGGACGCAAGCAGATGGCGCTCCCGCGGCGCCCAATACGGCTCGACCTCCCCCGCTGGTTTGCCCTGGATGTTCTCTGCAGAGGGTCCGCCGGTCCTCATCTCTTTGCCACTGTTCGGCGCGAGGATGACGTGCAGCAGGCCCGGCCGCTGCTCGATGGGCTGGGCCCGCTCGAGTATCTCCAGCCCAGCCAGCGACACCGGCCCGCGCGAACCCGACACGACGAAATCGGCCGCGACGTGCTCTTGGCCGGCCACGTAGCGGGAGAGGGGTACCCCATGTCCTCGTATGAACACCAGCTGCACGCCCTGACCTGCCATTTGAGTGGCCGCCGCCTCCGCCCGAGCCAGAACGTCTGGCTGGTGCCAGGGATCCTGGCCCTCCACCCAGTCCAGGCGCAGCTCGACGGGCGGAGCGGAACCATCTGAGGCTCTGGCGGCCGGACCGGAACCGCCAGGGACGTTGATTGGCGGAGCGGAGGCGCCCGGGATGTTGGCGGCTGGAGCCAGACCGGCCACGGCGCGGACGATCTCGCGGGCAAACGTCCCGGCCCGCACCTGACCGGACATCACCGTTCTGGCGGGCGGCAGTACTACTTCCAGACGGCCGGGGCTCTGCACGACGAGCGTCGCCTTCTCGAGTGTCTCCAGCCGCTCCAGCGTCAGCCGACCCGCAGGGCCTGGCAGGCTGAACTCCACTGCCCGCCTGGCCAGGCGTTCGTCGTACTCCTCTCGTGGGAGGGGACGGCCGGGCACGAACTGAACCCTCACGCCTTCCGCCAGCAACGTGTTGGCCGCCGTCCTGGCCTGGTCCAGCACCTCGGCGCTGCTCCAGGGGTTGGGCTGCCCCTCCACCCAGTCGAGCTGGATCTCGGTTTTGGTTACGAAGGGCATATCCAGTGTCGGGTGGCCACCCTCGGTGCGGCGGGCACTTGCCAGCTCGGCCAGGAAGGCGGCCGTACGTTCGTCTTGGTCTCGGACGAAGGAGAGGACCCCAGCGAGGGCGGCCGGCAGGAGAGTATGACCTGCCCTGTCACCGATCGGCGCTGGGATCGAGGCTTCATTTGTCATTCCGGCCTCACCCTGCGCCAGCGATCTCAGCTCCGCCACGAACTCTTCCCAGCCAGGACGATCGGCGAACTGCATTGCCAGCCGCTCAGTCCAGGCTTTCAGTACAGCATTGCCCAGACTCTCTGATTGAGAGGCCAGAATAAACACATCGGGCGCAAGATCGGCGAGATCCTCTCGAGTGCTGGATGTCATGCGCTTCAGGGTCTCGAGCGCGTGCTGCAGGCTGCCCAATCGCTGGCGGAGCACGGCCATTTCGAGCGTTCCCTGGGCTTCGGCCTCCAGAAGGTCTCCCCAGAGGTTGGTAGCCCGCGGCAGGAGCGTAGCAGCCCATTCGGGGCTTGCTGCATTTGCCTGGTTCTCCAACCACAGCAAGTGTGCGGCTATCTGAGCCTTCAACAGTGTGGCAAGTTCGGCGCGATGTCTCCTGACGCGACCCCCTAATCCCGCTGCCACGTCCAGGTCCGCCCGCATCGCGGCTGCCTCGCGCGGCGCCAAGACTATCGAGCTCAGCGGCCGCCGGGCGTCCACCAGTTGCTCCAGCCCGGCAAGGCGCGAATCTACCCCCATCCGCAGGATTGTGCGCAGCGAGGCCGCTAGCTTGGGAGCTTCCGGATCCCCGTCGCTCTGGGCGATCGCCACTGCCTGCTGCCACATCGCCAGGCGAGCCCGGCTGGGCAGCTCGGCGCGGCGCGACCTTCGCTCCCAACGACGCAATTCGTGCAGTAGCGGCGAACCGCCTCTATTCTTGCCCTGACCGATCTCCATCGCTCACTCCCCCGAGGGGGTCTTCCTCACTGTTCCTATTGGCGCTGCCAGCCCGCATGGGCCAGCTCCAGCGTCTCCACCGCTATCTCATTACTGGTAGAGGAGAAATTGGGGCCCGACCACTTCACCGGATAGGCGTCCTGGAGGTTCCAGCGGGCCACTTCCTGGCCGGCGTTCTCGCCCTTGTACTTGTACATGATTACGGATACCGGCCGGAATTCTATCGTGCCGGCGACAATGTTCTTGTACCACTTCCACAGCTCGTCCGACTCGACCCACCCGCGCCGCAGGATGATGTTGGAGAAGCGGGTCCGGACCGGCAGCTTATGGACGTGGTCGTTGAGCCCCCCCTCCGCGTACTCCATCACCTCGGTCTCCACGGACAGGCCGGAGCATTCGGTGAAGAGGCCCTCGGTGACACCCTTGATCTCAACGTGGAACCTTGTCGTCACGAATGGGTCTGTCTTTCCCGAACCGTTTGGCATACTATCTCAACCTCCCGACATGACGTGCCGCCGGGCCATCTGTCGCGTTCACTCTCTCTCGCGGGCTATCGCCAGTTCGTCGCGCATGAGACGGTACACGCGATTGGCCAGTTCATTGGCGTCGACGTTCGGCGGCAACAGCCCGCCGGTGGCGGGCGCGACGTTCTGGCGGCCAGCCATGCCGCCCATCACGTTTCCCGCTTCCGCCAGCGGGGACGTGCCCAACAGCGCCTGCTCCAGCGGCGGCCTGGACGGCGTCTCGTCGAGGGGCGCCTCGGCCGGCGGAAACTCCGTCAGCGGCAGTGCCGGCGCGCCCAGCGTCACCGTCACGTTACATATCAGCTCGTCGATGCGAACTGTCATGGCGCCTCCAGCGGCACGCCATCGGACGTCTCGGCCGGGGCGTCACGCGTGACCGGGATGGTGCGCAGCCTGATGGACTCCTGTCTCGCCCTGCCCATCATCTCGTCGACGAACGCCTGCGCCCGATCGGTGTCGAACGAGCCGTCCGGCATATGGTCTCTTCGTCCGCCACAGGCTGCAGGTCGTCGTTCTTGCTGCGGGCGATGACCGCTCGCGGTGGCGGAGGGACGGTCTGGCTGATCACTTCTGCCCGGACCTGCTCGGCCACGGCCTGGCCCCATTCCTGAGCGGCATGGTCGTCGGTCATACCGGTGAGGTCGAGGCTCACGTTCAGCTGCAGCCGGTCGATCCTCTCGTTGACCAGGCTGCCCAGTTCGGAGCCGAGGACGTCGCGGCAGACGGCGAGTGCCTTGATAGAGATGGCGTCGAGACGCGACGAGTCCGCGGCCGAGAGCGGCCGGCCATCGACGGTGCCGTAGTTGCGCACATAGCGACCGACCGACAGCTCCCCCATGGAGAGACGGCCGGCCAGCACGACTCGCTCCGAGGCTTCGGCCTCCGCCTCGCCCGACCCCTCGCTCTCGTAGCCGCGGATTTCGCCCACGGTCTGCTGGCGCACGTGGGTTAGCTCATGTGCCAGGAGGGCCTGCCCCCGCACGCTGGAAGGGTCGTACTTTCCTTCGGCGAAGAAGATGTCGTTGCCCACGGTGAAGGCGTCGGCCTCGAGGACCGCGGCCGTGTGCGCGGCCCCCGGGCCTGTGTGCAGGCGTGCGTTCCGAAGCGGCCCACCGACTACTTGCTCCATGGCTTCTCGCTGCGCGCGTGTGAGCGGAGTGCCCTCGCCGTCTGCTGAGCCGAGCGCTTGCGCCGATACCGGCGTCAAATCCGCCCCGCGGGAGAGACTCGGGGGGGCGGTCGCACGACCGGTTCGCTCGAGCAGCGGCGGCTGCCGACGCAGGCTCACATCTGCCGCCAAGGATAGCGAGCGTGCCAATGACAGGGCTTCCCTGCCGGCGGCCCCTATCACGCTACCTGTGGTGGCTCTTGTGTTTGGCATACAAGGAACCTCGCTCGCGGAGCAACCTGCTGTTATCAGCGGATCACGTTGACCCGCTGTTTGGCCGACGCACGCACGCGCACCCCCTGCTTGAGCAGCACCTCCAGTTCGAAGGTGCGCGGCTGGAAGTCGCGGGGGGAGATGGACCACTCGCCGATGGTGAATCCGGCGATCTGAAGGACGCCCTCCGGAACCTCCACCGGTTTGCCCACGGGCCTGCCTTCTATCTGAAGCAGCAGCTCCAGCGGTTGGGCGAAGGCGCCGGGCTCGCGCGGCGTCGCGCCGTCGTTGACCTCAAAATGGACAAAGTGCTTTCCGTCTTCCTCCAGGCAGTGGCCGGTATTGCCGGCCAGGCCGATGCGGTCGCCAACCCTGACCGCGCCCGATCGGGCGCTCCCGCGCTTCAGATTGGCGTAGGTCAGCTTGAGGTCGCCGGAGGTGACCACCACGTAGCAGCCGAGGCCGGCGCCGATGCTGTCGGTGCGTGCGTAACAGTCCTTGTGCGTATCGAAGACGGCGGCCTTACCCTCCGTGAGGGATGTGAGCGATCGCTCGCCACTGGGCTGGAAGTCGGCACCCCGCCGGCTTTGTCCCGTGATCGTGCGGATGCGCGTGCCGTAGCTCGGGGCGTCGAACCAGGGCCGTGCCAGGCTCAGGTCCACGGTCACCTCGTTGCGGCTGCCGAGTCTCAGTTTGGCCTCTCTTGCCGGCTTACGGATGACGATGGTATCGCGCGCCATGGCATTCCTCCTCGGTTACTGTCACAGTCAGGCGCGTGCGCAGCACGGCTCGTTGCGCTGGAACGCGACGGTGTTGCCGGAGTAGCGCTTCTGCCAGTGCTACTCCGGCTACACCGGCCGGAAGGGATTCTAGCTGCTGAGTTGGCGGTTGATCTTGGCGATCTCGTCAACCCAGCGCTGGCGGTCCTGGTGCTCCAGGGCCAGGATGTCCTCCATCGGCCAGTGAAAGTGGTAGGCGATGTAGGCTACCTCCTCGTAAAGGCGCTCAAGCGGGTAGCCGACTATTCCCCCACGCCCAGGGTCTCCACCTCGAACTCGTGGCTGCATTCCGGGCACGCAGCTGTGATGGCGGTGCTCGCGTTCTCGTTGATCCGGCGATAGAGCGCCTGCAAATACGCCAGATCGGACGAGAAGAGGCATTCGATGACGCCCGGGTTTACGTCGGACGTCGTGCCGAGTTTGGTGATCACGCGCGCCAGCAGAATGATCGTGAGGTACGCCTGATTCTGGCGCACTCGCGGATCGCGCAGCGGCGCAATCTCGTCGATAGCCGTAGCCAGACGCATGGTTCCCTTGCGATGGAGGTTGCCCTCCGAGTCCACGTACCCCTTCGGCAGCGTGAACTCGAACTCTGTCTGCAGACTCTCAGCACGTGGACTCATTTCACCCTGTCCAGGCCCTCGTGGGCGATCTCCAGCTCTTCGAGCACCACCTCGTTGGCGGTGGCGTTCATATCGCCGCCCTTCCACTTGGCGGGCCAGCCACGAACGAAGTTGTAGCGGGCTACCTCCTGGAGCTTGGGGTTATAGATGACGATCGAGCCATCCATCCGAGCGCCCTGTATGTCGCCACTGACGACTTTCTTTCGCCAGTTCCAGAGATCAAGCGAGTCGGTGATGCCACGGCGCAAGACGATGTTTGACCACTTGAGCGCGCCCGGCACCTTCTTGATGTAGGTCACGCCGCCTTTCCCGACCTCTCGCGACTCAATAACCTCTGTTTCCGAATCGAAGCCTGCGCCCTCTCGGAACGTGGCCTCAGTGAGTCCCTGGATCTCCAGACAGAAGGTGTAACTAGCCAGCGGATCTTTCGGTGGCATTTGATCTCGTCCTCTCTAACGTTCTGCTTCCTAGCTCGTGGTCGCCCCGCCTGTCGGCAGTTGCGTAACGCGGAAGACCACGAACTCGGCCGGCTTGACCGGGCACAAGCCAAGCTCGATGATGACCATTCCGGCGTCGATAGTCTCGGGCGGATTGGTCTCTTCGTCGCATTTGACGTAAAATGCCTGCTCAGGCGTTGCGCCGAACAGAGCTCCGTCACGATAAGAGCGCATCAGGAAGGAGCTGACATCCCGCGAGATGCGCTGCCAGAGGTCGAAGTCGTTCGGCTCGAAGACGACCCACTGGGTACCCTGCTTGATCGATTCTTCGACGTAGTTGAAGAATCGGCGGACGTTCACATACTTCCAGGCCACATCGCTGGACAACGTGCGGGCGCCCCATACGCGGAGGCCGCGCGTGCCGAAGGTGCGGATGCAGTTCACGCCGCGGGGATTCAGGAGACCCTGCTCACCCTGAGTGACCTGCTGCGCCACGTCGATCGCGCCACGCACGACCTCGTTGGCCGGAGCCTTGTGCACACCGCGCTCGGCGTCGGTCCGCGCCCATATGCCGGCCATGTGGCCGGACGGGGGGACGGTCAAGGTGCGCTTGCCGGTGGGATCCAGCGGGTCAAGCACCTTGATCCATGGATAGTAGAGGGCCCCGTAGGCCGAGTCGATCATGGTCTTCTCGCGCCATGCGATCATCTCCTGCGGATCCAGGTCCGGCGGCGTATCGAGGATGGCCACGCGGTCCTGCATGTTCTCGCAGTGGGTAAGCATCAGTTTCTGGATGCCAACCAGCGATTCCTCGCCGATTAGCCCTCGCCTGAAGGCGCCCATCAGGTCGGGGGCGCAGACGATGGTTATGTCGTCGATCGCCTCCAGTCCCTCGATGCCGGAACGGTCCTCCACCTTTCCCATGAAGTCCTTGGTGCTCACAGCGAGCGCCGTGGTCGTGGGAGCCTTGAGCTCGAAAGTGCCTGCTTTCGGCGCGGGCGCCAGCGGCCCCTTGGCCTGGGGAACGTTCAACCATATGAACTGGGATGCGCCGTTAACCATGGTCTCGACGTAGTTGCGCGCACCGCGGTCCATTGACACGCTTGCGAACGACTCGAGAACAGTACTGCCGCGCTTGATGGTGATGGTGAAGGGCGTGGTCGGGTCGGGTGATTTGATCGGCTCCGCGGCCCTGCTGATTGTCCTGCCTTTGGCGGGACCGGCACCAGCGGCGCTATCGTCGGCTGGCTTGCTCTCTTCGGCTGCCGGCTGCTCGGTCGGGCTGGCCGCGGGCAGGGCCTGCGCGCCGTCGGCGTATGAGATTTCGAGAGTCACTCCTGCCAGTTTTAGACCCTGCCGCACGGCGTATGCGTCGATGGATGCTTTGCCTGCGCTGTCTCCCGGCAGCAGCGCCTGCGGTGCGAGCGACGGGGCGATGTTCACCACATAGCAAGTGCCTCCGCCGTTGGCAAAGTAGCCATAGACGGAGTAGGCGAGGTAGTACCCCTCATGGAAGCTACCGAACTTGTCGACAAACTGCGACCAGTTTGTGATCAGCGTTAGCTTGTTGCGTGGACCCATCTCCGCGAAGCCTATGAACGCGGCGACCGAGGTGCCGACCCCTTCGATAGGTCGACTGCCAGGCGGCATCTCCTCTACGTAGACACCTGGCGTCTGATAGCTTGTGGCCATTCAGTCGCATCCCCCTTTTCTTAGAGTGTCTATTTCGGGCGAAGATCTCGCGGCGGGCTCAGCGCCTTCAGCGAAGCTGCTACCTCCTGCCTTGTCGCGCAGACTGAGCGGCTGGTTCCAACGGCTCGGCCTCCAGCTCGACGTCATATGGGCTACCGGAATGGGCCAACCCCGCCTCGCCGCTGACGAGAATCTGCCGGCGCGCCTCGCGATAGCCAGGCGCGGAGACGATCAGTGTGTAGCGGCCAGGTTTGACCCAACCGAGGCGATAGATGCCGCCCTCGTCTACACCGGCGGAACGGCTCACTTCCCGTAGTGAGACTTGCGCCCCTCCCACGGGGCCACTGCCACGTGCGCTTCGTACCTTGCCGGCGAACTCCACCGCTTCCTCGGGTTGCCGACCCTCCGTCGGCTTGGGCTCGGCGCGGTCTTTCTCCGCGGTGCGCAATAGGCGCGCGCTGACCAGGCGCCGCTCCTCGGCCGCGAAGGGCTGCACCGGTACCGTCACGCTGTAGAACAGCGCCGGTCGCACTCCACCCAGGCCAGACCAGAGAGCAACAGGGTCCATCCAACCGTTCGGAGGTCCGACCGAGGCCGGAATCGCCAGCCCCTGTTCCCGCAGACTGCCTTGCAGAAGCTCTCCCTCGAGCATGGGGTGGCCGAGCAGCAGCTTGAGCGCCTCGCCAAGCAACTCGTGCTCCACCTCCCGGCTGTTCGCCCAGGCCGTCACGAGATAGGTGAGGTCGAAGTACATGGCGGGTGGACGCACTGTCGCCGTGCCATCACCACGGCGCTCAATGTTGAAGTCGCCGTTGCGGAATTCGCGGTTCTCCCTGACGTCATACAAGTAGAGGCAGAGGGCGCGTGGTACCGTCAGCGCCTGCACAAAACGTTCGTCTGGGCGGTCGAAGTAAATCTCTTGCTCTACCAGCCCAAGCGATTGTTCAAGCAGGGAACGCAGTGTCCGATCGACGTCACCGATCATCAGTCTCGCCTCCCGCCGCCGCTCTGATGTTGTGGGTTGGGATGGCGCTTGGATTGCCAGACGGCAAGGCTAAGGGGCCCAGTTGCTCGTTGATAAAGCGCACCATCTTGTTCGTATCACGGAAGTAGGCCGTGCGACCGGTGGCCACCTGTTGGATGTGCCCGCGCGGAGAGTCCTCACTCGTGTCTACCCATATCCTGACCACGAATGTCCGGTAGCGACCCATGTGCATACCCTCCCAGGCACCATAATCGCTGTGCCTTCGCTTAGTACTACTTTGGCGTCATCCGGTTGGTGACCGCGCACGCGAGATGGCGGCTGCCAGGGTTGGAACCGGCACCATTGTCTGGCAGCAAGGGCAGCGAATAGTGATGGGCAACTGGGCTAACAGGTCGCGACGGATCTGGACGAGACTGGCCATAGGGGGGAAAAGCCAACGGGATCCCGCTGGTCGTGTCGGCTTGGGCATCGGCACCAAGCGTGGCGGTGGCCGGCACCTCGTTGGACAATGGCCGCATCGCGCTGGCTGTCCCCATCCGGGCTTTGGTGACGGCCTCCACGAGGGCGCAACACCACATGAGACAGATCAGTGCCAGATGCCGGTGAAAACCCGGCCACAAGCGCCCCTGGTAGTCCCCCAATCCCAGCAGTTGCTTGCCATCCTGGTGGAACCGTTCGATGGTCCACCGCCAGTGGGCGAACTGCAGCTGCTCCGCCAGGGAGAACTGGTCCAACTTCCAGGCGAAGTACCAGCGAGGCTCCCCCTCCTCGCCCGGCAACGGCAGTTCCCCGATCAACCAGCCCTCAGGGCCCGTTTCGTCCCCAACGGCGCGGTGCACCCGGATCCAGCAGGTCTGATAGGAGATGGGATGCTCACCTCGCTCGCTCACCGCTACCGTCGCCCACTTGGCCACCGGCAACGCCTCGGTCAGCTCCTTAGCCGTGTGCATGGGGGCTACCTGGGCCGGATGCGGGTGCTTCCGGGGCCAGCCCGCCCGGCCGTGGTACTCCTCCTGGACACCCCCGCCCCCTCGGCTTGCGCCCAGGCCGGTTAGTGGGCGGGATAGGATGCTGCGCCGCTTCGGCCACTTCGTCAGGCAGCCGAACCCCAAAGACCTTGCTCACCTGGACGATGTACGGCTCCTGCCGTTCCTCCAACCCCTTCAAGAAGTTGGGCACATCCCCGTAACCGGCATCGGCGGTGCTGAGCAGGTGAGCAACCCCTGCCCGCCGCGCTCGGTCCAGCAACCCCAGCGCGAGGGCAGGCTTGGTCGCAAAGGCAATCCCGTCGGGAACTCGCGCCGCCTTGCACCGCTCGGGGTCCTTGATCCACGACTCAGGCAGATACAGCCGGGTCCCAAGGGGCCAGTGCCAGCGAGGATCGGCGTATACAGCGGTGACTACTACCTGGCAGTTGGCCCTCTTGCCCAGTTCCCCGCAGTATTGCCGCTGGACCCCGACCGAATGCTTGCCCTGCTTGGGCAGCCCTGTGTCATCGAAGCACAGCACCCCCTGTTTGGGGTCGGTGAAGCCCTCGGCCACCATCATCTCAACAAGCCTGGCCTGCAACGCTTGGGCATCCCAGGGAGTATCCGCCAGGAAGTTCTGCATCTGCTCCAGTGTGGCATCGGGAAGGACCTCGGCCATCTGGTGGATATTCTTCCTCGGCAGGTCCGAGACCAGACCGAGCAAGTAGTGAGTGCAGTTCTCGACGCCACACTCCCGCGGGAACACCGAGCGGAACTGCTCCACGAATCTTTGAATCACGGTATGGTCAATCTCGCCGATCACGATCTGCACAGCTGCACCCTCCACTACGATGAAGGATGCCTGCACCTATCACGCCAAAGTAGTATTATGCCGCGATCAAACGACGGCCGCGGCGGTCGCCTAACCCTCGTCCAACGTGAACGTTATGGTGGCGTCACCAATCTTGATCTGGTCGTTGCTTGCCAGCTTCTGTCGGGTAATCTGCCGGCCGTTCACAGAGGTGCCGTTCTTACTGCCCAGGTCCTCGACCCAGAACTCCATTTCCTCGCGTATGATCCGGGCGTGCTTACGCGAGGCAAGCGGGTCGTTGATGATCACTTCGTTCTCTGGCAGCCGACCCAGGACGGCCTCCGCTTTGGCGACGATTACGACGCGCTGCGTCCCCTGCTGCGAGACCTGCAGCCGGGCTTTCGGTGGCGGTGGTGGCGGGGCAGGCGCCTCGCTGATGACGGTTGCGCCCGCGTCGCCGCTCGGGATGGCGCCAACCACCGTGGCGCCGGCGTCGGCCGCCATCACCGGCGCGGCCGCTGCTGCCGGTGCCACCGCTTTTGCCGGGATACGGTAGTCTATGTTTTCCGTGCGGTCGTCCATTTCCGCTTTTGGCGCCGCCTCGATCTTTGGCATGGCGGGCACTCGCGGGCGCTTGCGCAGAGCGAAGAACCATACCAGGAAACCGACGAGACCCAGTGCCACTAGAACCCCCAGCGCCAGGAGCATAGTGTTGTCCTGTGCCGCCGGAGGAGCCGTATTCGCCTTGACCGGTGTTGAGGCGACGGCAGGGGCCGGCTGTGCTGCTCCGGCAACCTCGACCACGAACTCCTTGTCGGTCGCCACACCTGCCGCGTCCTTGGCTCGCACGATGACACGGTGCATTCCGGGATTCTCTTTGGCCGTATCCCACTGCAGGACGTAAGGAGCCGTTTCAGCCACTGCTCGCTGCTGGTCGTCTACCAGCAGTTCCACCGTCTTGGCCGCGCCGCCGGTGACTGCCACCTCAACCTTCTGGGCACCGGTGACCTTGGTGGCGTTGGCGATGCCCTTGACGTCAAGGGCCAAAGGCGTGCGCTTGGCAACGAAGGTGCCTTTGGTCTCCGCCTTTTGTCCGCGATAGGCAGATTGCACCACAACTTCGTGCTGCTTATCGTCGCCCGGCAACGCAGATGTGTATTGGAGAACGTATTGCCGGCGTAGCTGATCACCAAAGGAAAGGAATACCTGGCGCAACTGGTCAGGCTTGTCCACATACACGGCCTGGCCGGTAGTTGAGCCGGCCAGCTTGTCCAGGATGTCTTTCTTGACCCCCGGCCCCAGACCGACCGCCAGTACCACCGCCTTGGCCGCGTTGGCTGCGGCCACGGCATCGTCCAACGATTGCTTGCTCTTAGTATCTTCGCCGTCCGTGAGTACGAGGATGACCTTGCGCAGCTGTGGAAGAGCACCCATCAGCTGGGCCGACTGCGTCACGGCGTCGAAAAGCGAAGTGTCGCCTTTGGCTGCCAACTTCTGCACACCGGCGGTGAGAGCGCCCTTGTCGGCGGTGAACCCCTGCACTACCTTCACGTCGTCGGCGAAGCTGACCACGGCCACGCTGTCTTTTGCACCCATCGTCTCGACGAAGGCAGTGGCGGCCTGCTTAGCTGCGTCCAGATTGCCGCCGTCGTTCATACTTCCGCTAACGTCTATGTTGAGTGCGACGGCGATAGATTCCTGACTGTCGACAACGGGCTCGACGCGGAAATCCTTGATCTGTTTGCCATCCTCTGCCAGGGCGAAAGCCTGCGCGTCCAGGCCCGTGATCGGCAGTCCCTGGCTATCCGCCACGGTGACGTACACCCGAACCTTGGGGAACTGCGAGGAATCGATCTGATGCAGGGTAAGGCCGAGGTCGGCTGCCTGCACAATCGAGACGAGTGAAGCCGCGACCATTAGTGCCGCCAAGCAGCCGGACATCCACTTATTCCGCATCCCAGCCCCTCCTCTGCACAACAGCCGCATGCTTTGCGCCCCAACGATACTACATGTCCGTCACACCGAAATCACCACGGCGTTACCAGGAAATCACAGTTGCGGCGCAATAATGGCCTTCGATTGTGACGGTCGTGTAATTCCGCGGTAATAGAGGATTGCTACAATCCGCCGGAGCTTGCAGCAAGGCTGCCGCTGCTGCTGCGTATCGCTTTCCCCTCTCGTTACCAAGGGTCGCCTTTGGAGGTGCTGTCAGTATGGAAGGCGTCGCCGATAGCCAGGCCGGTCCCGACCAACCCAAATCTGTCCATTGGCGTGCTTATCTCCCGGGTTTTGTCGCTCTGGTGGTGGCGATAGGCCTGGGATATCTGCTGCCGCCGGTGACGGAATATGGGCGCGACTTCGATCGGAGTCTCCGGCTTCTGGGCGGCCAGGTTTCCCTCGTGGATCTGGTGTGGCTCTTGGCCACGTTAGTATTGTGCATTGTGATCATCTGGGGACGCGTCCGAATCGGTAGACTGCTTGGCCAGACCGTCGGTGCAATGCTTGCCGGTGTCAAGAGAGACACGGTGCCGAGTTCCCGGCGCGACGGGCGCGAGTTGCCCCGGTTGGGGGCCAGCCTCGCTCTCGGCCTCTTCAACCTTGCACTTGTGCTGATTGTGCAGAGCCTTCTCAGACCCCCTCTGGTAACAGTCGGCGCTGCCTACGCACGGAAGTCCTACGTCGACGCCGGAATAGTGGTGCTCGTCTTCCTCGTAGCCTTGCTGATGCTCCTGCGCCTGTATGCCGCCAGCCGTCCACTGATTGAACAGCTGGTCTGGGCGGGGTTGGAGCAGGTGGTGCCGACTGCGGGCTACGAGACGCCAAAGACCGCACCGGCCATACCAAGACCGGCCGCGAGCGCTGCGGTCACGCCAGCCCGGTCGCGCCCGGCTGAAGCCACAGTGGCGGCGCAGAATGCCGGGGCCGCGGAGGCAATGGCCGTAGCGGCCGAAGTAACCCTGGCCGCGAGTCCGCCAGCTGCGGCGGCCGAGGCCACAATGGCAGCTCCGTCGGTTGTCTCTGCCGAGGAGACCCTGGCGGAGCCGTCCCCCGCTGCGGACGTAGCGCTCGGGTCCGCTTCCCCATCTCCTGAGGACGGTCTTGTGCATCTCGAGCTTCCGCCCGCGGCCGCAGCGGATTGGCAGATCGATGCCACTATCGCCGGCCCGTCGGGCTCGCGATCGGTAGAGGCGGAGCCCTTGGTCGAAGAGCCGCCGCCTGTAGAAGCGGGGTCCGTAGCGGACGAGCCGCAGCCGGTTGAGGCCCCGGGCGGGCCGGCACAGGAGCCAGAGCTGACGCCGGCGGGCGGCGAAATGGCCGCGATCTCCGCGCCGGTACTTGATCAACAGGAGGAGACGCCAGTTCCCGCGCTTGACCAACAGGACGAGACGCCAGCCCCCCCGCTGGAAGCTCAGTTGGAGCCCGAGCACCCGAAATCAGTGGCGGTCGAGCCCGAGTCAGCCTTGGATCGGCCGCCGACCGAGCTGGATCAGATCGCCGTGGCTGCTCCTGAACAGGGGAACAGGTCACATACCCAATGGTCCAAGCTACGCTTCGGGACTGGGATGCCCGCGGGAACGCCGCCTGTGGTAGCGCCTATCGGGACCAAGCCACCGGTGAATGCGGAAGAGAAGCCAGCGGAGCGAACTACCTGGTCTGAGGTGACTTTCGCTCGACGAACCACTTCGCCGGCTACGCCCGCGACGCCTGAGCTCCGGCTGTCGGGAGAGGCCGAGCGCACCGTGTCAGCGTCACCGAGCGAGATGGATCAGACAGTTGTCCATGATGAGTGTGAGCCGGGTTCCGATACAACTCAGAACGGTGGCTGAGCTAGGAGGCGGTGGAAATGGCTGTTGAGCTGCAGGGACAGCAGCTGTGGGGCGGAGAGTACGAGATCAGAGAGCGTGTCGCCCAGGGCGGAATGGCCACCGTCTTCACGGCGTACGCCCGGTCGTTGGACACGATTGTAGCCATCAAGGTCCTGTCCGCGCGCCTGGCGCAGGACCCTGCATTCCGCCAGCGCTTCCACGCCGAGGCCACCAACATCGCTGCGCTGCATCATCCGAACATCATCGAGGTGCACCACTTCGGCGGAGAGAACGACGCGCCCTACATCGCGATGCGCTACGCGCCGGGTGGCACACTGAAAGACCGGCTCAAAGAGACGGGTGGTATGATGGACCTGAACTCGGCGGCCCGTCTCACCGTGCAGGTGGCCTCCGCTCTCCATTATGCTCACAACGCTGGTCTGATTCACCTCGATGTCAAGCCCGCTAACATCCTGCTCGGCGGCGTAGATTGGCCATTACTATCGGATTTTGGCATCGTCCGTATCGCCGGCGAGGCTCGCGAGGATGGCCACCGCGTCGCGGGCACACCCGCCTACATGTCGCCCGAGCAGTGGCAAGGCTTGGCGCTGGATGGGCGCAGCGATCAGTATTCGCTCGCATTAATGTTCTACGAGATCGTAACAGGGCGGCGACCGTTCTCGGGCGAAACGTCTGCCGAGTTGAAGGAACAGCACGTCAATGAGCCGCCACCGCGCCTGCGCGACCTGAACCCGGGCGTTCCAGGTCCGGTGGAGGACGTGGTGATGCGGGCGCTATCGAAAGATCCCGACGGCCGCTTCCCGACCATAGACGAGTTCGGTACGGCCCTGACAGAGGCTGTGGAGCACTCCCGAGGAATGCAGCTGGAGACAAAGCAGGCCATCGTCTCAGCCGCCCCCAACCTCGTTGCGTTGCTTGTGCTGTCGGTGGTCGCTCCCCTGCTCTCCGGCCTGCCAAATTCAAGCGCACCCATATTCCACCAGTTGACTCTGAACTCACCCATCGCCCTGGTCACCGCCCTGCTCCAGGTGTGGCTGCTCCTGGGCATCCGATGGCACCTCATCGGTATCATCACGCGCTTCCTTGGGGCAGTGCTGGACGGACTGGACCAGTTCACCCGCACCTACGTGCGCCTCGGAACCGACTCACAGGGGCCGTTGCGTGTGAAGGTCTGGCGTAATGCCGCGGTCGGCTCGGCCGAGGTCATTGTCAACATTGCCTACCTGTTTCTGATCTATCGCATTCTCGGCCAGCCGCTTGTAGAGACGATCGCGCGACTTCTGACGATGGGACAGGCGGAGGCGCTGACGGCCACGGGCGTGGCCGTTCTTACCCTGCTGTTTGCGGCGGCCATCGTGTTCAGGGTGTATCGCAAGAGTGGGGCGATAGTGGCGGTGCTGGCGCTTGCCATTTGCTGGGGGCTTGTGAGTTCAATGCCGATAGTGGACATGGAAGTGTATGGGGGGCTGTCGCTGCAATGGCTGGTCAAACTTGCCGTGGGCGTGGCCGTTCTCGTGGCCTTCTTCGCTGTACGGGGAAAGGTGCAGGCGGAGGTGCGGGCGTTCATCGTGCCTCTGGTGCAGCAGCCACTCGGCGGCCTGAAGCGAGTCCGGAGTGCCGAGGAGCCCTCCGCACGCGGCCGGATCGTTGGCCGGGCCGCGGATGGCCTGGTGAATGTGTTCTACCTGATCGTTGGCTATCCGATCATCGCCACGCCTCTTCGGCGGGTTCTGGAGGGGCTGGTTTCCGAGCGTGTAGCGGCCGTGCTTATCACGTTGGTGGTGGCGCTCATCGTCGCCCTACTGGTATTACAACTGCGGGCGGCCAGCGGCGTCTTTCCTGCTACGCTCGGGTTGCTCCTGTCCGCACCCCTGTTGATGGCCTTGCCGCTGTTCGAGGAGGGATTTCTTGGGGGCACATCCCTACAATGGGCGGCCAATCTAATAATCGCCCTGGGCGTGCTGGCCATCTTCCTCAGCATCCGCCGCCAGGTACAGGCGGCTGCGCGAGGGGTCATCGTTCCCACCATCGACCACCAACTCAGTGGCCTTCTGACCGCGAGTAGTGAGTCCCAGGCGGAGGCGAGACACCGAGCGCTGGAGAGCGCTTCCGATATGCTGGTCAACGTCATGTATCTGCTGCTGGCCTATTTCGCGGCCGTGCGACCGGTAGTGGGAATGGTGTCCGACGTTACCAACCTCACGTGGGTGAGCGTGCTTGTCTATGCCACCTTCCTTGCGGCCGCTCTACTGGTGTTTGTCTCGTTCGTTCGCCGCCTGCTGCCCATTGTTCGTCCGCCCAGCCAACAGAAACCTGACACTGCGCAGGTGCCGGTACCGGTGCAACAGGCCTGAGCAACTCATCTATCGATCCGGAAGGTATCCCGCTGTCCATCGGACGATCTGTCGCTGCTCAAGATTCCAAGCCCCGGCGTATTTATGACATTTTGTTCAGATGAATTGACAGTCCGGCAACAAGATAGTAGCATCACCTGGCGGACCTGACCGGCATCCATCTGTCCTTGATCTCTGTGTGCACACATCTACTAGGTGCGGCCGAGTTCCCTGAGAGCATCGGCGCACGGACTTCCGCGTTTTGCCCTGACACCGCTGTCCAGCGGTCCGGTGCGTGCTGGCAGTTCGCTCGATGTCGCTGAGCCGACGAGGAGTGAGGATGGTGATTCAAGTCACGAGCATTCCGGCTGTGTCAAGCCCTGCCGTTTCTGCGGGCATGATTGTGCCTATCCACGACCGGCGACTTGTACAGGTTCATTGCTTCGGCCGCTTCGAGGTTCTGCGGGCAGGCGAGCCAGTAGAGTATTGGCGTCGGGCCAAGGCCAAGACTCTCCTCAAGTACCTCATCGCCCGCCGGCAGCCCGTGCCTCGCGATGTTCTCCTCGACCTGCTGTGGCCCGAGAGCGACCCAGAGTTGGCTAGCAACGGACTCCGCGTGGTGCTGCATGCCCTTCGCCAGTCCTTGGGGTGCGAGGCCCACGAGTGGATCGTCTTGGAAGGCGGCAATTATCGTCTGCATTCGCGTTCGCCAGTCTGGGTAGACGTCGATGAGTTCCAGTCGAACTACGCTTCCGGCCGCAGAATCGAACGCCAGCAACCGGCCATGGCCGCGCACCATTACGAGATTGCTGAAGACCTATATCGCGACGACTACCTGGTGGAGGACATCTACGAGGAGTGGACACTGGCACGTCGGGAAGAGCTGAACGACCAGTACCTGATGTTGCTGACCAAGCTTGCCGACTACGCGTCGCAGCAGGGTGATGACGAAGGCTGTATCATGCGCTGCCACAAAATCCTGCAAAAGGACCGGTGTCGCGAGGATGCTCACCGGCGTCTGATGCGCAGTTACGCCCGGTTGGGCCAACGAAGCCAGGCACTACACTGGTACGATGTCTGTGTGGACACGCTCGAGGCAGTGCTTGACATGCAACCATCCGAGCAGACAAGAGTCCTCCATCAGCAGATCCTCGCCGGCAAGTCGGTCTAGGGAGTCTGTCACTCTGTCCGTGAACCATCCCAGGCTGGATTCCCGCTTCCGCGGGAATGACGGTTTCCAGGCAGCCGTCCCCAAGTTGCTGACACATCCCTTCACCCTGAGCAGGCCTGCTTCCCCTTATGGTGCAATCTCAGTGGTCAAGGGGTCAAGGTCAAGGGAGCCCGAGGGCGAGGGTAAAGGCGCCATCGGGCGTGCTTTGGGAGGACTCCGCAGTGAAGTCCCGGGACCGCTGGCCCTCGAGGGAGGGACGATAGTCCCTTGGCTCGACGGCAGCGGGATCGTAAGGTAAGGCCGGTCTCTACCCCCCCTTCAATTCTCTCGAGGGGTTCATCGGGATGTCTGGAGTCGATCCGTCTCGTCTGGTGCGGGAGCTGCGTTTCTCCCTCTCTGGCCTTCAAGAAGCCCTCGGTCCCAGGAGCAGGCCCGAGACCGGTCTCGACCTACCCTGGGAGGAGTGGCTGGCGAGAGAGGAATCGATGCTGGAGGGCCAGGAACCCTCGGCACCGGTTTCCTGGCCTGGTCCCGTCCCCAGCCTTTCCCTGTCGCAGATCCTGCAGTCGCTGATGCCCCCGGTGCCTTCTCTCCCCTGGGGCGAAGCCCGTTCCCCACAGGCCCCCGGACAGGTCGGGGCTGCCCACGGGAAGCTGGAGCGGCAAGACTCGCAACCCGCCCCGAGGTCGAGTCCAGGTGGCCTGGTGCCCAACCAGTTCGATCCCTCGCTCTCGCCGCAGGAGGCCTATGCGGCCTGCGGGCCCGCTGCCGCCGTAGCCTTCGCCCGAGCCAGCGGCCAGAACCTGAGCCTGCGGGAGGTGGTGGACCTGGCCAAGACGGTGGGCTGGACTCCTGCCGGCGGGATGAACGGGGTGGCCAACCAGAAAAGGTTGCTGGAGAAGATAGGGGTTCCCGTCCGGTTGGACAGCTCGGGCGACTGGAACGGGGTGGTCGAGATGCTGTCCGCGGGACAGCCCGTCACCATCAGCACCCCGGGCCACTACTTCGTGGCCGACGCCTACGACCCCAAGACCGGCCGATTCCACGTGGGGGCCAGCGGTACCTCCTACCGCAACGGCAAGGAGTGGATGACTCGCCAGGACATGGAGAGCCTGGCAGGCCGGATCAACGGCACCCTCGTTATGGACGGCCGGCGCCGCTGGACGGCGTAGTCCCTCCTCCCCTGTCCTCGAAGAGCTGGCTGCCCAACTTAGTTTTCCGGTGCCGGACTCACAAAGTGCAGCGCGGAAGCTTCCACACCGTCATTCTGAGCGTCAGCGAAGAATCTCCTCGCGCGTACGTGGAGACCCTTCGCTCTGCTCAGGGTGACAAAGGCCCCGGTTACTCCCCCATTTCCCTTCTAGTAAATTGAAGAATATCTGATACAATGATGTAGTGCTACTTCTGAGGGCTGGGGGTGCACCGTGCAGGAACCCTGCGAGAAGTTGGAAGAGTGCGCTTTCTTAGCGGGGCGAGAGGATTCTCTCGTGGCGATCACCGACGGGTGGTTTCGTCTGTTCTGTGGTTCCCGGGAGAAGTCGGAGCGGTGCGCTCGCAAACAGTACTGCGAGCAGCATGGGTTTCCACCCCCTGACAATCTGGCCCCTTCGGGAAGGCTGCTTTAGCCTTCAGACCCCGTGACCCCGTTTCGTGAGGGCGCAACGGCGTTGCGCCCGTGCCCCCTTGTGGATGGCCTCTTCTCTGGCCCGATACCTGCGTTCGCCCCGAGCGCCAGCATGGGCTGGAGGGGAAAAACCTAAAGAGGTGCCGCAGTGGTCAGCGTGACGACCGAAGCCAGGGATCTGCTGCAGGAGATACTGCAGCAAGCGGAACAGCAGGGGGCCGACATCGACGGCAGCACGTCGATACGGTTGGCGCCGACGACGCAGGGAGGGGACGGGAACAGCGGCCAGGTTGCGCTTGGCCTGATGCTGGATCGGCCCCAGGAGGGGGATGAGGTCGTGGAGCACAACGGCAAGAAGATCCTCCTGATCGACTCGACGACCAGCGACCTTCTGGATGGGGTCACGCTGGACGCCGTCGATACGCCCGATGGGCGGCGGCTAACCATCAGCCAGTAGAGATCCCCTCGAAAAGCAGAGCGCCGGGCTGCAGGGACGGGGCCACCCCGTCCCTGCAACTGTCTCTACTGGCCAAGGATCACCACTGGCGTGGCCGCTCCACCATGTCCGGAGGCCCAGGCCTCGGTCTCTTCGGGGCCCAACTGAGGCTGCGTCAGGTTGAACAGGTAGGCGGAGTCCGCCCAGGTGAGGTTGATGCAGCCCTGACTCTCCGCGAGGCCGAAGTAGTCGTGCCAGTAGGTGCCGTGGATAGCGTAGCCGCCGTCCAGGTAGTACTGGGTGAAGGGTACGTTCGGCAGATCGTAGGGGTGGGTGGGGTTGGCGACGTTGCGGCTGGACATTCGGTCGGCTATGAACTTGCCGAAGGTGCTGTAGGTTCCCGTGGGGGTCGCCACCCCGGCCTGCCCCAGGGAGACGTAGGTGACGAAGACCGGCTGGCCGCCCTTGACGAAGGTCAGGGTCGAGGCCTTGCGGTCCACCACGATCCAGGAGTTGGCCGCCATGTTCGCCGGGGGCGGCGTCGTATTCGCCTGGGGGGCGGGCATGCGGGCTATCATCGAGCTGTGCACCCTGGCACCCGCGTACCGGCCGCCGTCGATGCGGTACCACACCGAGTTGCCGTTGATGGCCTGGCCCTGCTCCTCGGCCAGCACCTTGACGTGTTCCCCGCCTGCGAAGGCTCCGACGATGGGGGAGTCGGTGGTGGGTGCCGCTCGAACGTTGGTCGACGACCGGACGACTCCCCACCAGCCCTTGGGGGCTTCCGAGGCGTCGGGCAGTTGCCACCACCCGGCCCAGTCGTTGGTCGCCCACTTCAGGGTGCCCAGCTGCAGGTAGCCCGCGGTGGTGGCCCACCAGACGCTGGTGTCGCCGTTGAGCCCCGCCGACACGCCGGTTACCCGCAACAGGTCGCCCTTCCTTGCGGTGCGCATTATTCCGCTGTCCACGTAGGGCCTGGCGTAGAGCGATACGCTGGGCACGGTGACCTCGGCCGTCCATGGGTAGTACATGTCCTGGACGTCGCTGGAGGGCAGGTAGCCGTCGGGGATCTTCAGCCAGCTGTTGCCGTCGGCGCCCCGCTTCTCCGCCAGCACGACGACGATGGCTCCTTTGCCCAGGGGGCCAACCACCGTCGAGGAGGGGTCCGGTTGGGTGTGAACCACGGTCTGGCCCGCGGAGACCTGGCCCTCCCAGGGCGGTCCCCATCGGTCCGCGTGGGCTACTCCGCCACCGAGCATCCCAAGGGTCAGCGCCAGGAGCGCGGCCAGAAGGGTGCGGGGCAGGAGGATAGATCTTGGAACTGTCGTTACGAAGAAGCTGCTCATGGAACCTCCGCCTGATGTGCTACACGCAGGGATGGTGATAGATGCAGGATTCGCGCCGGGGCTGGATGGAAGCCTACAACAGCGGCGCGTCTCATATTGACAGCAGCCATCTTACACTAGTATAGTGGCAATGGATCAACAACCTCGTTATAGAGGCCGGCAAACCCTCGCGGCCGGCCCCCGTTCTGGCGCCGAGGCCCATCCTTGAGACTCCATACCCTGCCCGAATGCTTCGGGGCATCGGAAAGGAGGATTCGTCTTGGGCAAACCATCGGTCGCTATCTCCTGGATTCTGACTTTCCTCGTGGCCGTCGCGCTGTGCCTCCTATCTCCTCTGTATCCCGCCCCTCTATCCAACTGGAGCCGCGCCCCGGTGAAGTTGCCCGACGGGGCCGTCCAGACCTCCGTGCTCGGGCAAGGCAACCTTCCGATAGTGGTCGAGGCCCCTGTGGTCTCCGACGGCCAGGGGGTGGGAAGACCGGACCTTTACCAGCAGCGGCTGGTCTACGATGAGCAGCCGCGGGTCAACGGCAAGCCCGCGGGGCCCATCCAGATCTATGCCCTGGAGATCGGCTCCGGTTCACCCATTTTGCTCTCTGCCGGCACGACGGGCAACCAGATGATGGCCCGGGTCTTTGGATCGAATGTGGTGTGGGTGGATTTCGGTGGAGCCTCCATCCTTCGATACAACGCCGGCAACACTCCTCCGGTAACGACAGCGGCCACCGGTGTTGCGACGACGGCCTCCCTTTCCCTCTACGGCGACTTCCTCGCTTACGTGGCCGCCACCGAGTTGGGGAACAGGGTTCACCTCCTCAACCTCTCTACGGGCCAGGACCTGCCGGTGGACCCCGGCCCCCAGAACTGCTCAGAGGATTCGCCGTCCCTGGCCGAGGGGTTGATCGCCTTCGAGCAGACCGTGGACGGCTCTACCCACGTGAAGGTGTTCGCCTTCCCCGCCGATGGCAGTTCGATGACGTTGAGGCCGGTTCTGGATATGGCTACCTTCGCCTCCTCCAGCGTCCAGGCGAAACCGCAGATATCGGGGCGAGAGGATGGTTGGACCCTGGTCTGGCTGGATAGTCGTGGCTCCGGCTTCGGTCTATATGGGAGAGGCCCGGACGGTGTCGAGTTTCCCATAATGGCTGGGGTGGGGACGCTGGCTAACCCCGCCCTGCAAGGGGATCTGGTGGTGTGGCAGAAGCAGAAGACCGT
>JAJZQR010000299.1 GCA_021806765.1 Chloroflexota bacterium | reverse complement strand
TCTGTCACCCCCTGGGACCTACTTACCTCAGGAGGTTGCAGAGTCCGTTCCTATCCCCTAACTTCCACCAAATCCACCAACACTCTCTGGAGCCGAATCGATTATAGCCCCTTTCTCGATAGCGCCCTCCACTATGCTAAAATAGTGCGTAACCTGTCGAGGTTCTGTGGGAGGATAGGATGGGGACCGCTGGAGAGCGCAGCGCGGCCGGCGACATCGCCCAGATTCGGGAGCAGGTGGCTCGCGACCTGGTCCGGCACGCCTACCTGGAGGGGGATTTCGTCCTCAGCTCCGGGCGTCGAAGCCGCTACTACTTTGACAAGTACCTTTTCGAGACCAAGCCTCAGATCCTGCGTCCCTTGAGCAAGCTGCTGGCCCAGCAAATGCCGATGGGCGTGGATCGAATCGCGGGCCCTGAACTGGGAGCCGTGGCCCTCGCTACGGCCGCCTCCCTGGAAACCGGCATCCCCTTCGTCATCGTCAAGAAGAGTACGAAGGAGTACGGCACCCAGAGGGCCGTGGAGGGGGAGATCCACCCGGGAGAGAAGGTCGTAGTCATCGAGGACGTCATGACCACGGGCACTCAGGCCATCGTGTCGGCGGAAAAGCTCCGCGCGCTCGGGGTCGAGGTACTCTTCATCCTCGGGATCGTGGACCGAGAGGAGGGGGCCCGCGAGAACGTGGAAGCCGCGGGTTTTCAGTTCAGATCGCTCTTCATTCGTAGCGAACTGGAAAGCTACCTGAAGAAAGAGTAGGCCCTGGCAATTTGCCGTTAGATCAGATAGGCAGCTGGCTTCACTGGCTTTACCTGCTCGTCCGCCAGAACGACGAGAAGGCCCTCTTCCTGCTGCTGTTCGTGGAGGAAGCAGGGGTCCCGCTGCCGATGCCTGGCGACGTGGTGATCATGCTGGCCGGCTACCGCGCGTCCCAGGACCTCATAGGGGTGCTGGAAGCCGCCATGTCGGTGACCCTCGGCGTCCAACTGGGGTCCACCCTTCTCTACCTGCTCTCCAGGAGGTTTGGCCACGCCATCCTCTTCAGGTACGGCAAGTACATCCACCTGGACGAGGCCAAGCTGAGGAAGGTCGAGCGGTGGATCCACGAGCGGGGGCCGATCATGGTCTTAGTGGGGAGGCTCACCCCGGGTCTTAGAACACCTACCTCGATCATCTCGGGGGTTTTCGAGATCCCGTTCCACCAGTTTCTCTTCTTCACCACCCTTTCGGCCCTCATCTGGAGCGGCTTCTGGCTGGCGCTGGGCTACTTTGGCGGCACCAAGTTACTCCCCCTGGTCCGCCACCTTCACAGCCCGATCATCTACGTCGGCATCGCCTTGGTGTTGATAGCCGCGTTGATCGCAGTTCGACAGAGGCGACGAAAGCAGCATCTGGGATCCATCGGGGTTTCTGAGATCGCTCGGGCCTCCGGTCCCAACCGGCAGGGCTAGACGCGAGCCCCCCGCTCGGGCTACCGGGCTATCCACCATCCATGGGCGGAATCGGCCAGGTAGGCCATGGCGAGGAACTTGATGATCTTGCCCGCCGCACAGGCGATCCAGAAGCGACGGATCGAGTAGGAGAGGGATCCGGCCACCACGCCCACCACGTCGAAGAGCGGATTGGGTACGACCGCCAGGACAAGGATCGCCCACAGCCCGTACCCCTCGAACATTCGGTGAGCCTGCCCCCACCGTTTGCCCTCCTTGAGGTCGAACAGGGCGTTCCCCCCGGCTCCGAGGAGGTACCCCGACAGCTCACCGGTGGCTGCCCCGACACCAGCTGCAATCCCCACCCACAGGGGATTCCACACCGCCCCGGCCCAGAGGACCGCCGCGAAGCCCGGCGCCGGCAGGAAGATGGTGCTTGAGGTCAGAAACATGGCGATGGCGACACCGGGATAGCCCAGGGCAGCCAGTGAGGCAGGGTCGGGCCTGAACAGGAGATAACAGACCGCGAGCGCCACGAGGAGCAGCAGCCCGACGGCCGCTGCCATCTTTCGGGCCCTGTTCATGAGCCTGGCGCGATCGGCGAAGAGCATTGGCTCCTCCACCTCGGTACAGATCTTGCCGGAAGCTCATCGGTTCGCCCGGCAGCCTCGACACGGGCCGGGCCCGACGCGCTACGAGCAAGACCCGCCCAGAATCCAGCCCAGGCCGCCTCGTAGCGCAGATCCATCCACTCTGTCCGGAGGGAGGTCTAGAGGGAGGTTGCTACTAACTGACGGCGAAGGCAGAGAAACCAGCCACGAGACCGAGATGACCGCGCTGTTCTTCAGAACCCTCTTCAAACTGGGCATCTTCGCCGGCGACTGGGAAACCTGGTACGGAACCCGGCCCATGATGTTCTCGGGCACCGAGCAGCGCTCCGCGGCGGTCCAGCACGCCTCGAACCCCAGCCCCACGCGATAGCCAGCTGGCTATCGCGTGGCGTGATCGGAACACTTATCCGCGATCTGTCGAAGGAATGGCGTTCCCATCGCAAGACTCGTGATGGAGTAGCTGCCTTTATAGGCACTGCCTCCCCTGGTGGGGCGGTCGAATCTCCCGAGGGAGCAACGGCTCTTACCCGTGCCGTTGAGCATCTCAAGGTACTGGCAGGTCAGGCACTTTATCGCAGGCATACCCATACTCCTCCTGAGGTCTCTTGGGGATTTGTCATGTCATCATACAATGAGGTTCGAGACTTCGTCAACGAAGAACAACGACCCCTATTCGAGGACCTCGTACTCTCCGTCGATCACCCGGCCCGGGCCGTCCGTTCCCCCAGGGTCCTTGCGTTTGCGCCCCCGAGCCGCCTCCACGTGCTCCTGCACCAGCTGCTGCGGGCAGAGCCGCACGAACAGCAGAAGCGACAGAAGCAGGACAGTCAGGTCGTCCAGTTGGCCCAGGGCCGGGAAGAAGTCCGGCACCAGGTCCACCGGGGAGAGGACGTACAGCATTGCGACGAACGGCACCGACTTGACGGCGAGCGGGACCCGCCGATCCCTGAGCAGAGGCCAGACGAGCCGAGCCGCCCTCCACAGCCTGAAGCCGGTACCCAGTCTCCAGAGCATACCCAGTCTCCGCGCTCCTATGACGCCGGAGCCACCGATCCGCCACGCCGGCCGCGACCGGTGGCGGGGATCTTCTTGGCGCGCTTTCCCTCCCGAACTCCAACGTAGTATACGCCACTGAAGGGCCCCTGGACAGGTGCGGCATCATGCGACCTGAAATCATCGGCGATGGCCCATTAGCTGCAGGATAATGCCCTGTGGATGCGCGGCCACGGACGCGAGAAACCAATTGGGCAGATGTCACGGCGGCTTGTTGGCTTGTTGATCTAGGATGGGAGGACCAGGATGACGGGCAAGGCGATGTTCTTGATTCGCGTCAAGCCAGGCATGGAAGCCGAGTTCGAAGAGCGCTGGAAGAAGCAGGCCGATACCCTCAAGAACCGCAAGGGCTTCTGATCCAGGGAACTGATCCGGGTGGTGGAGGGATCCGGGACTTTCGTGGTCCTGCCGGAGTGGGACTCGCCCCAGGACTACCTGACATGGCGGGCAAGCCAGGAAAGGGCGCGGGTCTACGACAGCGACCTCCCTCCCCTCTTTGCCCCGCCGCCGGTCACGGGAGCAGGCGAAGTAGTGGTCGGTATGGGCTAGCGGTGACGGGAGGGTCGCCGCATGTCGCTGTCCCATGCAGAGGGGAGGCGGAAGCCGCCTGTCTGATGCGCCGCCTGGTGATCCCATCCCGCTGAGCCATTGCGCCCGAAATCGGGAGTCAAGAGAGCGGGCACGGTCGCAACGATCGCGGTAGGTAGACTTCCCCGAATCGTTGGGGGTAGTGCTTGAGCTGGCTGCGCCCCCACCGGTATCCAACTCCACGCCGCCGCGCTCGCTTCTTGCCACGGCGTCCCTCCCGTAGGTCAGGTTCGGGCCACCCCCAAGACTCCCTTGCCATCTTCGCATTCACTCGCTCGGCATCTTGCCGCCCAGAACGACATTGGCCCCGGGTTGAGCCGGCCGGGAGGAATTCCGAGGAGCGTGCAAGAGCATGGGGCTGGATGATGCGGGCATTTCCATGCCCCTGTCACGCACAGCGTTTCTCCACGAAGTCGTGGAGCACCTGCATCTGATCCCTGGCCTCGCGCATAATCTTGACCGCATCGTCCTCTGTCGGCTCCTGCTGCTAGAGCGTTCGCTGGAATTGCAGGTGAGGGCTGACTCGGCGCAGTACCCGACTCCCATCATTCAAGGGGATCATCTGCCGCCTCGTCCCCAGCATGCCGGCCGGACCAAGACACAGACAGTCCTGGGCCTCCTGGAGGGCCCGGCACCAATCTCCCGAAGTCAGGTCGGAAAGAGGCTGCCAGAGCATGATCGTCACGGAGGAAGATGGGATGCGGCTCGCGCCCTGCCAAACGTCTCTAAGAAAGCAGGTGGAGAACCGACAGACCGAAAGCCCGGTTGATGCCTCGTTGGAGAATTCTTCGGACTGATTTCTGGAAGACTGGCAGGCTCGATTCCTGACGGCCCCCAGACTCGATTTCGTGGCCCACATCCAGGCGGCTATGCCCGGTATACATCGGGTGGCTATTGACACCCCCGCTTCTGTCAGCCCTACCGGGCCAGGACCAAGGGGAAGGTGGAACGGAGCATAGGGTACGTGCGGGGCAGCTTTTGGGTGCGGGTGAGCGACGAGGTGAGGGCGAAAGGGCTGGGCATGGCAGGGCTGAATGAGCGGGCAGGGCAGTGGGTGGCCCAGGTGGCGAACCTGAGGGTCCACGGGACCCACGGGGAGGTGGTGGCCGACCGGCTGGCCGGGGAGAGGCCCCTGCTGGGGACCTGCACGTCCACCCTCGGCACCACAGTGCCTTCTACAGCCTGCGCCGGGTAGGCAGGGATGGCCGCTTCTCCCACGGTGGGCAGCTCTACAAGGTGTTCCTTAGCTGGAGTATCAGGTCAGGCCGACGCGATCGATCTGAGACCGACAATAGCTTGCTTCTGCCTTCTTTCTGACGACCAGACTGTGGCCAGTTGACGAGGCCAGCCGTTTCTAGTAACGCACAAGCAGGGGCTCAACCCACAATGGCACCAACCATTCCGGAACCTAAGCTCAAGGGCCCACATTCTAGTAGTGGTAGGCTACCCAGCGTTCTGGCTCGTCCACGATGCAGTTCTCTCTCGCGTACTTGCACCTGGGGCAGAACCGTCGTCCCTTGGGATGGTTGATGGGGCTCGGCATGTTCCCAGTCAGGGCAACTTGGTGTCACGTTGTCTCCATCTCGAGTCCGGTACCAGCACCGCACTGAGCTGCGTCTTAGTGTCGGGGTGGAGGAGTTCTCGTACAGTTCGTTCCGATCCGCCATCTCCACGAACTTGCCCAGGTCCATCCAGTCGCTGATGTGCCTGGCCACGCTTGGAGCATGGGCGATGAAACAGATAGGTCAGGGAGGACTCGACCTGCGGGTCCTCCAGCGTGTTGCCGGTCTGCGTCTGGATCGAGGCGCTACGAGCGAAGCCTAGTTCTTCAGCCACGATGGACTCCGGCTCCATCCTCAGCGCCCGAGCCACTACGATGCGCTGGCCACCAGAGGACTGGTGGCGATTAGGAGGGACATGAACCCGGGACCTGAAGGGAAAGGCAGAAATGCTCGTCGCTGTTCTGTTCCTCCTCCCCCCGCCTCTGCTTAACCATTGGCAGCTCCTTGTGGGAGCACAGCTCCGAGTTGCCGCGAGATTTCGCCAGCAGTCTGTGCAACCATTTCCCCACACTGCTCCAACCGCTCGGAAGAGAGTCGGTAGGAGGGACCGGCCACGGCGATTGCCCCCACGAGATCAGCTGGATACCTCCAGAGGGCAGCGGCGACCGCGCTGTGCCCTTCGTGGGATTCGCCCTCGTTAATCGAGTAGCCTCGACGTCGGATTTCCTCTAACTCCCGCAAGAGACGCTCGGGATCGACAATCGTGTGATGGGTATACGCAATCAAAGGACCTGCAACCACAGCTTTGACGGTGTCAGGGTCCATATAGGCGAGCATTGCTTTTCCCATGGATGTACAGTGAACTGGCTCACGAGCTCCAACCCAACCCAGGTACTTGATTCGCTCCGGGCTCGACAGATGCTCGATCATAAGCACCTTGCCGCTGTCCCAGATGCCTAGGTTGACGTTCTCTCGCGTTGCGGTCCAGAGCTGCCTCAAATAGGGGGCCGCCACGTGGCGAAGGTCGAACTCGTTGAGTACTACGCCCGCCAGTTCCACGACTCCGATCCCAAGACGGAACTTGTCTGTACTGGGGTCCCGGCGAACCAGCCGCCGCTCCTCCAAAGTGGCGAGCAATCGCGAGATGGTGCTTTTGTGCAGGCCCAGGTGGCGGCCCAACTCGTTGACACCCCACTCAGGAGCATCGGGCCCGAATGCCCATAATACATCCAACGCGTGCTTTACGGAGAGCGTGGTCCGATTGTGAGCTGCTATCGTCATTGTTCTCATTTCCACAGATGTCTCTCGAGAATACCTGAATACTAGGGTGTATTTTCAAAGTCTGGCATACTTAAGGTATGCACAGAGGAGACTTAACCAACGACCAGTGGGAGAGGCTTCAGCCCCTGCTCCCACCACAGAAACCGCATACTGGACGTCCTGCCGAAGACCATCGGCGCATCATAAATGGCATCCTATGGGTGCTTCGCACGGGTGCACCCTGGGCTGATCTACCCGAGCGGTACGGCCCCTCGGCGACGGTGGCCACCCGTTTCT
>JAJZQR010000298.1 GCA_021806765.1 Chloroflexota bacterium | reverse complement strand
CCGCCTGACACGTAGGGGGGTGCCGGAGCATGCTCCGGCACCCCCCGTCAATCCTTACTGCTCTTTGACGACCTGGATCACTTTGGGTGTGCCGTTCTGCACTTCGGTGATCAATCCCGAGTGCACCAGATCACCGTTCGCGCTCCAGGTGTACGCAGTCATGACGCCCTGGAAGTCCTTGATGCCCTTGAGCGCTTGCTGGATCGAGGGTCCGTCTACCTTGCTGGCCCTCTTGATGGCATCGGCCAGGATGTTGGTAGTGTCGTAGTAGGCCGAGGCGTACAACTCAGGCGTGGCGTTATAGATGCCCTGGTACTTCTTTTTCCAGTCCTGGATGTGCTGGTCAGGGTTGTCCGGGGTGAAGTCGCTGATGGAGATTGCGCCGTTGGCGGCATCCCCGGCCAGCTTCAGGAAGGGAGGCTGGCTGAAGGTCGTCGATCCCACCAGCTTGAACTTCGCGCCCAGGGTCGCCATTTGCTTGGCCAGCAGGCCGCTGGGCTGGTCGTCGGTCCACACTATGATGCCGTCCACTCCCTTCTGTTGGAAGCTGAGGATCTGGGGAGTGAAGTCCTTGGTGTCATCCATGTGGGTCTCGGTGGCGACGGGCGTTATCCCCCGCTTCTTCAGCTCGTCCTTGACGATCTCGATCCCGCCCTGCCCGAAGGCTGTGTTGACGTAGTCCAGCCCTATCTTCTTGAGCTTGAGCGTCTCTACCGCGTACTTCACCAGCAGCCTGGCCCCCACCGCATCATTCAGCCTGGTGCGGAAGATCCACGGGTTGCCCTGGGCCGTGACGGGCGGGCCCGACGCCCCGGTCAGGGCCGGCACGCTGTACTTCGTGAAGATAGGTTCGGCAGGAAGCATCGCCGGGGTGAAGTGCGGCCCGATGACCGCTACCACGTTGTCCTCGGTGATCAGCTTCGTCACGGCGTTGGAAGCCGCCGTTGGATTGGGACCCTGGTCATCCTCCCAGAACGTCTGGAGCGGTCGACCGTTGATCCCTCCCTTGTCGTTGATCTCCTTGACCGCCAGGCCGATGCCGTTTTTCATGTATCCGCCGTTTTCCGCGAACTGCCCGGTGAGGGGAGCGGAGACGCCGATCTTGATGGGGTCGGCGCTCTTAGACGCACCCCCGGGTGCACCGGTACCGCAGGCGGCCAGAGCCAGGATGGTCACCAGGGAGAACGAGGCAACTATGCTCAGTCGCAGCCATTTCATGTCCAGGACTCCTTTCGATCCCACGACTCGCAGTCAATAGATCCGCCCTGCGGGGCCCTCTATGTACCAAAGCTGACGGCCTGAGATTACGGAAGGAACGCTGCTGGTACTCCGGTTTGCTTCTCCCTCCTCTCATGGATTGTTGGGGCCTTCTGCGACCTGATTACGAACGAGAAAACTGGGTGGCTGCGCGCCTAGCCAACTACCGCGAAGCCTGCTTCAACCAATCGTTGACGGATCTCCGTACGCTTCTCCTGACTGGGGGGAAGCATGGGGCTGCGACCGGGACCTACCCTGCGACCCTGGAGCTCGATCGCTACCTTGGCCAGGTAGGGCATGTTCGGCCCTTCGATAGCCCTCCACACCGGCAGGATGCGGTCGTGCAACGCCTTGGCTCCGGCATGGTCGCCTGCCTCCATCCTGTTCCACATCTCCACACTGGGCCCCGGAAGCACGGTGTTCAGGCAACAGATAGCGCCGTCTACCCCGAGGCAGTAAGATGGATAGAGGAGGTCGTCCACCGCGGTTATCACCGTTAGCCGGTCGTGGAGCTGATGCATCAGGTCGGCCACCTTGTGGAGATCGCCTCCGCTCTGCTTGATGCCGGCCACCCAGGACACGTCCGCCAGCCGCCGAACGGTGCGAATGTCGATGTTCACCCAGGGCACGACGTTGTAGATCAGGATGGGGAGTTGCATCGCATCCCCGATCTCCTGGTAGTAGCGAGCCAGAGTCTCCGCGTCCGGCGTCCACAGATAGTGGGGAGGGGTCACCTGCAGGGCGACCACACCGGCTTCCTTCGCAGCGGCCGACTTTCTTAGGGCTTCGGCGGTGCTGTCGGCGATGATCCCTCCGATCACCGGGACCCGGTCCTGGGCCTGTTCCACCACGGACCGGCAGAGGCGATAGACCTCCTGCTCCGACAGCCCCTCTCCTTCGCCCGTACTGCCCCCGGCGCACAGCCCATGAACCCCCGTCTGGATCAGGTACTCCACGTCGTCCCGGATAGCAGCTTCGTCCACCTCCTCCGTTCCCGGCGTGAAGGGGGTAACCATGGGTGGAATAATCCCGCGAACGTCCAGTCTCACAGTGCAAGAACCTCCCATCTAGAATGTGGCCCGGGATTGGTTTTCCACGTTAGGTCCCGCAAACGGGACCAGCGGTGCCCAAAGGGAGAACGGCCGCCCGCCTTGCCACGGGGCGGCGAGCCGGAGCGGAGACTTTCGGCGGTGTACTCGTTGTTGCGGCGCCGGCAGCGATATTCACTGGAGCAGCCTCCACCGGAGGTGATAACTTGCTCTGGTTAGCTATCGAGCAACGGAATGGTTTCGATGTGGGTTCGCATCGCGTCTCGAGCCCGCCCGGCGTCGCGAGCGACCACGGCCTCATAGACCTCGCGATGAAGGCGAAAACTGTCTTCGTGTTTCGCCAATCGGAAGGTCGTGCCGATCCAAATCCTCATCAGGGCGCTGGTTCCGCTGGCAATGCCGACGAAGAGATCGTTGTGGGAGGCAACGGCCAGGTTGAAGTGAAAGTCCACGTCGGCAGCACTGTAGGCCTCGTAGTCCTGCGAGGGCCAACCGGCCTCCATCCGCCCCAGCGCCTCGCCGAGGCTCGAGAGGTCTTCGGGGGTTGCCTTGGACGCCGCTAGCGCCGCTATCTCCGGCTCGAGAACCAGCCTCACCGCCATGAGGTCCTTCTGAGAGCAATTCCTCGAGACGAAGTAGCGCTTGATGGCCTGCCCGACGGTGTCCGGGGGCATGTGGATCACGTAGGTGCCGCTGCCTGCCTTCATCTGGACCATGCCGCGTTCCTGAAGCAGCCCGATCGCCTCGCGGATGGTGGAGCGGTTAACGTTGAGCAGCTGGGAGAGTTCGCGTTCCGGGGGTAGCCTGTCACCGACCCGGATCTGCTGAGTAGTGATCATCTCCTGGATGACGTCCGCTATCTGCTCGTTGAGGTTCTGGCGGCGCAGTTCCAGGAGTGCAAACAACCCTCGTTGCCTGTCCATCTTCTTTCACCAACCTTCTTCTGCGGATCGACGCTGATCGTAGACGACGGGGAAAGCTGTCAACATCGTGGATGGATTGCTGGGTGGCCCGGTGGCTGTATGGACCGGTGGCCGGACCAATTGCTATAATAGCATCAAGATCGACCCTGTCAAGCGTTTACCTGCGCTGTATCTGCCGGTTTCTTGCCTGCATCGGTTGTCTCGATCTCTCCCACTACCATCTGTTCGGGGATCGAATCAGAGGGAACTTCCGCTACTTTTGAAGGGAGGCATTTCCAGCATGGCGACCCAACGCGCACTGATCACGCTCGACTTTGTGCATCCGGGAGATGAGGTTGACCGGCTCCTGGAGGAGGCGGGCATCCAGACCGTGTACGACCCCTGGCATGGAGGCCGAACCGAAGCGGAGATGATCGCCCTCCTGGAGGGTATCGACGCCGTCCTCGCCGACATCGATCCCTTCACGGCTCGAGTCCTGGCCAGTGCCGGCCGGCTCAGGGTCATAAGCCGTCCAGGCGTGGGATACGACGCCATCGACGTCAAAGCTGCTTGTGCCAGGGGTATCGCCGTGTGCACCACCCCGGGCTCCAATCGCCACTCGGTAGCCGAGTTGGCCCTCGCCATGATGCTGCAATGCGCACGCAAGATCATGGAAAACGAGGCCGAAGTCCGGAGAGGGGGCTGGACCCGTGTGGTGGGCAGAGAGATAGCGGGAAGCACCCTGGGCATCGTCGGCCTGGGGACCATCGGCAAGGAGGTTGCTCAGCGAGCCCGTGCCTTCGAGATGAGAGTCCTGGCTTACGATTTGGTGCAGGATCAGCAGTTTGCGGAGGAACATCAGGTCGCCTACGTTCCTCTAGAACAGTTGCTGCAGGACAGCGACTTCGTGAGCCTCCATATCCTTCTGAACGACCGAACCCGGCATCTTATCGACGCCGAGCGCCTCGCTTTGATGAAACCCACCGCCTATCTGATCAACACGGCTCGCGGGCCCATAGTAGACGAGGAGGCCCTCGCCCAGGCCTTGAAGGCCGGGCGGATAGCGGGGGCCGCTCTGGATGTCTTCACGCAGGAACCGCTGCCCGTGGACAGCCCCCTGCGGGATCTGGACAATGTGCACCTCTATCCCCACCTGGCAGGATCGACTCAGGAGGTCTTCAAGTCCTCCGGGTTGATGGCGGCAGAGAATGTGATACGAGTCTTGCGGGGCCAGCGTCCGCTCCACATCGTGAACCCCGAGGTGCTGAAATCCTGACCTCGTAGGGGGCACGTATCACCCGGATCTGGTTGACCAGATCGGTGCCGGCCGCCGTCTCGGTCCATACCATCGTCATCCCCCCCCCGCTCGGGAGCCGCTGGGCCAGATCCTGGCGGAGGGCGCCGGAGGGCTGCTGGAGCCAGGAGGGCGACGGGTTCATCGGTTCGTGGTGGCGAGTTTCTGTCCTCCGGCGCGTCCGGCCAGGGCCGCTATGCGGCTGGGGAGGCTGCGCACATGACGGGTGTGGACGATGTCGGCCCTGGCTTTGGCGCCCCCCTAGGAGATCGCTGAGGGTTGCGAGTCTGTATGGCCTACGCCTGTGATCCCATGCACACTCTCAGGCCGCTCGGCGGAGTTGCAGACCCCGGAGGGCCTCCAGCACCGGCTCGACGGGGGGAAGCTCGTCTTCGGCGTACAGTCCCTCGAAGCGGATCTTCCCATCCCGGTCTATCAGGAAGATGGCCCGCTCAGCCACTCCATGGGGGCTGAAGACCAGGTACCTCTGGGCCACCTCTCCATGAGGCCAGAAATCGGTGGCCGCCGCGAAGGAGATCCCGAGACCCTTCACCCAGGGGGCCAGACTGTCGATGTTGTCGGTGCTGATGGCGATGACCTCCGCCCCCAGCCGGCGGATCTCCCGGATGTTCCGCTCGAACGAGCGGAGCTGCTCTGCTCAAACGGGGGTGAAGGCAGCCCCGTAAAAGGTGAGGATCACCGGCTGCTTTCCCCGAAAGTCGTGCAGGCAGACCTCTCTTCTTTCCTGGCTCTCGCCGATATTGCGGACTGCCGTCACGCAGAAGTCGGCGGCCTGGTCGCCCACCTTCAACGAGCGGGTCGATGCCATGACGTCACCCCCTTGATCGATACGAGATCGCCTGCCATCCATGGCATCCCCCGTGCCTTCCCACTGTTCAACCTTCTGGATTGCTCTCCGCGGAAAGGCCGTAGATCAGGGGCGCGGCAGCCGCTCCAGGGCCCCTTTCATCCGCTCGAGGCCCTCCACCAGGGTCGATCGCGGGCAGCCGAAGTTCAAACGCACGAACCCCTCGCCCACCGATCCGAAGGCCGATCCATCGTTGAGGGCAACCCTGGCCTCCCTCAGGAAGAAATCGGAGGGTGAGCCTTCGATAGCGGTGCCCCGGCAGTCGAGCCAGGCCAGGTAGGTACCGTCGGGGGTCATCGTGGTGACTCCGGGGAGGTTGTCCCGCACGTAGCTCACCAGGAAGTCCCGGTTGGCCTGGAGGTAGGCCACCACCTGCGTCAGCCACTCCTCTCCGTGCTGATAGGCCGCGAGACCGGCCACGTAGTCCAGCACCCCCAGATGGTTCGGCAGCAACCCAGCCCCTGTGGCCTTCAGTCGCTGACGCAGATCCGGGTTGGTGGCCACCGCCGCCGAGCATTGGAACCCGGCGATGTTGAAGCTCTTGCTGGGTGCGATCAGGGTGACCGTCCGCTCGGCCACCTCGGGATCTAGAGCAGCGATGGGGTAGTGGGTGTGCCCGGAGTAGACGAAATCCTCGTGGATCTCGTCGGAGCAGATGACCAGGTCGTGACGGAGGCAGATCTCTGCCAGATGCTCCAGCTCGGGACGGGTGAAAACCCGTCCGACGGGGTTGTGGGGGTTGCACAGCAGGAACACCCGGGTGCGCGGGGTGATGGCCCGTTCGAAGGCGTCGAAGTCGATCTCGTAGCCCTTCGGAGTGCTCACCAGGGGAGCCTCCTGGATGGTTCGGCCCACGTTCGGACCGATGGCGAAGAAGGGGGGATACACGGGAGGCTGGATCAGCACCCCGTCGCCCTCCTCCCCGATCGCCTTGGCCACCAGGTTGAAGCCCACCACCACGCCCGGCAGGAAGAGCAGGTCTTCGGGCTGAACCTGCCAGTTATACCGCTTCTGAAGGCGGGCCTGAACCACGGGCCGCAACTCCTGAGGCTCGACACCGTAGCCGAACACCCCCTGGTCTACCCGCTGCCTCAGGGCCTCGGTCACCGGGTCGGGGGAGGCGAAGTCCATGTCGGCCACCCAGAGGGGAAGCACGTCTGGGTCGTAACGGTTCCACTTGACGCTGTCCGTCCCGCGCCGCTCGATGATCCGGTCTAAGTCGTACTGCTTGGGACTGTTTTCGAAGCTGATTCTCGGGTTCAAGGATCCTCCCTCCTGGAATGGCGGTTGGTGGGGCATCCATCGAGGTGGAGAGCGCAGCCGCTGATGTGCCGGTCAGTGTACTTCGGCGGCCCCTCCCTGGCAAATGCAGGTGGGTT
>JAJZQR010000297.1 GCA_021806765.1 Chloroflexota bacterium | reverse complement strand
ATAACCACGTTCGGCGAACAGCCCGGCGTGGACGGCGATCAACTGCTCGACGCCACCAACAACCGGGGGGCAGGTATAGTGCAGGATGGCAACAGAGGGCTTCTGCAAGGCGGGGCCTCCTGAAGGATATCTTAGCCGTTGCTTATTCGTGCCCGCAAGCGCTATCTGTATCACGCCGCGATCAGTGCCCAAAACAGCCACAGGGGGCGGCTACACCTGTAGGAGCCGGCTCCTGCCGGCGATCCGGGCCTCCGACTCCTGCCGGCGATCCCTTCTTTTCGCACCGAGAACCGTCGCCGCCTGGAAGCGGCTCCTACAATCTGCGACGATGGCGTTGAGCTTTGGACCGGTACCTGCATATACTGGAGTTGGCCATCGGCCACAGCCTGGAGCGACCGACAACCACCCGCTGATCGCTGAAAGCTGACTGCTGATAGCTAATGGCTGACCTTCGCATCGTCGTCCTGGAAGGCGATCCCACCAGCCTGGGGCTGAGCCACGGCCGGTTGCTGAAGAGCGAGATCCGTCTCCTGGTCGAGGAGATGAGCAGGCGCGTCTTCCTGCGGGTCGGTCCCCTTCGGGGCGTCCCGCTCCGGCTGGTGGCCCTGGTCTTCGCCCTGACCATGAATCGCCACATCCCCCCGCACCTGAGGGAGGAGATGAGGGGAGTGGCCAGAGGCAGCGACATCGCCTACCCGGATCTCCTGCTGCTGAACACCCTGGACGACGTGCTGAACATCCTGCGGCGGCTGGCGCCGCGGAGTCCTCACCTGGCCTGCTCCAGCTTCGCCCTCTTCGGAAGCCGATCTCGGGACGGCGGATTGATCCACGGCCGGAACCTGGACTACCACTTCCGGGGCACTCCCCTGGACGACGGGGGAGCCGTTGCCAGGCTGCTCTTGCGAGAGGCCACGCTGTTCGTCTACCGGCCTCAGGGGCGGAGCGCCTTCCTGTCGATCGGCTGGCCGGGGCTGGTGGGTACCTCCACCGCCATGAGCCTGCAGGGCCTCTCCCTGGGGAGTCTCACCTCCTACCTCAGGGGCAACACCCCCAACGGCACCCCTACCTCCATCCTCTACCGCCTGGTCATGGAGGAGGCATCCTCGCTACGAGAGGCGGGACAACTCCTCAGGCGCTCACGCCGAACCATCGGCAACAACCTGGTGATCGGCTCGGGAAGGGAGAAGGCCGCTGCCCTCTTCGAGATTACCCGGGACACGGTGGAGGAGGTACTCGCCGGAGACGGGCTCCTGGTGGCAACTAACCACTTCGTGAGTCCGGTCCTGGCCCGGCGGCAGCTACCCCACCTGCTAAGCCACTCGGCGAGTAGGTTAGAACGACTGCAGACCCTGTGCAACCGGAACGGGGTGGGGCCGGAAGAAGCCCTGACCTTCCTGGCGGATGGGGAGCCCGGAGGAGGGCAGGGAAACCCCTTTGCCCGGGTGGCCAACGAGGGCACGGCCGTCAGCGTCCTGTTCGAACCGGGCGAGATGGCCCTGTGGATCGGGCGGGGCAAGGAGCCGCCGGCCTCGCGGGGGGAGTTCCTGAGGATCGAAGCCGGCGCCCTTTGGGCTCGCCCGGCCGGCGAATGTGAAACGTAGGGCAGGGCGCCCTGCCCTGCCGCCCCGTCCTCCAAGAGCCTGAGGCGGCGGGGCCGTGTGCCCCGCCCTACGTCAGCTTCGTTCTTTCTACTGCTTCAGGAAGGAAGCCAGGCCGCGGCCGGAGAGGGTCACGGCGCTGGCCACCACTGCCTTGCCGCTGTCCACCAGCACGAAGGGCAAGACCCCGAACTGCCAGGCGCTACCCAACTCGGCCAGCCAGTTGGTGCCCCGACCGATGGCGAACCAGGTAGCCAGCCACATCATGCCGCACAGGTAGATCCCCGCCGTGCCCAGCAAACCGGCCACGAAGAACCGAACGCGACCTGGCCGGGCTACCGACTCGGCCACCAGGCCGGCCACGTAGGCCCCCAGTACGAAACCCACCAGGTAACCACCGGTCGGGCCCAGCAGGGCGATCAGCCCGCTCTTCCCCTGAGCGAACACCGGCGCGCCGGCGAAGCCGATGGCCAGGTACTCCATCTGGCTCAGGGCACCCAAACGGCTGCCCAGCACCAGCCCGGACAGCAGGACGAACAGCACCTGCAGGGTGATGGGCACCGGCCCGATGGGGATCTGCACCAAGGCACCCAGAGCTGTCAGTAGAGCGAAACCGGTGGCCAGAAACAGCTGGCCGTGAAGAGTGCGAGGGAACGCGAGGGTACGTACCTGCGAGATCATCCCAAGGCTCCTTTCTTCCTTCATCGGAGTACCCCTCTCCCCCTGGAAGAGGGGCTGACATGCACTCTTGCATGTCCATGGGGTGAGGGCGGCAACCGCCCTGGTAACCGCCTTCTCACCTACGGCCACTAGGTAGGTACCAAGAAGTCTTTGATAGTTCTGGGGACACCCCAGACCCCGCCAAGCGCTGCGCCCTGGACTCGCCTGGAACCATCGCGGACTTACGCCAGTGTGCCTAGTGCAGCTGGAGCACTCGCTCGGTGATCGCCTCGGTCATCTGCTGAGTGGTGGCCCTGCCACCGAGGTCGCCGGTAAGCACGCGCCCCTCAGCGGTGACCTTCACGATGGCCTGGAGCACCCTCTCGCCGGCTTCCTTCTCTCCCAGGAAGTCCAGCATGGTGGCTCCCGCCCAGATGGCCGCTATCGGGTTGGCAATCCCCTTGCCGGCAATGTCGGGCGCGGAGCCGTGGACCGGCTCGAACATGGAGGGGTACCGCTTCTCCGGGTTCAGGTTGGCGCTGGCGGGTATGCCCAGCCCTCCCTGCAGCGCCCCGCCCAGGTCGGTCAGGATGTCACCGAACAGGTTCGATGCCACCACCACGTCTAGAGCCTCGGGCCGCAGCACGAACTGGGCGGCCAGGGCGTCCACGTGCATCTTGGAGGCCTTCACCTCCGGGTAATCCCCCGACAGTTCCGCCAGCACCTCATCCCAGAACACCATGCTGTACTGGCAGGCATTGGACTTGGTAGCGGCGATCAACTGCTTGCGTGGTCGGTTCTGAGCCACCTGGAAGGCGTAGCGCAGCACCCTCTCCACCCCCTGGCGGGTGAAGACCCCGGTTTGCACGGCCACCTCCCGGTCGGTGTGTACGTGAACCCGGCCGCCCACCCCGGCGTACTCCCCTTCGGTGTTCTCCCGGATGGCGACGAAGTCGATCTGCTCCGGCCCCTTGTCTCGCAGGGGGCCGGCGATGCCGGGGAGCAGCTTCACGGGCCTCAAGTTCACGTACTGGTCGAAACCCTGGCGGATAGGCAGCAGCAACCCCCAGAGGGATACGTGGTCCGGGACCGTCGGGAACCCCACGGCTCCCAGGTAGATAGCATCAAAGCCTTCCAGGATCTTCAGTCCGTCCCGAGGCATCATCTCCCCATGCTGCAGGTAGTACTCGCAGCTCCAGGGGAACTCCTCGAAGTGCAACCGAAAACCGCCGTCCGTCTGCTGGGCTGATTCCAGCACCGACTTGCCGGCGGCTATCACTTCGCGGCCTATGCCGTCTCCGGGGACGCAGGCGATGGAATAGTGCCTCATTGCAGATCCTCCCTGCGGTCGTCACTACAATAGTTGAGAGAATGAGAGTCTTTGGGAACCCCCCAAACCCCTCAGGCGCTGTGCCCTGGACCCGCCTCTTCGGGGACACCCAGAGCCGCATCAGAGCTGTACCGTGCTCGTGCGCGCGATACTAGCACACGTAAAGCTCACCAGCAACAACCGAGAGCCGCCGAGCACTCAGCACCTGGCTGGCGAGACGCCCACGCTCCCGGCAGCACTCAGCACTCAGAACTCAGAACCCAGAACTCAGAACCCAGAACTGGTCACGGCTCCCGCCAAAAGGCGGGCCGAAGCAGGATCAGCACCGTCCACAACTCCAACCGACCCACGTACATGTCGAAGGTGAAGATGATCTTGACCAGGTCGGGCATCGGCGAGAAGTTCAGGATGGGTCCCACCTTGGCGAGGCCCGGACCGACGTTCCCCAGGGTGGCCGCCACGCCGCTGAAACCGGTGATGAAGTCCAGTCCCAGGGCGATGACCGCCAGGGTGGAGAAGAGGAAGATCGACTGATACAGGATGAAGAAGGCCACGCTCTCCCGGACGATGTTCTCGGCCACGACCCGACCGCCCATCTTGATGGGCAGCACCACCCTCGGGTGGAAGGCGTTGTACATCTGACGGTGAGCATACTTGGTCACGATGACCAGGCGGACCACCTTCAAGGCGCCCCCGGTGGAACCCGAGGAGGCGCCTATGAACATCACCAGCAGGATAAGAGACTTGGAGAACCAGGGCCACAGGTCGAAGTCGGCGGTGGCGAAGCCGGTGGTGGTCTGCTGGGAGACGATCTGGAAGGCCGCGAAGCGGATGGCCTCGCCGAAGGATGTGTAGCCCGCATTAACCATCAGATCGATGGCCACCAGCAGGCTGCACCCCGCCAGGATGGCGAGATACACCCGAAGCTCCGTGTCGGCCAGGGCACGGCGGATCTTCCCTTTCCACATCAGGTAGTAGAGGCCGAAGTTGGCCCCCGCGATGACCATGAAGGCCGTGATGATCCAGTCGACGGCCGGGCTCTTGTAGTGGGCGATGCTGGCGTTGCGGGGGGAGTACCCCCCCGTGGCCATGGTGCCGAAGGTGTTGGTGATGGAGTCGAAGAGGGGCATCCCGGCCAGCAGCAGCAGGAGGATCTGGGCCACGGTGATTGCCGTGTAGATCACCCACAGCGCCTTGGCGGTGTCCCGGATCTTGGGTGTAACCCGATCGGCCTGGGGCGCCGGGGCCTCGTCCTCGAAGAGGGAGGATGACCCGGCCGCCCCGATCCTGGTCAAGGGCACCAGGGCGATGAAGAGGGCGATGATCCCCATGCCCCCCAGCCACTGGGTGAAGTCCCGCCAGAAGAGGATCCCGTGAGGCTGGGCCTCGATATCGGCCAGCACCGAGGAGCCGGTAGTGGTGAAGCCGGACATCGTCTCGAAATAGGCATCGATGTAGCTGGTAAAGGTGCCGGCCAGCAGGTAGGGCAGAGCGCCGAAAGCCGAGGCAAGGGCCCACCCCAGCGCTACCACCAGGAACGATTCCTTGCGCATCATGGGCCCCGGCTGCTTCCGCGTCCAGAACCACATGGTCGCACCGGTCAGGGCGGTTATCAGGGCGGAGGTCAACAGCGCCACCTGGTCGCTGTCTTGATACAGTACGCTGACGGCCAGGGGAACCAGCATCAGACCGCCCAGGAGGGCCAGCAGCAGCCCCAGGTAGTGAACTACAACCTTGATTCTCACGCCGATTCGAACAACCCTTCCACAGCGGGTATCGTGGAAGGAAGGGCCACCACCACGACCCTGTCTCCGGCGAGGATGCGGTCCGCGCCGCCGGGCACCGTCGCCTTCCCGCCGCGCAGGATGGCGCCCACGGTGGCGCCTCTCGGAAACCGCAGCTCGCTCAGCGACTTGCCCACTACCCGCGAGCCCGGCGCCGCTACCAGTTCGATGGCCTCTGCCTGCTGCTGCTCCAGCAGGGTGACAGCCAGCACCTGCCCCCGTCGCACGAACTTGAGGATCGCCCCGGCGCTCAACAGCAGGGGGCTGATGGCCGCGTCGATCCCGAACTTCTCGGCCAGGGGAACGTACTCCGGCTCGTTGAACACGGCGACGGTGCGCCTGACTCCCATCTGCTTGGCCAGGAGGGCCATCAGGATGTTCAGCTCACCCCTGGCAGTGATGGCCACGAAGGCGTCGACCCCCGGTATCGCCTCCTCCCGAAACACGTCCAGTTCGTGCTCGTCCCCGCAGATCACCCGGGCGTTCCTGAGTTCCGCCGCCAGCAATTCGCAGCGCTCTCGATTCTGCTCGATCACCTTCACCCGCACGTTGTGGCGCTCCAGGATCTTGGCCAGCTGGAAGCCGGTACGCCCGCACCCGAAGAGGGTGATGTTGTGGGGGGCACCCGCTCCCTTGGCAACACCGAACAGCGGCTCCAGATCCCGAATGTGGCCCCGATCCGCTACCACGTAGATGTGGTCGCCGGATCGGATTGAGTCGCCGCCACGGGGGATGATCGCGCCCTCGGGCCGAACGATGGCCACCACCTTGCACGGTTTGGGGAACTTCACCTCCGCCAGGGGAACATCCAGGATGGGGGCATCGAGGACCTTGTATTCCACCATCCGAATCTTGCCGGCCCCGAAATCCTCGGCCGACAGGGCCGAGCCCGACGAAAGAACGTCCACGATCTCCTCTGCCGCCACCACTTCCGGGGTGACCACGTGGTCGATCCCCATCACCGAGAAGGTAGCTGCGCCGCCGTTGCTGACGTACTCCTCCCGTCGCAACCTTGCGACGGTGCGTCGCGCCCCCATCTGCTTGGCGGTGAAACAGGCGACCATGTTGACCTCGTCGATGTCCGTGGCCGCCACCACCAGGTCCGCCTGCCTCGCTCCCGCCTCTTCCAGCACGGTGGGGTTCGCCCCGTTCCCCTGCACCGTCATCACGTCAAGCTTCCGGCGGATCCGATCGATCTTCTCCTCGGACTCCTCGATGACCACCACGTCGTGGTGCTCCTGGGAAATCATCACCGCCGTGTTGTACCCAACCACCCCAGCGCCGACCACTATGACGCGCATGGGAAGAACCCTCCAGGCCTATAGCTCAACGAGATCAACACCCTCCTCATCTCGCCGCCCTCCTGGGCCGGCAACAGCAGTGCGGTAAATGGCCGCCGCACGGTC
>JAJZQR010000296.1 GCA_021806765.1 Chloroflexota bacterium | reverse complement strand
CGCATCCTCCAGAGGCTAATAGTTGCCCTGCAGCCCGAGCGAATCTACATCTTCGGATCCCAGGCCCGGGGCGACGTCACGCCGGACAGCGACGTGGATCTGCTCATCGTGGTGTCCAGAGCGGATCAGCCCGGGTATCGTTTGGATCAGGCTGCCTACCATGCGATGGGACGGCGCGAGCTTGCGGTCGACGTGCTGGTGATGGGCCGGGAGGAGTTTGATCGCCGCGCCCGTGCCTTGGCATCTCTTCCTGCCACGGTGCTTCGGGAGGGGAAGATATTGTATGCGGCCTGAGGCGCTGCTCGAGGCGAGAGACTGGCAGAACCGGGCTGACCGAGACCTCCAGGTAGCCGTGGGGAACCTGCGTGAACCCGATGTGTTTCCCGATGCTGCGACTTTCTTCGCGCAGCAAGCAGCAGAGAAGGCGCTGAAGGCCTTTCTGGTTGCGTACGACCACCCGTTCCCCAAGATCCATGATCTGGAGAGGCTCGTCGATTGGTGCGCTGGCATTGATGCCGAGTTCGTCCGCTTCGCGCATGCCGCGAGGATTCTCAGCCCCTACGCGGTCCGGTTCCGCTATCCGGGCGGACCGCTCGAACCTCCAGTATCGGAAGCCCAAGAAGCCGTCCGGCTGGCCGGCGAGATTGTCCAGTTCGTTCGCGATCGGCTCTTCCCCGAAGGATCACCGTGAGCAGCGGGCGAGATACTACCTAATCCCTCATCACTTGTCTGCCACCAGCGGGATCTGGCTCCTACGCATACCTCGCCGCCCGGAATCTTGCGCCACTCCCCGACCGCGGGACCGCGGCCCCAGGGCCACCGGTGGCTCCCGTGCCGGCGCGGGTGTATACTAGGGTGGGGTATGTGGCAGCTATCCACAGTGAGGCTCACCCGGTAGTCTGATCCGGGCCTCATCGCGATAAGGCAAAGTAGGCGGGGTTGTCTCAACCCCGCCGTCGGAGCGGACGAGAGGACGGGCGGGTTGGGGCAACCTGCCCTGCGTCAGGGTGGATCCCACGAAACCGCGATGTGTGTGATCTGTTTCCCGCTGGAAGCCACGTGCGCCGCGGGATTCCTGTAGGTAATCGGCTGCAGTGGAGGTTGGTCATGCGCTCGGGAGTGGGTCTTCAGCAGTTGTCCTGGCGGTTTCTGGTGAGCCTGCGACGGCCGCCGGTGATGGCGCGAATGCTGCTGGGCTTCGCCCTGGGAGCGATGGTGGTGGTCGCCGCCCTTCCTTTCCTGGCCTCCATGGGTATCGACTTCCAAACCTGTCCCGTGGGGCTCCAATCCTTCCTGTCCCGGGTCGTCGCCGTCTGGCTGTTGTCGGCGGTGGCGGTGGGCCTACCCGTCTGGTTGCTGGCTCTGGACCCTCTTCCCCTGACCGGTGTCTGGCTGCTGCTGGCCGTCCTCTGGAAGTACGGCGCCTACCTCTCCAGCCTGATCCCCCGCTAGTCTGAGCAAGTCGCAGTGAGTGATGTGGTGCTTGGGGACACCCCAAACCCGCCATGCGCTGCGCCCTGGACCCGCCTTCTTCGTGCGACCTACTTGGCGCTGGTTCGTTTGCCCGCCGAACCGCCAAGCTGCTATCCTGCTGCCATTCCCGGGCGGAGGTGGCAGTCGATGAAGAACGAAGCAGAGATAGTCCAGCGCCATCAGTCCTTCTGGTCGAGGGGGCCGGCTGATCGGCCCATCGGGTCGGTGTGGATCGGCAGCCGAATGCCGGAGGACCTGTTCCCCGCAGCCCGGGCCCTGCCCGTGGGCCGTGTGATGCCCGCCGACGTCGATGTCGCCAGCTTCCTGGCCGACTACGAGCGACTGTACCAGATGCACGATAGCGTGGGCGACGATGCCTTCTGGGGGGCCTCGCCCTTCTTCGGTATCCCCTGGGTCGAGGCGACCCTCGGCTGCCCGATCCACTACTCGGGGGAGAGCTTCTGGACGGAGCCGATCCTGCAGGGCTGGCCAGAGGAGCCGCGGCTGGACCGTTCCGAGGGGGAGGCATGGCTATCCAAGCTGCTGGAGTTCACCGGGGCTCTGGTTGGGCACGCCGCGGGACAGTACGCCGTGTCGCCCACCCTGATGCGTGGACCCTCGGATCTGGCGGCGGCCCTGCGGGGCCACGTCCAGATGGTCTACGATCTGTACGACGACGCCGAGGAGTTGCAGCGGGTGATCGACCTGGTCACGGAGCATTGGATCGAGGTGGCTCGGCGCCAGCTGGACCTCATCCCTCGCCATGCCGGTGGCTACCTCTCTCACTTCTACCGGGTCTGGGCGCCCGATCGGGTCGTCTGCACTCAGGAGGACGCCTCCGCCTCCTTCTCCCCGGCCTTCTTCCGCAGCCATCTGCTGCCGGCCGAGCGGAGGATTGCATCCGCCTTTCCCTACACAGTGATCCACCTCCACTCCCCGACCCTCTGGTCAGTGGAGCAACTGCTGGAGGTCGAGCGGCTTTCCTGCATCGAGGTCAACTACGACGACAACGGCCCGCGCCTGCCGGAACTGCTGCCGCTGCTGCGCCAGGTCCAGGATGTCGGGAAGCCGCTGATCCTGCGGGGGGCCATGACCCCGGAGGAGATCGCCTTCGTCAAGAGAGAACTGTCGCCCCGAGGGCTGTTGCTGAATCTGGTGGCCGGTTCCGTGGAGGAGGGCCAGAGGCTGATGGAGGTCCTGCGCTCTCGATAGCCGATTCCCAACCCATCCCCTCAGGCTGACCGTCCGGGTGAGTCTTTGTTCCCCGCACGCTCCGGGATCCCGGGCTCCCCTCCTGTTCCCCGGGATCCCTATCTTCCGTCGGGCCGAGTCGTGTGGAGGCGGTAGGCCACGAAACCCAGGGCGGCCAGAGCCACGGCCGCGATCCCCACCAGCCCCACTGGAAGACTGCTGGAGGAGTCCGGCTCGGTGGCCGCCGTATGGATGGCCGAGGGGGTTGCACCGGAAGCCGTGTCCGCGATCACTGAGACGCTGTTCCCCTGGCTGTTGGAGACGTAGACCCGGTTGGTCGTTGGGTTCACCGCCAGCCGGGTCGGGTCGGAGCCCACTGGAAGGGTCACTACTTCCGCCCCGCTCCCGTCCAGGACCGATACGCTATTGCTCGACTCGTTGACAGCGTAGATCCGGCCGGTGACCAGATTCGTCCCCAGGGAGGTAGGTCCGGTCCCTACGGTGGTGGTACCGATCACGCTGTTGCTGCTGCTGTCGATGATCGAGATGCTGTTGCTGTTGAAGTTGGCTACGAACACCCGGTCGTCCATGGGGCTCGCCACTACTGCCAGGGGCTGGGTTCCTACCGGTATCGCGGTCACCACCGAGTTGGAGGTCCCGTCGATGATCGAGACGTCGTTGCTGCCGTTGTTGGCCACGTAGAGCTGGTTGCCCGACGGGCCCAGGGCCATTGCCTGGGGGCTGGTGCCCACGGGGATGGTGGCGACCACGCTGTTGGTCTTGCCGTCGATGACCGACACGCTGTTTCCGTTGGTATTGGCGACGTAGATCCGGTCGTTCGGGGCGTCGACCACCACCGCTGTCGGCCGGAAGCCCACCTGGATGGTGGCGACAACGGTGTTGTTACTCCCGTCGATCACAGAGACGGAGTCGCCTCGAAAGTTGGTCACGTAGATGCGGTTGGTGTTGGGATCCACCGCCAGTCGGGTCGGTTGGCTGCCCGCCGGGACCGTGGCGGCCACGGCGCTGCTGTTCCCGTCGATGACCGAGACGTCGTTGCTGAAGCCGTTGGCGACGTAGACCCGGTTCGTGTTGAGGTTCACCACCACCTCCCCCGGCCCGGCCCCAACCGGGACGGTGGCGACGACGCTATCGGTCTTGCCGTCGATCACCGAGACGTTGTTACTCTGCTGGTTGGCCACGTAGATGCGGTCGGTGGCGGGGTCGGCGTCGATACCCGAGGGGCCATTGCCCACGGAGATTTCGCCGGAGACGGTCTGGGCCTGCGTCACCACGGTGAATCCGGTCAGAGCCACCAGGATCAGAGCCACCAGCAGGGCTGGATGGCGTAGCAGCGCACTCTTCATCCGTTCTCCCTCCTGCAGAACTGCTGCCGAAACGGATCCTTCTTCCTCGACCGGCCGCCGGAGGGTCGCACAGGACGTGCCACCTACTGGTTTGCAGGAGGACGGGCCACTGTCCCGAAGCGGGTAATCCTGAGGACGCTGGGCTAAGAGTAGTAACGACTTCAGTCGTTCGTCCCTTTGCCGATGGAAGGAGAACGAACGACTAAAGTCGTTACTACAGGCTCCCCGGTGTACCCGGCGGCTTCCGAAGCCGTCACCCTTGAGGGGAGACGACCAGTACCACCGTTACTCATTTCGGAACAGCCACGGTGACGGAATGGCGGGTCGCGGGGTCCCCCCCGTGGCCCCTTTCTACGGCAAGGGTCCGCACTCGGAGCGGTAGCGCTGTACCAGCTCTGCGACGAATGCCTGCGGGTTGTTGGCCACGGTGAGGGCGATGTCGTTGAACTCCGTGTAGTAGGGATTGCTGTTGGGCGGCAGGTTGCCTCCCCACAGCTCGGTCCACACCTGTGCCTGCTTGCGGAAGGCCCGCTCCTCGAAATTGTAGCACTGGGTCGGCGTCTGGGGTTCTCCCATGGTTGCCGTGTCGGAGGCGTGCTGAAGCTCGTGGGCCAGGACGTCGGCACGCACCTTCGATGGGGTGCTATCCAGCTGCGACGACAGGATCACCAGGTTGTGTTCGGGAACGAAGGCGCCCAGGACGCTCCGCGGCAACGGTTCGGTCAGTATGAGGACCCTGTTCTGAGTTGCCGAACTGACCAGGGCGGCACCGTCCGGTACCGAATTCAACTGCTGAAGGGCGCTGCTCACGGCAGCATCGGGGCCTGGATCGCCGGGAGGTGCCAGACTGGCGGCCATCACCGGCTGCTCCCAGGCGAAGAGGAAGCCGTTGGGGCGCTGCTGCAGCCCCAGGGGCCCCAGGATCCAGGTGGTCTCCCCGTCGGTGAAGGCGGTGGCGTTGTCGGCTTTTCGCCAGACCATCAAGCCTCGAGTGGTGGGTTGAAGGGATTGGCCTTGCTGAGAGTTGAACTGCTCGTTGGCCAGCGGTTGACCGGCCTCGTCGGGGATCAGAGCCGCCAGCGTCGCGAACCCCACACGAAACTGGGGCGTCGATTGAGCCAGGACCGATCCCGCCACGACAGCGAACATGCCCAGGGCGAGCATCAGGGCCAGGGTCAGGCGTCGCATAGCTTTCTCCTTTGTGTAGCCGGATCGGGACAGGAAGGTGCCGATGGGATCTTCCAATGCAACGTACATGCCAGCAGATGATGGAGACCGTCCCGAAGTGAGTAACGCTGCTCTCGGCCGTCGCCCGCCACTAAAGTGAGCGGGCTGAGAGAGCCAAGTGCACTGAAGGCACTGGGTCCGGCCCGGGAGCCCCTTCAGTGGGCTTTGCTCCCTCAGCCCTGGCCTTTAGCCCAGGGCGAGCCCAGGAGCCGGGCATCCTCAGGATTACCAGCTTTGGGACAGTCTCAGATGATGTGGGTCTGGATGCGCTGGTACAGTTGGTGATAGAGGAAGCGGGAAGATGCCATCAGGCTTTCTAATTTACGGTTCTTACGGTTATACCGGCGAATTGATCGTGCAGGAGGCGTTGCGGCGGGGCCTCAGCCCGATCCTGGCGGGTCGCGACCGCATCAGACTGCAGACCCAGGCTGCGAGCTTCGACCTGCCCTTTCGGGCCTTCGCCCTGGTGGATCCAGCCGTTGTGGATGCCGCTCTGGCCGATGTTGCGGCCGTGATCCACTGTGCCGGTCCCTTCTCCCAAACCTATCGGGCCGTGGTCGATAGCTGCCTCAGGACGGCGACCCACTACCTCGATATCACCGGGGAGATGGACGTCTTGGAGGGGCTGCACGCCCTGGATGGGGGGGCTCGGGAGGCGGGGGTGATGCTGCTCCCCGGTGCCGGGTTCGACGTGGTGCTGCTGGATTGTCTGGCTGCCCACCTGAAGAGGCGGCTGCCCTCGGCTACCCGTCTGACCCTGGCCGTTCAGGCCGTGGGTCACCCATCGCGAGGGACCGTGGCGACGGCAGTGGGGAGCCTCCATCGAGGGGGACTGGTTCGCCGGAATGGGGCTCTCGTCCCGGTTGCCGCCGCTTCGAGGACCCGTGATGTCGACTTCGGGCGCGGACCCGTCGAGGCGGTCACCATCCCCCTGGGGGACGTTGTTACCGCTTACTACAGCACCGGCATCCCCAACGTCGAGGTCTACGTGGCCCTTCCCGCTCCCCTGCGGGGAGTGATGGCGATCGCCGACCGTCTGGAGCGGCTGGTGGGATCGAGGCTGGTGCGGTGGTTCCTGAAGATGTGGGTGGATGCCCTGCCGGTGGGTCCCCTGGAGGAGGATCGGGCCAAGGGTGAGAGCCGGCTGTGGGGAGAGGCGGAGAATGGCTCCGGGCGAAGGGTGGCAGCACGGCTGCGGGGTCCGGAGATCTACGACCTGACCGCCCAGGCGGCGGTGTCGGTGATGGAAAGGGTGCTGGGGGGCGAGGCCCCGGCCGGCTTCCAGACCCCTTCGCTGGCCTATGGCGCCGATTTCGTCCTGGGGCTGCGGGATGTACATCGAGAGGACGTGACGTGAGATGAGGCTGTCGTCTCGCCCCCTGAGAAGGCATGCTCACGGGTGAGGGAGACTTGCCTTCTTCGGTATGAAACTTGCGGCCAGTTTACTGCGTAGTTCCACAATTCGATGCCGTAGGGCGGGGGCTTGTCCCCCGCCGCCCGGTGGCTCAGGGGCGTCCGGCGGCAGGGGACA
>JAJZQR010000295.1 GCA_021806765.1 Chloroflexota bacterium | reverse complement strand
AACTGGTGTGGCGAGCACCGCAGCCGCCGAAGGGGGATTACACCCTCCACGTAGCCTTCCTGGACGAGCAAGGGAACCTGGTCGGCGACCAGGCGGTTCCGCTGGCCCCGGGCTACGCGGCTTCCCAATGGCGGCCGGGGGAGCCGGTACGAACCAAGCACTGGCTGATAGTGGGCCCGTCTCAGGGCACCGCCGCCGGCAGGTACGGCATAGCCATCGCCCTGGCCGGCAGCCAGGAGAAAGAGATCCCGGCTCTCCGCTACACTCAGGTAGGGACCCTGGAGGTCCAGGTGGAGAAGAAGACACCCCAGCCGGCGGCCGCAGGCGGCTGAGCGAGGTCGTGCGGTGGGAGGTTGCCCTGTCCCACATTGTCGAGGCCATTGGACGGAGGAAGCTTGATCCAGCAGATCTTCTCGGTGGGAGACAGAGTCCCTGTGGCGGCCCGCATCGCGCTGCTGGCCCTCGTGGGAGGGTCGCTCCTGGGGATAGGCGCCGTCCTGGGGGATCCTCTTCAGATCGGCATCCTGATGCTGGTGGCCCTTCTGGTGGTGGCCGTCCTGGCCTCCCCGGAGTTCGGCCTGCTGGCTTTCGTCGCCGTGGCCAACCTGCTTCCCTACGCCGTGATACCGGTCAAGATCCTGTTCAACTTCACCCTGGTGGACGTCATCCTCTCCACCCTGCTGGTCGCCTGGCTCGCCCGGGTCCTCCACAGGGAGCGAGCCGCGGAAGGAAGCCCCCTGGACAGCGCAGTGCTGCTCTACCTGGGGTTAGCCCTCACCTCCTTCGTCCTGGGGCTAACCTACTCCATCTCCCCGGAGCGGATGCGGCTGTTCCTCAAGAGCATCAACAGCACCCTGCTCTTCTTCAGTGTGCTGAACTGCGTCAGGAGCACCCGCACCCTGAGGCAGCTTCTCACCGCGCTCCTGCTGGGGGGCTTCGGGGCTGCCGTCATCGCCCTGGTGCTCCTCTATATTCCCGAGGCCACGGCGGCCCAGCTTCTATCGTCCCTGGGCTACCTGGGTTACCCCACCGGACCCAACGTCCTGAGGCCCATCGCCGACACCGACATCCTGCGGGCCATCGGGACCTCAGTGGATCCCAACGTCCTGGGAGGCCTTCTGATGATGACCTCGGCGCTGCTGATAGGTCAGTTCTCCTCCTCCAAGCCGGTCCTCTCCCGCCGGCTGCTGGGGGCCATGGCCATCCCCATGATCGCGGCCCTCCTCCTCACCCACTCCCGTAGCGCCCTGGGCGGCTTCGTGGTGGCGGCGCTGATGGTGGGGCTGCTGCGAGACCGGCGGATAGTGCTGCTCATACTGGGCGCGGTCCTGCTGTTGCCCTTCCTCCCTCCGGCTCAGCTGCTGGTGGGAAGGCTGCTCTCCGGCCTGGCTTTTCAGGACCGCGCCGCCCTCATGCGGCTGGACGAGTACAGGAACGCCCTCAACACCATCGCCACCTACCCCTGGTTCGGGATCGGCTTCGGCGAAACTCCCTCCATCGATCTCTTCCTGGGGGTCTCCAGTATCTACCTGCTGATCGGACAGGAGATGGGACTGGTGGGGCTAGCCTCGTTTCTGCTGGTGCTGGGGTTGCTGGCCTGTCAGCTGGTGGCGGGGTGGATTCGGGCCCGAGGCGAGGACGACCGAGGCATATTGCTGAGTCTGGGCGCTCCCCTACTGGCGGCGGCGTCCGCGGGGTTGCTGGATCACTATTATGTCAATATAGTGTTCCCCCACATGATAGCCCTCTTCTGGCTGTACGTGGGGCTTGCGACTGTTGCGGCACAACAGAGCAGAAAGACGTAGGGGGGGGGCTTGTCCCCCGCCGCTCAGCGGGCGATGATAGGCCGGCGGCAGGGGATAAACCCCTGCCCTACGCCATTTTCGGCTCAGTGCGGCGCCAAGTGTTCGTCTACTTCAAGATGTCCGGCACCTTCAGGACCGCACCGGTGGCAGCCGAGGTCACCAGGGCCGCGTAGCGGGCCAGGTAGCCGCTCGTCACCTTGGGAGCAGGCTTCTTCCACTCGGCCCGGCGCTTGGCCATCTCCTCGTCGGAGATCTTCAACTCCAGCCGATTGTTGGGGATATCGATCTCGATAATGTCGCCGGTACGGACCAGGCCGATGGGGCCGCCCTCGGCAGCCTCCGGCGAGATGTGGCCGATGGAGGCGCCTCGACTTGCTCCCGAGAAACGGCCGTCGGTGATCAGCGCTACGTCCTTGTCCAGTCCCATTCCGGCGATGGCGGAAGTGGGCATCAGCATCTCCCGCATCCCGGGGCCGCCCCTGGGACCCTCGTAGCGGATCACCACCACGTCGCCCTTCTCGATCTTGCGGGCCATCATGTCGGCAAACGCCGCGTCCTCCGAGTCGTAGACCTTCGCCACCCCCTGCCGCTGCAGCATGGAGGGGTCGACCGCCGCGGCCTTAACCACCGCTCCCTGGGGAGCCAGGTTCCCGAACAGGATGGCGATCCCGCCCTCCGGCCGGTAGGGCTCTTCCACCGGCTTGATCACCTCACGGTTCAGGACGAATGCCTGCTCGATGTTCTCTCCGACGGTCCGGCCAGTCACCGTGGGCACGTCCTTGTGGATCAAGTCCTTCCGGCTCAACTCCTTCATCACCGCCTGGATCCCGCCGGCCTCATCCAGGTCCACCAGGTAGTTCTTCCCTGCCGGGCTCATGGAGCAGAGGTAGGGGGTTCGCTGACTGATGGCGTCGAAGGTGGCCAGTTCCAGGGAGATTCCGGCCTCGTAGGCGATGGCGGGAAGGTGCAGCACCGTGTTGGTGGAGCCACCGAGCGCCATGTCCACCGCCACGGCGTTCTCGAAGGCCTCCCGGGTCAGGATATCCCGAGGCTTGATGTCCTTTTCCAGCAACTCCATGATGCGAGCGCCGGCCCTCTTCGCCAGTCTGATCCGCCTGGCATCCACGGCGGGAATGGTTCCGTTCCCGGGCAGAGCCATCCCGAGCGCTTCGGCCATGCAGTTCATGGTGTTGGCGGTGAACATGCCGGCGCAGGAACCGCAGCCGGGGCAGGCTCTCTCCTCCAGCCCCTCCATGTCCTCCGGCGTCACGGTCCCGGCGATGTACTTGCCGGTCACTTCGAAGGCCGCGGACACATCGGCTCTCTTTCCCCTGACAACACCGGGCAGCATCGGGCCGCCGCTGACGACGATGGCGGGAACGTTCAGCCGGGCAGTCGCCATCAGGACGCCCGGGGTGATCTTGTCGCAGTTGGTGATCAGCACCAACGCGTCGAACTGGTGTCCGATGGTCATGGCTTCGATGGAATCGCAGATCAGCTCCCTGCTGGGCAGCAGGTAGCGCATCCCGGCATGCCCCATGGCTATGCCGTCGTCCAGCGCTATGGTAGAAAACTCCACCGGCGTGCCCCCGGCCGAGCGAATCCCGTCCTTCACAGCCCGCGCAATGGAGTCCAGGTGGATGTGGCCAGGCACGATCTCGTTCTGGGTGTTGACCACCCCAATCAGCGGGCGATCCAGCTCCTCGGGCGTGTAGCCCATGGCGTAGAACAGGGATCGGTGTGCCGCTCGGGCTGGTCCCTTCTTGACTTCGTCGCTTCTCACCGGTGTTGTTTCCCCCTTATCTCTTGAGCTTCGCCGTCACTACCAGTCGCTGAGAGTACTGGCGCTCGGCAGGGATCCATTCCCCTGCGCAGGTAATCAGCGTCGCCGTAGCGTCCGGAGTCGGATTCATCACGCTCACGTCGGTAGGGTCCACCAGCCGAATGTTGGTGACCACGTAGCTGTACTCGTGGTTCTCCGAGTAGAAATGCACCTCGTCGCCCAACTGCACTTTGTAGAGGTCCGCGAACACGTTGCCCGCATTGCGGCTGGTAACGTGCCCGGAGAAGACAGCGTTACCCTTCTCACCAGCCTTGGCAGTCATGCGGTAATGGGCCACCACAAAGGGCAGGGTTTCGTAGTACAACTGCTTATCGTACCAGTAGGTGCCCGCCTCTTTCACCGGGGACTCCACCCCGATGCTGGGGATCACCACCAGTATCGGGACCTCGGGCACGATCGGGGTCGGGGTCGGCATGGGCAGCGGTGTCCTCGTCGGTAACACCGTCGCGGTCGCGGTGGGCGCCGGAGTAGCCGTCTCCGTGGCGGTGGGCGAGCCTACGCTTGCCCGCTCAACCCCGTTCCCCCCGGCCAGGGCCACCGGTCGCGGCAAAACCCTGTCACCTCCCATGAGGTCGGTGTAGTAGGCCACGCCGGCCAACAGCAGGCTCAGCACTCCCGCGGCCAGCAAGATGTTGCCGATCAAGCGAGACCGATTCATCTAGCTGGATAAGTCGACGGGGACCGGACGTACCGTCCGGCCCCCAAACTCGTCACTCAAACTCACTATCGCCAGGGGTCGGCCTTTGTGCCTACTCCCTATCCTCCTTAACGGCGTAGTCATCCACGACATCGACCACGCCCAGGCGCCGTAAACCGTAGTCCCTCTGTAGCGTCTCACCCATCAGATTCAGCAGTTGCTCGATCTTCTTCTCCACCAGAGCCTCTACCTCAGACCTGGTGGCAGCCCTCATCTGACTGGACTTATCCAGGGCAGCCTTGACCCGAATCAGGAACAGCCCAATGTCGAAGGGCTTCGTTATGTAGTCGAAGCAACCCATCCGCCAGCCCTTCAATTGATCGGTATAGCTGCTGAGGGCCGTAAGGAAGACGATGGGAATGTCCCGGGTTTTCTCCTCGGTAAGCATCCGACTCGCGACTTCCCAGCCGTCCATAACAGGCATCAGGATGTCGAGCACCACCAGATCGAACAGATTCTGGCGCACCAGCTTGACGGCCTCTTCGCCGTTCTGCGCCAACTCCACCTGGTAGCCCTCTTCCGTCAGCAGGGTTCCGACCATCTGCCGGATGGCGTCGTCGTCGTCAACTACCAGTATCGATTTCGCTTCTTCTTCCAAGGCTTCTGCCCCCCATCGACTCCCGGCTCACCGCGAGTGGGGAGATCATAACATCCACGGCAGTTAGTGGCAAGACAACGGGGCTGACGGGGAGAAACGGAGATGGGGCGACGGGGTGAGAGGCAGCGTCACCGCCTCCCCTCTGGGAGAGGCCGCCCGAGTGAAGCGAGGGCGGGTGAGGGTTGGCACGTTCCCAGCCAAAGAGCCCTCACCCTGACCCTCTCCCAGAGGGAATCTCCCCGTCGCCCCGTCTCCCCGTCAGGCGATCAGGGGAGCTTGCCCTTGATGTAGTTATAGGAAGCCCTCGGAGTGCCGTTGGGATCGGTCAAAGCCCAGTAGTACTGCTCGTCCTTGTCGGTCCATTGGGGAGCGCTGATGTAGATGGTGGACATCAGGCCGATCCAGGGCGCCCAGTTCCTCTGGGCGTACTGGTACGCCCGTACGATGTACTCGCCCTTCTGCTGTTCCGTCACGGCGTGCCAGGCATAGGGCGACCCGGGACGGTTGTCCGTGGTCCAGCCCATCTCCAGCACCGCCACCTGCTTCTTGTCGTCGCCGTTCTTGACCATGATCTGCCGGAGGTCCTCCACCCGCCGGAACCCGAAGAAGCGCTGCCCTCCGTAATCCTTGTTGGCCGCGATCTCATCGGGGCTCATCTCCGGTGGAGCTTTATACCCGGCCGCGTGGGCACCTAACACGTCGAAGTAGTCCTTCGCCCCGGCCTTGTACATCTCGTCCAGATACACATCGTCCGGCCGGGCCTCTGGAGACACGGTCCCGGTAGGCGACAGGCCAGCGGTAATAATCACAGCGTTGGGGTCTGCCCTCTTGGCGGCGGTGTAGGCCGCCTTCAGCATCTCCACGTACTGGGCCGCATTGGGGGGCTGGTCGCCCCACTCCCGGGACAGGTTGGGCTCGTTCCAGATCTCGTAAGCGGAAATGTGTCCGTAGGGAGACCCGGTCTTGTAGCGGCTGGCCAGGGCGTAGACGAAGTCGCCGAAATCCGACATCTTCTCGGGAGGCGAGTTGTAGCCCTTGGTCGCCTTCGCCCAGTCTGGAGAGTAGTCGATGCGGGCCACTATCTTCAGGCCGTAGTTGTTGGCGGCCTTCACCAGCCGGTCCGGCTCCTCCCACAAGAACTTGCCCTTGCCGTCGCGCTCGATGTAGTTCCACTGGAACATCTGCTTGACCCAGGTGAATCCAGCATCCTTGGCCAGTTTGAGATCTCGGCCTATGTCGGGGACTCCCCACATGAAGACCTGCACCCCGGCCTCCGGGCTCTGCATCCGGGCGGGAGTGCCAGCCGGTTTGGGAGCCGCCGCAGCAGTGGGGGCGGCAGGAGCCACAGTAGGTTTGCTGGCAGAAGCTGCAGGTGCAGCAGTAGGGTTACCGCTGGAGGCCGTGGGAGCGGCAGTAGGGTTACCGCTGGAGGCCGTGGGAGCGGCAGTAGGGCTGCTGCTAGAGGCTGCTGCAGCAGCAGTGGGGCCACCGCTGGAGGCTGCAGGTGCCGAACTGTTGGATGCCGACTTCGGCACCGACGTTGCCGATGACGACGGTGCCGAACTGGAGCAGGCCACAGCCGACATCAGCAGGGCGGCGAGGGCAAAGATGGACAGCAGTCTGGAACTCATCGGGGAAATCTCCTTCGGCGGGATGATCGTCACCGGTCCGCCGGAGGACCGGCGGGCACAGTTGTACGCCAACAGCAACCACTCTGTCAACGGGTCGTGCCATTGTCTGAGATTGCACCATAAGGGGAAGCGGGCTTGATAAGGGTGAAGGGATGTGTCAGCAACTTGGGGACGGCTGCCTGGAAACCGTCATTCCCGCGGAAGCGGGAATCCAGCCTCC
>JAJZQR010000294.1 GCA_021806765.1 Chloroflexota bacterium | reverse complement strand
CGGGGGTCCAGATGTCCCATCTCCTCGTGAGGCCACTCCTACACGCCAACGTGGACCCCTGGATGCCCGATCAGGTCGGGCATGACGATCTAGAGAGGCTGCCTTCACTAGACTGTCACTCTATCTGTGAACCATGCCCTCCCTCCTGGCTCGTGGCACGCAGGGTGCATGTGCCCGTCGCCCCTGCAGTGTGAAGAGCAGGGCTACGTTAGCCGAGGAGTCAGCTATGCGCGAGATGCAGGAGAGCCAGAGCAACATCACGCGGTTCCTGGAGCGGGTTCCTACGCAGGGTTACATCGGCCTCGCCCTGGGGAGCATTGTGGCGTCGGCACTGCTATACATCAGCGGGCGGCGATCGGCGGCGCTCTTTGTGGGCCAGTGGCCTCCCACCTTCGCGGCCTTTGCCTTGATCTACAAGCTGCTCCAGCCGAGCCGGGAGCAGGCGATCGAGCAGATGCGCGAGACGGGCGAGCGGGTGAGTGAGACTGCCCGCGAACGCGCTCGTGAGATGAAGAGCCGGGTGGCTCGATAACGCGCCCTGCGTTCCGGGGGTCTGGACGCGAGACTACTCTCGCGTCCAGACCTTCTATTGTTACTACCTGGTTCCTCGCCAGCCGGGCCCCGTCCACTGTGGTAGCATATTAGGTGCAATTTTGCCGCGAGGAGGGTCTGCAAGTGATCGGTGTATCCAGGGCTGTAGAGAGGCTGAGCGGTTCTCAGCGCAACCTTGCTGACAAGCTTCCCAAACCCAGGACCGCCAAGGTAATCGGGCTGCATCGAGGTGATCCTTCCTTCGATACCCCGGAGTACGTCGTTCAGGCCGCCGTTCAGGCAATGCGTGAGGGGTACACCCACTATCCGGCCCCTCAGGGCGATCCACAGTTGCGGGAGGCTATCGCTGTCTATCAGGCTCGGCTCAGTGGGGTCCCGGTGTCCGCCTCCGATGTGGTGGTCACCAATGGAGGCACGGGGGCTGTCAGTTCGGCGATGATAGGCCTCTTGAACGAGGGAGACGAAGTCATCCTTCTGGACCCTACCTACTCTCTCTACGCCGATGTGGCCCGAGTCATTGGAGCCAGGGTGGTATCGGTGCCTCTTACCTCCGACTTCGCCGTGGACGTCGACGCGGTTCGGGATTCGGTTACCCCCGATACCAAGATGATGGTGCTGAATTTCCCCTCGAACCCGACCGGGCAGCAGTTGGAGCCTGCGGAGCTGGACGGGCTGGCCGAGGTCGCCGCCCAGCACGACCTGGTGGTTCTCTCCGACGAGGTGTACGACCAGTTGAGCTTCAAGGGGAAGCACCTATCGGCTCTGGGCCACCCAGCGCTGACTGAGCGGACGATTCTGGCGAACTCCTTCTCGAAGACCTACGCCATGACCGGTTGGCGGGTCGGTTGGGTGGTTGCCAAAGGGGACCTTGTGAAGCCGGTGGCCGCGATCAACAGGACGGCCGTGGGCTACGTGAACAGCATCGCTCAGCGGGCGGCTCTGACCGCTCTGACCAACGAGCAGGAAGACAGGAAGTGGCGCTCATGGATGCTGGCCCAGTACGAGTCGCAGCGCAAGGCGATGTGGGAGCAGTTGGCCCGGATCCCCGGGGTTCACGTCTACGAGCCCGAGGCCGCCTTCTACGCCTGGGTCCGCTACGATGCCCCCCTGTCGGCCGTGGAAATGATGGCTTACCTCTACGAGCGAGGCCTGAATGTGCGCCCCGGCACCGAGTTCGGTGCCATGGGGGAGAAGCATATTCGCTTCACCTTCGCCCCCTCGGTCGAGGTGATCACCGAGGGCATCGCTATCTTCAAGGCCGCCATGGAGGCGTTGAGGGGCCGCTGAGACGGCTCTGGGGACTCGAAGGAACGCGCCATAGAGTGTCGTAGGGCAGGGGCTTGTCCCCTGCCGCTCGACCCACCAACTGTCCGACGTTAGAACATGACTCCGTGCCCTACGTAGGGAACAGGCTAATCTCCGCGGTTCCCAGGGCCTTGCGGCTGTAGCTATGCTGCATCAGGGTCCCGTTGCGGGTGACAGAGTACTGGATTACCGCGCGGGACTCCCCCGCGGAGTAGAGCGCCGTCAGCACCCGCCTGTGGGAGTGGCCCAGGGCGAGTAGGTCTCGGGCGATTTCCCCTGCGGGTGCCGTTTTCCTCATCCAGATGCCCAGCAGCAGGCCGGTGACGCTGTCCGATTCCCAGCCCTGGTCCAGGAGGAGGCGGAGGGTCTCGGCGCTGGAAGGGTGTCTGGAGAAGTCGACGCTCTCCAACACTTCCTCGGCACCGGCCCAGGTCTGGTTGGACATCGTCAGGGCCTCGTCGAAGTCCAGGAGCTGGATCCCCAGGGAGACTTGCACGGTTTCGCCTTCGGACAACAGTTGCTTCTTCGGCACGACTCACCCTCCGACGACGTGCACTGCAGACGTAGTATCTCGACCTACGCAGCCACTACAACATATGTCGTGCCAGGAGAATAGCCTGGGGCGGCCGCCGCAGCGAGGCATCGGGGATGGACTTGCGGGCGCAGGGGCGGGTGCAGCCGCCCGCCCCTACTGTTCCGGATCGCCGTCCTCGAAGGAGTCGGGGATCACGGTAGAGCTGGCCAGCGGGACCTTCAACCATGGTGAGGGGTCGGTGGACCAGCCGAACTGGTCTACCGGCGACTGTCTGCCCCACTCCTCGAAATGGCTGAGCAGGCTGCTGAGGCGGTCGAGGTGGTGGACGACGATGGCTTCCCTGGTGGCGGGGATCACCGGCGAGCCGTGCTCCTTCTCCCCGTGGTGGGAGGCTACGATGTGCAGGAGATGTTCTCGGAGCCCCGCCGGAAAGTTGGAATGATCCTCCATGGCACGGGAAAGCCTGGCGATGCCGGCCGTGATGTGATCCACGTACCGGCCGGCCCGAGCGATCTGGGGGACGGGATCGGAGGAGAAGGTGTCCAGCTTCCCCACATCGTGGAGGAGAACCCCCGCCAGGGTCAGGTCTCTGTCCACCTTCTCGAAGGTCGCCAGGGAAGCCAATCCCAGGGACACCATCTCCCGAACGTGATCGACCAACCCGCCTATGTACGCGTGGTGGTAGAACAGCGCTGCGGGCGCCCGCAGGTAGGAGGCGTGCCAGGACCCTCCCTCGCCCAGGGTGTCCTCCAGCAGCAGCTTCAGGGGCTGGTTCTGGAGTTGGGCGATGGTAGCCGACAGCCACGCACCCAGCTCCTCCTCGGTGCTGGCGCTCCGCCGAACCAGCCCGGGGATCTCGAGGGGATCGGCCCCGGCGACCGGGCTGGCCTTCTCCATGCGTACTTGGGGGGTCTCTCGACCTCCGTAGCGGTGCAAGGAGGCCGTGCCCTCGACGGCCCAGACGGGTGCGGCCATCAACTGTTCCAGGGACTGGTCTCCCAGTCTACTGGCTTCCCACCACACCGCATCGATCCACCCGGTCTGGTCGCCCAGTTCGCACTTGACGTAAGTGCCGGCGTTCTGGCCGACCTCGCGCCGAGCGCGCCGGACGAGAAAGGGGGTGCTGGGGAGCCTCACCGGCTGGCCCTTCATCAGATCGCGGCGGAGGGTACCGACCCAGAGGTTGCGGCTGGTGATGGATCGGTCGTCGGTAGAGGAGTCCACGGTCCGCCTCCCCTTTCCCTGATGCCTCAGTTTGGATCTTGTTGGCAGAGAGATTCTACATCGGATGCACTTCCTCCGCTACGGGGGCGTAATCCGCACGGCTGCGGAACCGGACGTGAACCCTTCGACCGGCTGTTGCCCAGGAATCGAGGTCTTGCAGCGAGCCGCCAGCCGTGGCTCCCAGGATGAAGAGGATGGAGCGCCCGTCATCGGTCTGGATGCGGAAACGGTCCTCCTGGGCCAGCACTACGCTCCCTTCCTCCTCCTGGATCTCGTCCTTAGCCTCTATCTCCAGCAGCTTCAGTTGTCGCTCGGCCTCAAGCACCTCTATCCTCCTGCTTCTCCTCGGCTTAGCCCCGGCTCTTGGTGTAGGTGAAGTAGTAATCGGGATCCTCGATGGAGGCTTGTCCGACTCTGACGTCTACCCAGCGGAAGATGAACCCACCCATGAGGGTCGAGATGCTGGAGGCTATGCGGAGGGTGTGGCGTGCATCGCCTGGCGCCGCTTCCTCCGCCCGGCGGAGCACCATCGGCAGAATGAGCCCGAGGCCTATTGCCCCCGGCCAGAAGCCGGCGGCGTATCGCCCCGCTATCAAGGGTTGCCCCAGGGATCCCAAAGTGGCCAGGGTTCCCGCCGTGGCCGCCATCTCTCCCAGAGTGGCCGCACTCTCCGCCCGCTTCATCCACGATTCCGTGTGAGGCGTGGAGCTGCGGGTCAGAGACAGCCACAGGGAGATGGCCGCGAGGCCGGTGGAGAGGGCCGAAGTGAGAAAATACGGCCCCTGCAGCAGCCGGTTCCTGGCCCAGATCGGGACGTTGGTGAAGCTGATCAGCACCCCCGTGTAGCTTCCCACGAAGAAGGCGAAAAGGCTGCCCAGAACTCCCGAGACCTGCAGGGGAACCGAGCCCAGTATCCGGGTTACCACGGAGTTGCGACCCAGAATGCCGTCCTCAACCCATTGGCGCAAGACCCCTAGGCCGACGAACGCGCTGAAGCCTACCAAGCCCCAGGTTCCCAGATTCATGGGTGACCGGACCTTGAGGACCCTGAGCATGTGGGCGAAGCGCTGGGGCCTGCCAAGGTCCATGATCAGCAGCAGGGGGCTGACGATCAGGGCTACCAGCGCTATGTAGCGGCCGGCTCGGGACACAGCCCGGTCCTCCTCGGTGCCGAACAGGTCGGCCATGGTGGCGATCAGGTAGGACCCTGCTGCCAGGCCCCCGGTGAAGAAGTAGGTAGGGATCTCCCATCTCCACTCCGGCTTCTTGAGAGTCGGGTAGCGGTAGTAGCTGGTGGGGCCGGGTTGGCGTGTGATCCGCCAAGCCCGTGCGTCCTGCTGGGCAGCCTGCTGCCGGCTGATGGCCGCCGACGGCTCCTCGACGGTCCGGACGATCTCACCGATCATTCTCATCCTCCTTTCTCCTACCTGCGGCTGCCTCGTGCCGTGCGTATCGCCAGAAGGGTGACGGCCCCATAGGCCAGGGCCGCGGCCGCGGCAGTGAGTAAGCCCTGGGTAGCCCGCCGAGAGGGTAGCTCCGGCGCCGCGGGCAAGTTGTAGGCTTCGGGTCGCTCGGTCAGCAGGAAGAAGCAGTTCAGGCTGCCGATGCCCCCCGTGGCGCCCGGGCTGTTGGGCACCCCGTAGAGATAGGCTTCCCGCATGCCGTGCTCGTGGAGTTTCTCCACCCGCCGCCGCGCGATCTTCCGCAGTTCCACAACCGGCCCGAAGAGGATGGAATCGGTGGGGCAGGCCTTGGCGCAGGCCGGTTCCAGGCCCGCCTTCAGCCGGTCGTAGCAGAGGGTGCACTTGTGAGCGGTGTTGTCCTGCCCCTCGGCCACGGTGATGACGCCAAAGGGGCAGCTGGGGACGCAGTACTTGCAGCCGTTGCAGACATCCTGCTGGATCAACACCGAGCCGAACTCCGTCCGGACGATGGCGCCCGTCGGGCATGCTTCCAGGCAGCCGGCCTGCTCGCAATGCTTGCAGACGTCGCTCATGAAGAGCCACCGATTCGGCTGCCCGTCCCGATGGAACTCTTCCAGGAAGGTCACGTGGCGCCAGGTGGTGGCCCGCAGTTCGGTGGTGTTGTCGTAGCTGGTCCCCTTGAAGCCGAAATCGTCCATTGGGATCTGGTTCCACTGCTTGCAGGCCGCCTCGCAGGCCTTGCAGCCGATGCAAACCGTGGTGTCGGTGAAGAAGCCGTAGACCGCGCCGGGCTCGATCCGGAAGCCGGTGGTCATCACCGACTCGTTCAGAGTTGGTGGCGGTTCGGTGTTGTAGCCGGGTCCAAATCGGTCCCAACTCGCGATGCGGCCGGAGTAGTTGGGTTTGCCCTGTTGCTCACCGGCCAGGCGCAGAACGTGCTGGCTCATCCCTGTCCCCCTTTCCGCCCGGCCCTGATGTTGCAGACGAAGACCTTGCCCTCGTGGATCTTGCTGTTGGGATCCTCCGAGATGTGGGAGAGGGTGTTGACGGTATCACCCCTGGCGATGCCCTTGTAGCCGAAGTGCCAGGGCATCCCCACCGTGTGAACGACCTGCCCGTTGAGCCGAAGAGGAGCCATCCGCGAGGTCACCAGGGCCAGAGCCTCGATCTCGCCTCGAGGTGATGACACCGTGACCCAGCCACCGTTCTCGATCCCCTTCTCCTCTGCCAACTCCGGGCTGATTTCCGCAAAGCCTGCCGGCTGCAGTTCGGAAAGCCAGGGCAGCCAGCGGGTCATGACGCCGCCCGTGTGGTGTTCCGTGAGCCGATAGGTGCAGATGACGTAGGGGTAGTTGGGATCGCCCACCTCGGCGTAACGGTTGTCGGGCCGGATGAATAGCCCAGCCACCGGGCTGATCTGCTGCTGCGGGTAGAGCCGGTTCACGACGGGCGACTCTACCGGCTCGTAGTGGGTCGGCATGGGGCCATCTTTCATTCCCGCGGGGGCAAAGAGCCAGGCCCGGCCATCGGGCGCTATGGTGTAGGGCTCGCTGCCCGAGTGGGCCTCCATCCCCACGGCGTCTGGCGGAGGGGTGTAGGAGGGGGGCTTGTCCTCAGGGAAGTCCGGAATGTCGTAGCCAACCCACTTCTTCTTTTCCTCGTCCCACCAGATGTACCGCTTCCGCTCGGACCAGGGCTTCCCCTCCGGGTCGGCCGAGCAGCGGTTGTACATGATGTGGCGATTGCCAGGCCAGGT
>JAJZQR010000293.1 GCA_021806765.1 Chloroflexota bacterium | reverse complement strand
ACACCAGGGTCAGCGTGATAGCAGGCGGCTTCAATGCCTGGCGATCTGCAGGGTATCCTATCGAGAGAGGAGAGGTTGCCGAGGCTGCGTAGGGCGCTCTCGACGGTACCGAGCTTGCCATTCCTCTGAAGGCCAAGGCCAAGGAGAAGGTCAAGAAGGCTGCCCGACAGCTGCATTCCACCGCGGGCCTCTCGGCTCTGCGCTTTCAGATGCCCGGGGACTTCCGGTCCCCGGGCATCGATTTTCCATCAGGAACGACGCAGCTATGCCGCCGGATACGACCCTCCCCGCACCCTGAAGTCCAGCTGTTCCACCTTCTCCAGCATCTCCTGCAGCATGCGCGCGATCTCTTGGTCCTCCGGTTGAGAGAACTTCCCCACGATCTGTTGGGCCTCCATGAGAGCCTCGCGGGCCACGTCCACCCGATCCAGCACGAAGGCGGCAGCATCCAAGTCCATCCTGTCCTCCCTTCCTGACTCCCACCCCCCGAGAGCCTGCGATCTCGCCCCTTCAGGAGCCAGTTCCATGCCAATGGGTATTCCCGCCTGGCCGTAAGGTGGCGCGCATGTTGCATTAGATAAATCGGTCGATCCGATATTTTGCATTTGGAACGCGAGTAGTATAAGATTGTCCTACGGCAAGGGCCGTCCGGCAACGACGCCGGAGGACGTGCACCGATGCGCTGCTTCAAATAAGATCAAGGAGCGGAGACATGTCGACGAGCAAAGGCGGCCTTGAAGGCGTCGTCGCCGGCACCTCGTCTATCTGCGAGGTGGACGGCATTGGTGGAAAACTGACCTATCGCGGCATCGGCATCCACGAGCTGGCAGCCTACTCCAGTTTCGAGGAGACGGCCTACCTCCTCTGGTATGGTCAACTGCCGACTCGCAACCAGCTGGGCGACCTGCGAGATAGGCTTTCTTGTTGCAGGGACCTCCCCCTAGGGGTCCTGCGAATGATCATCGACTTCCCTGAGACGGCCGAGCCGATGATGTCCCTTCGCACCGCCGTCTCGGCCCTATCCATGTACGACCCCGGAGGCACCGAGCATCACCACGACGTGGATCTCAGCCGGGCTATCTTGCTGACCTCGCGATTGCCCGTGATCGTCGCCGCCCATCACCGGGCGCGGCAGAAGCTGCCCCCCGTTCAGCCACGTCGGGATCTCTCCCTGGCTGCCAACTTTCTCTACATGCTGACCGGGCAGATCCCTTCGGAAAAGATGTCCAGGATCCTGGACAGCTGCCTCGTGCTCCACGCCGACCACGAGTTGAACGCCTCCACCTTCGCGGCCCGCGTTGCGGCGGCCACCCTGTCGGACCTCTACTCCTCCGTGACCGCCGCCATCGGAACCCTGGCCGGCCCACTCCACGGTGGAGCCAACGAGCAGGTCATGCAGATGCTCAGACGGATCGGCGACCCGAACAGGGCCGTGGAATACGTAGCCGCCCTTCTGGAGCAGGGGAAGAAGGTCCCCGGCTTCGGCCACCGGGTCTACAGGACAGAGGACCCCAGGGCCTTCGAGCTGAGGAAGATATCCGCCGTTCTGGCCGAGGAGACCGGAGAGACCCGCTGGTACCAGATGTCCCGACGGATCGAGGAGTTCATGATTCAGGAGAAGGGGATCAACGCCAACGTGGATTTCTACTCCGCGTCGGTCTACTACGGCCTCGGGATCCCCATCGACGTATTCACGCCGGTCTTCGCTATGAGCCGCATCGCAGGCTGGACCGCCCACATCCTGGAGCAGTACGGCAACAACCGGTTGATCCGCCCCAGGGCCGAGTACGTCGGCGCGCACGACGTGCCCTACCTGCACATCGACGACCGAGTCGAGGAAGATGCCCCGGCGAACGGTGTAGTCGCCGCCTAGCCGTACAGGCGCGAACGCCAACTCCGGCAACTGTAGAGGCGGGTCTCTGGACCCGCCTCTACATGGTTTTCCCACCGCCTGCCGCCCGGACGATACCCTCACCGTCGTAGGCCAGAACCCTGTACCCCGCCGCCCTGCTTCCCCACAACCATCACCGCGGGCTCCAACGACTGGATCCGCGCCCACCCGGCCCCGGTCCCCAGCAGCTTGAACCGCAATTGGCGGGTCTCCTCCGACGGCGCCGCCCCTCGATCCCTGGCCAGCAGCCTCTTCAGCTCCCGGTACTGGCGATCCACGGCGCCCCGGTCGCCGGCCCGGAAGTAGCAGACCATCAGATCACGGACCACGTCCTCCTGCAGGGGATCGCTCTTCAACGACTTCAGTCCGTAGCGGATGGCCTCTCGCCACCCCTGCAGCGCCATCTGGTGATCTATCAGCAGGCGGGTAGCCCACAACAGAAGCCCCCGCAGCTCCTCCCTCGGGGCCTCGCACCAGGGGAAGGCGAAGCCGCCCAGGAACTCCCCCTGGTATAGCTCCACCGCCTGCTGCAGCAGGGAGACCACCTGACCCGACAGGACCGGAGGGGTCTCCCGATCCAGCAGCCGTCGCACCCGGCCCAGCAGATCCCGGAACGACTCCACGTCCATGGCGCAGCCGGCTCCTTCCCAGCGATACACACCTTCCCCGTCCAGCGCCGGATCGACCGGAGGAAAGCCCGGGCCGAAAGACTCCCTGATGCGGTAGAGAGCCTCGTGCAACCGCACGTTGGCGATCGCCGGATCTTCGTCGGTCCACAGATCGTGGAGCACCCTCTCCCGCAGCATGGCTACCGTGCGGTGGACCAGCAGATAGGCCGCCAGGTCCCGGGCATCCTCCGAAGCCCACTCCACCCTTTCCCCGCCAACCACCGCATGGAAATCCCCCAACGACCGAAGATCGACCCGCTCCCGCCCCTCTTCCGCAGGAGCCGGCTCCTGCCGGCGCTCCCCACTCTCCCCTCCAGGCCACCCCAACCTCGCCTGGACCGCCCCGCCCAGCCCCTTCTCGGACCCCTTTGCCGCCTGCTCCGCCCGCGACCTCCGTTCGGGATTCTTTTGGTGCAGCAGAGGATCCAGCAGCCTGGAGCCGGAGGCCGGATCCACCCCGAGAAGGGTTCCGGCCACCTCGTGAGCCACACCCTCCCGAACCGCCAGGAGGAAGAGCCTGTCCGCCTTCACAGGGAGACCGAGGGGCATGCTCACGTACGACTGCTCGGCGGCGATGGCCAGGGAGGTTCGAAGGTGGGATCGAGCCTGCCAGCGCAACCCCAGTTGCCCATACCCCTGGGCAAGCAACCGGTGTCCAGCCGATAGCCAGCGCCGGTTATCGCTCCTCTTGAAGGTGTCGTTCAAGCGCCGGATACGGGCCAGGACCATGGGCATTCTCGGGCCAGACATCTGGCCGGCAGCCTCTATCAGGCAGCACTGGTCGATCAGGATCTGATGAGAGGAGGCCGTTGCCTCCTCCATCGCCCTCCGGGCCTTCCCCAAGCCCTCCTTCTGCCGGCCACGCCTCAACAGGAACGCAGAGACTGCCTGAAGGGCGAGAGTCCGTTCAGATCGTCGGGCAGGCAGCTTCGAGGTCCGATCTAGCACCCCTGCCAGGATCTCCCCCGCTGCCTCTCTCTGGGCCAGCCCTTCCAGGGTCGCCGCCTGGACCAGCAGCGCCCGAAGTTGGCCGAACTCGTCTCTTAGCTTCTCACTTGCCGCCAGCGCTATCTCCGCCACCGCCAGCGCTTCTTGCCGTTGCCCCCGATCCAGATAGATGGAGGATACTGGTCCGCCGATGTCGCTGATAGCCACGACATCCATCCCCAGCAGCCTGGCCCGCTGGACTGCTCGACCACTGAGCGCCAACGCCCGAGAGTAATCGCCGCGGAGGTAGGCGACCATCGCCAGTTGCATCAAGGCCCGGACCGCCAGCTGCGGATGGCTGCTTCTTTCCGCCTCCAGCAACCCTTCGGCAGCCGCCGAGAAGGAGGAAGCCAGGTCGCCCATGAACTCCAGGGCGCGAGACTCCAGCCAGAAAGCGCCGGCCCTCTGGGCGTTGTCCCCCTCGGGAAGATGCCGCAGAGCCTCTCGGGCGGAATCCCGGGCCGAGGGGTACCGCCCCTCCAGCAGGTGAGCAGCTGCTTTGCACCTCAACTGCTGCCCTCGGCTTCTGGAGTCGCCGGAAGCCTCCAGCCCGGGCTGAGACGCCACCAGCAGCACTCGGGCCTCGTCCACCCGCTCCCTGGCGAGCAGCATCTCGGCTTCCTGCACCATCAGCGCCGGGTGCTTCTCTCGGACCGATGCAGGCAGCGATCGAAGCCAGCGCAGCGACACGTCCACAGCTCCCACCCAGCGGTCGGTCACCATGGTACGCTCCAGGAGGGTGGCAGCTTCCTCGTAATCGCCCATCTGCAGGTATCTGGGGAGCGCTTCCGATATCTCCCCTCGGGCCGCATAGTAGGCGGCCACTTTCCGCCGGAGATCCTGATGCTCCCGGGGCAGGAGCTGGCGGGCCAGTTCCTGCTGGAGGGCCGAGCGGAAGAAGGGCTCGTAGCATAGGGGCAGGTCACGACCAGCCGGCCTCATGACCGGCAGCGATGCCTCCTCTATCGATCTCAATAGGGCCTCGGGATCGCTCACCCCTACCCCGTCCAGGCACGACTCGGGATCGAGCCGCGTCAGCAGGGAACTCCGAAGCACCTCCTCCCTTCTCTCGGCGGGCAGGCCGAACAGCACCTCCCGCAGCAGCACCCCATATCCGTGCTCTGTTGGAGCCAACCGGACTAGGAACTGGGCATTGTTGGGGTCTCGGGCCACTATCATCGAGGCCAGGTTGGCGGCCGACGGCCATCCTCCCGTCGCCCGCATCAAGTCATCGAGCACCCTTTGGGGAACCGTTCTCCCGACCCGCTGGAGCGCCAATCGGCGCAGTTCCTCCGGGTTCCACTGGAGGTCCTCGGTGCGCAGCTCCACCAGGGCGTCTCTGGCGCGCAGCATCGACAGATAAAGGTGGGGATCCGTCTGGCTCGCCACGATCAGCCGCAACGGCGAGCCAGCGCCCAGGAGCAGCTGTTCCAGGGCCTCCACTATCGCCCGGTCTGTGAGGTGGTGCAGGCCATCCAGGATCAGGACCACCTGCTCCGGCTCCACCCGATGAAGCTCATCCAGGAACAGAGCGATCAACCGCCCAATCTCGCCCCGGCCGTCGGCAGTGGCCCGGAGAGCCGCTCGCACCGTCTCCCCGAACCCCGGCACCACCCGCCTGATCGCCTCCACCAGACCCGACACGAAGACGGCTGCATCGTCATCGGCAGGATCCAACTGATACCAGGCCAGATGAACGGCCGTCGGGTCCCCAACGAACCGCCCCCACTCGGAGGCCACGTAGGCCAAGAGGCTGGTCTTGCCGTAGCCGGCCGGGGCCGACAACAGCACCATCTGCCCCTGAAGCCCCATGGCGATGGTCTGTGAAAGCCGGGGGCGGGGCACAAAACCGACCGGAGGGTCGGGCGGAGTAAACTTCAGAATCTTGAACGAGTCTTCTTCCATCGCTGAGCTGTAGCCGAAGGCTTCACGCCCGCGCACCCCTCTCTGCTGTGGCGTCCTTGTGTCCCATCGGGCTGCCTCCACCCCTCCCGAGCCCCATCCTTTCTATCCTGTGTATCCTGTTCTTCCGGTTCCTTCCCATTTCTTCCGGTTTCCTCCGGTCACGCTACCTGCTGAACCTCCCTAGGGCCCAGAAGCTGGGCCACTTCTTCGCCCGTCAGGGTCTCCTTCTCCTTCAACAGTTCGGCAAGAGCCACCAACTGCTGGCGATGGCTGGCGAGCACTTCGCTGGCCAGGGTATGGGCCTCGTCGATCATCCGGCGGACCTCTCGGTCGACCAAAGCAGCAGTGGCCTCGCTGTAGTTCCTCTGCTCCATCACGTCGGTACCCAGGTAATCCATTATGCCGGTGGAACTCAGGCTGACCGTCCCGATCTTGTCGCTCATGCCGTACAGGGTCACCATCTTGCGAGCGATCTCCGTGGCCTGCTGAAGGTCGTTGCTCGGCCCCGTGGTGGTCTCACCGAAAGTCGACTCTTCCGCCGCCAGCCCCCCCAGAGCAAAGGCAAGCATCTCCGCCATCTGGGCTCTGGTCCAGAGGTGCCGATCCTCGACGGGCAGCAGACGGGTATGACCGCCCGACTGGCCCCGGGCAACGACGGTAACCTTGTGGATAGGATCCAGATGGGGCATATAGTAGGCCACCAGGGTATGGCCCACCTCGTGGTAGGCAGTGATGGCCTTCTCCTGCTCACTGATCAACCTTCCCTTTCGTTCAGGCCCCGCGATGACCCGATCGATAGCCTCCTCCAGGTCCGGAAAAGTGATCGTCGTATCGTTTCGCCTGGCCGCCAGGATGGCCGCTTCGTTGAGCAGGTTCTCCAGGTCGGCTCCCGAGAAACCCGGGGTTTGCCGGGCCACCGTGAGGAGATCCACTTCCTTCGCCAGCGGTTTGCCCCGAGCATGGACCTGGAGGATCTCCTCCCGACCCTTCAGGTCCGGGCTATTCAGGGTTACCCGCCGATCGAACCGCCCTGGCCTCAACAGCGCTGCATCCAGAATGTCCGGCCGGTTGGTGGCCGCAATCACCACGATCCCGGCGTTCTTGTCGAAACCGTCCATCTCCACCAGGATCTGGTTCAGCGTCTGCTCCCGCTCGTCGTTGCCGCCCCCCAGACCCCGACCCCGCTGCCGACCCACCGCGTCGATCTCGTCGATGAAGATGATGCAGGGGGCATTCTTCTTGGCATCCTCGAACAGGTCCCTAACCCGAGAGGCGCCAACCCCCACGAACAGCTCCACGAACTCCGATCCACTGATGTGGAAGAAGGGGACGGAGGCCTCCCCGGCCACGGCCCGGGCCATC
>JAJZQR010000292.1 GCA_021806765.1 Chloroflexota bacterium | reverse complement strand
GGAGACCCATCGCGCCCGCATCATGGAGAAGCTGGGATTCCGCACCCGAGCCGAACTGGTCCGCTACGCCATCAGCAGAGGCATGCTGGAGATCGGAGCGTAACGGGGGGGCGGGGGTCAGGGGCCAGTAACCGACCCCTGATCCCCTTTTTCCACCCGAACGATTGCCTCGTAGAAGCCCGAGCACATCCCCTGGCGGGTCAGGATCCCCGGCACCACCCGGTTCACCCCCACCCCGAACTTGATCCATCCCCCCTGGTCGCACTGGAGGACGCCCCGTCCCAGGGTGGCGTCCAGGCGAACCGAAGCTTCCACCCGGCCATCTCCAGCGATCATGGCGACCCCGTCCCCCTCGGCGAGACCCAACTCCTCGGCATCCACGGGATTCACCCGCACCTGCAGGACCTTTCCCTGGTCCTCAGGCAGGATCTGGGAGTGGACGGAGGTCTCCGGATGGCTGGAGATCAGCACGTAGCGGCCGTCGCGGGCAGCGGCCGGATTGGGCGGAACCTCCGGTGTAAAGCGGAAGCGCCCCGAGGGGGTGGGAAACACCCGGTTCTGGAAAGGCGCCGAGGGCTGAGTAGGATGGCGAACCGGGCCCTCCTGCAGCATCTCCAGGTCGATCCCCAGCGGCAGCAGGGGTGCCGCCAACCGCCTCAGCCACTCGGTGGCCGTTCCCTCCATCCCCTGGATGCCCAGCCGCTCGGCCAGCCCCTGGAAGATCTGCAGATCGGTCCTCGCCTCCCCCAGCGGCGCGATAGCAGGGTTCACCGGCCCCAACCACTGGTGGCCGTAGCTTCCCACCAGGTCCTCCTCCTCGAAGGGGGATGTGGTGGGCAGGAAGAGGTGGGCCAGGTCGGCGGTATCGGTCAGGAAGGAATCGATCGCCACCACGAACTCGGTCTGGCGGAATGCCTCCCGAACCTTCAGGCTGTGGGGAGCCTGGTTGGCCGGATTGGCGCCGGTGACGAAGATCATCTTGATGGGCGGGTCCTGGGCCTGGAGGATCCCCTCTCCCAGGGTAGCCTTGGGGATACCTCGCCGCAGCACGGCGGCCTCCGGGGCCTTCAGATCCCAGTCCCAGTACTCCCGCTCCTCCATGCCGTGGCTGACGCCGCCGCCGGGGACGCCGATATTCCCCGTGAGGGCCGCGATAGCATCCACCAGCCGGTAGATCTCGGCCCCGAACTCCCGTCGCTGGAGCCCCCATCCGGCCCAGATGGCCGCGGGTTTGGTGGTGCCGTACATCGACGCCAGACGGCGAATCTCCTCCAGGGATATGCCGCACTGATCGGCCAGCCAGGGCAGGGGGAGACTATCCAGAGTCGCCCGATACTCGGCAAACCCCTCGGTGTGCCGCTCCACGAAATCCCAGTCAACCAGATCCCCTTCCAGCAGCAACTTCCCGATGGCGGCCACCAGGTAGCCGTCGGAGCCCGGTATCGGCTGGTAGTGGAGATCGCACAGCTCCGCGCTCCTGGTGCGCACCGGGTCTATCAGCACCAGGGTTGCCCCTCTTGCTTTGGCCTCCTTCAGGAAGGGCACCAGGTGAACGTTGGTGGCCATGGGGTTGCGGCCCCAGAGGATCACCAGCCGGCTGTTGGGAACATCCACCGGTTCATGGGCCGTGCGATAGCCAAAGTCCACCGTCTGGGCCGCGATCCCGGCCCCGCCGCAAAGGGTCCCGGAGGCCGCGGTCACGCCACCCAGCAGATTGAAGAATCGAGCGTTCAGCATCTTCAGGGCGGCCATGGAACCGTTGTCCTGGTAGTGCATTACGGAAAGGGTGCCGTAGCGGTCGCGGTACTCGGCGATCTTGCCGGCCGCCAGATCCAGAGCCTCATCCCAGCTTATCCGCTCCCAGCCACCGTCGGCCCTCTTCATCGGATGAAGAACCCGGTTGGGGGAATATACCCGCCGGACGTAGTCCCGAGAGCGGCGGCAGAGGAAGCCGCGGGTGATCGGGTGATTCGGGTTGCCCCTGAGGGCCACCAACCGCCCGTCCCGAACGGTGGCCAGCATGCTGCAACCGTCCGGGCAATCCCGGGTACAGGTGGTGAGGACGACTTTCTCGTCAGGGCCGCTCATGAGCACCTCCGAAGGCAGGCTGGAACAGGAGAGCCGGGCCGGGCGAACATCTTCAAACAGTGTACTGATTATAGCAGCACTGCACCCCCTGTGGGGGAGGTCCACGACATTGACACCCTTCTCCGGCCTCTGCTATGATCGCTTCCAAGAACTGAATAAGAGTAGTGTGGGACTCGGGAATCCCGGGTCCCTGGGGAAGTCCGGTGCAAGTCCGGCGCTGTCCCGCAACTGTGAAGGCCCCCACGGGCCTAAGCCAGGAACCCGCTACATCTGCAGTGCCGTAGACCTCCGAGAGAGAGGGCGTAGGCCGGCGGGGCTTCTTCGAAAGCCCCACCTCCCTTGTCACCGACTCTGCGGGACAAGGTTTTTTTGTTTCGCCTTCACCTCCAGGGTATACGGCCCGCGGAAAGCACCCGAGGAGGTGAAGCTTGCGTTCCATCACAGCCTGCATCCTGGTTATCCTGGCGATCCTGACCTCTGCCTGCGCCTCAACCCAGGTCGCTTCTGCGCCCCAACCCCCCGCGGTCCCCACAGCCCCCGCCGTCGCCACTTCGGCGGTCTCGTCCTTCCCCATGACCGTGACGGACGACGCCGGCAGGAAGGTGACCCTGGCCAAAGAGCCACGGCGGATCGTCTCCCTCTCCTCCAGCAACACCGAGATCCTATTCGCCCTGGGGCTAGGAGACCGGGTGGTGGGGGTGGACGAATACTCGGACTTCCCCCCTGCCGCCAGGGAGAAGCCGAAAGTGGGCAGCTTCGTGAAGCCCGACATGGAGAAGATCCTCGTCCTGGAGCCCGACCTGATCCTGGGCACCGAGATGCACGTGAAGACAGCCATCCCCGAACTGGAGAAACGCGGGCTGGTAGCGATGGTGGTCAACCCCAAGAAGGTCGATGCGGTTCTGGAGGGCATCAGGCTGGTGGGGCGGGTAACCGGCCGCCAGAAGGAGGCGGAGACCCTGGTTGGGGGCATGCAGAGCCGGATAGCGGCCGTCGAGGCCCGATGGAAGGGGTCCGCGCCGGTCCGCACCTTCTTCGAACTCTCCCCCGAGCTTTACACCGCCGGCCCGGGCTCCTTCGTGGACGATATGATCCGGGTGGCCGGGGGCAGCAACGTGGCCGAGGGCGCCGGCAAGGAATGGCCTCAGTTGAACCAGGAATCGCTGTTCCTGGCGGACCCGGAGGTGATCCTGCTGGCTGACCACGGCTCGGACGGTGGCCAATCACCCCAAACGGTGGCGGCCAGGCCCGGATGGAAGCAGGTCACGGCGATCAAGACCGGGAGGATCTTCGAGATAGACCCGGATCTCACCAACCGGCCGGGCCCGAGGGTGGTGGATGGGCTCGAGTTGATAGCCGGCAAACTCCACCCGAGCAAGCCCTAGCGGGAAGTAACCACAGAGACACGGAGAGCACGGAGTCCGAAAGAGAGATCTCCGTGAACTCCGTGCCTCCGTGGTAGTCGACTAAGAAGGGGAACGTTGGAGATCGCGGCGGTGAGAGCCCAACGGATAGGAAGACGAAAAATGCGGCCCGGGATGGGGCGCTACGGTATCGCCCTGGCCGCCCTGCTGCTGGCCTGTGTGGCGGGCGTGATGATAGGGAAGGCGCAGCTGGATCCGGGCACGGTGCTGGCCCTCCTGCTGTCCAGGCTCCCCTTCGTCGACGTGACGCCCTGGTGGCCGGCCAGCTTCGAGACCATCCTGTGGGAAGTGAGGTTGCCCCGAGTGATCATGGGCGCCCTGGTGGGGGCCGGGCTCTCGGTGGCCGGGGCCACCTATCAGGGGTTGTTCCGGAACCCCCTGGCCGATCCCTACCTGGTAGGAGTGGCCGCGGGAGCAGGACTGGGCGCCGCCCTCGCCATGGCGGCCCCCCTTCCCCCCGCCCTCTACTCCCTGGGGGTTATCCAGTTCGCCGCCTTCCTGAGCGCCCTGCTAACGGTGGGATTGGTCTATTCCATGGCCAGGGTGGGACGCTCGACCCCGGTGACCACCCTCCTGCTGGCGGGGGTAGCGGTGGGGTCCCTGGCCAGCGCGGGCACCTCCTTCGTGATGTACTCTCAAGGAGACAAGATACCGATAATCTACGCCTGGATGCTGGGGGGCTTCAACACCACCGGCTGGCACCAGGTGGTCCTGGCGGCCCCTCCCGTGGGGGCCGCAGCCCTGGTACTCTCCCTCCTGGGAGGGATAACCAACGTCCTGCAGCTGGACGAGGACCAGGCGCGCTCCCTGGGGGTCAACGTGGAGTTGGTGAAGGTAGTGCTGATCGGCTGTGCCACCCTGGCCACAGCTGCGGCTGTGGCGGCGGCGGGATTGATCGGCTTCGTGGGCCTGGTGGTCCCCCACGCCGTCCGGCTGCTGTGGGGTCCCGACTACCGATCGGTGATACCCCTCAGCGCCCTGGGCGGCGCGACCTTCCTGGTGACCGCCGACGCAGTAGCCAGGCTGCTGCCCGGGCCTCAGGAGGTGCCGGTGGGCGTGGTCACGGCCTTCTGCGGGGCACCCTTCTTCCTGTTCTTGCTGCGTCAGCAGAAGCGGTCGGTGTTCTGATGGAGAACCTTCTGTTCTTAGACAGGGTTGTCTTCCAGTTCGCGGACACCCCGATCCTCCAGGAAGTGTCCCTGGGATTGGAGCCCGGCTCCTTTCTGGGCCTCGTCGGTCCCAACGGATCGGGGAAGACCACCCTGCTGCGGCTGGCGGCCGGGCTGCTGAAGCCGACCACGGGAAGGGTAACCCTGGACGGGCGGCCGATGGAGAGGATGAATCGGGGGGAGATCGCCCGCCGCCTTGCCCTGCTGCCCCAAAACCCCAACCTGCCGGCCCCCTTCACGGCCTGGGAGGTGGTAATGATGGGGCGGACTCCCTTCCGGGGCTTCCTGGCGAGAGAGAGCGCCACCGACCGGGCCATCACCGAACGGGCCATGGAATTGGCTCGGTGCCGCCACCTGGCCGACCGGCGGATGGAGGATCTCTCAGGGGGTGAGCGGCAGCGGGTGATGGTAGCCAGAGCGCTCGCCCAGCAGCCCGAGGTACTGCTGCTGGACGAACCCACCACCCACATGGACCTGAAGCACCAGATAGCCATCACCGAGTTGGTGGCGGAACTGGTGCAAGGCGGACTAACCGCCGCGGGCGTCTTCCACGACCTGAATCTGGCCGCCTCCTACTGCACCCACCTGGCAGTGCTCTCCCGTGGGCGGCTGGTAGCGGTGGGATCACCGGTAGAGGTGCTGACCCCAAGCCTGGTATCGGAAGTATTCCAGGTCGATCTGTGCCTGGCCTGCCACCCGGAGAGCGGGGCACCGGTGGTGCTGCCGCCGGGGGCGAGGCAGCACGGAACTGTAGCCGCACCCTTTGCGGACACGCGTGACGGCACCGATGTAGCCGCACCCTTTATGGGTGCGCGTGGCCTCGTGCGAGAGAATGCGGCACCGGGCACGCGCAGGCTGAAGCCGGGCACTACTGAGCCGCCCACGGAACCGGCGACAGATCCCGCCGCGGCGAGGGGCTGAGATGCGTCGTCGATGGACCTCGGCCCTGGAACGAGCGCTGGCTGCCCCCCTGGTGGCGGCAGGCTTCCTCACCGTTATACCGATCCCGGTGCCCAAGACCCTCGCCCTCGGCCCCATGGGCTGGCCCGTGGCCTGTTTCCCCCTGGTAGGGGCCGTCGTGGGTGGGCTGGTGGCGGCGGTTGGGGCGCTGCTGGCGCCCTGGTTCCCACCCTCGGTGGTAGCGGCACTGATGGTAGCGACCCTGCTGGCGGTGACCGGAGCCCTCCACCTGGACGCCCTCATGGACAGCTTCGACGGGATGTTCGGGGGACGGGACCCCGCCGGACGGCTGGCCATCATGCGGGACAGCCGGGTGGGGAGTTACGGGATAGCCGCCGCCGGATCCCTGCTGCTGATAGAGTACAGCGCCCTGGCCACCATGACGGTGGAGGGCAGGGTTCGGGCGCTGGTGGTAGCCGCGGCTCTGTCCCGGTGGGCCATGGCCGTGATCCTGGCGACCTTCCCCGCAGGGAGTACCAGCGGGCTGGCCGCGGGGCTGAAGCCCCACTTGCGGCGGCGTCATATGATAGGAGCGACGGTCCTGGCTGCCGTCGTGGCGATCGGGGTGATGGGGTGGACCGGGGCGGCCATGCTGGTCCCGGCCGGGCTGCTGGTTTTCCTGGGGGGCCGGCTGGCCATCGCGAAGATAGGCGGGGTCACCGGCGACGTCTGCGGCGGCCTGGGGCTGGTAGTGGAGGCCACCGTTCTGCTGGCCTGCGTGGCCATCAGCGCACTGTAGGCGCACCCTTTACGGGTGCGCGCGACCTGGTGGGGCAAAAGGGGCTGCTTCGGGACGAGGCACGCGCAGGCTGGACCTAACCCCCCGACCCCCTTCCCCATGGGGAAGGGGGAGTCTTTCTCCCCTTCCCTCGTAGGGAAGGGGGCCAGGGGGTTAGGTTGGCGCGGGGGCGACCCTGCCCTACTGGAAGCTATCGTACAGGAAGAAGAGGTGAGCGTGAACCGAGGCAAAGTGATCGCCCTGGCAGTCGCCCTGGACCTCTTGATGGGGGAACCGCCCGAGCGGTGGCACCCCGTGGTAGGGATGGGCCGGCTGGTGGAGAAGCTGGAGCGGCGGGCGCCCAGGGAGGGCCCGACCCGGCAACTCCTCCATGGTGGGGCCATGGAGGTCGCCTGCCTGACGGCGGCGGTCCTGCCGGCCTGGACGCTCGAGCGTCTGCTCCCCTCGAGCCTGCCCCTC
>JAJZQR010000291.1 GCA_021806765.1 Chloroflexota bacterium | reverse complement strand
TCGGCCTCGCCGGCCAAGGCGTTGGCCACCAGGGTCTTGCCGGTGCCCGGAGGACCCACCAGCAGGATCCCCCGGGGCTGGGGCGCCCGCAGGTGGCGGCTGAGGGCCGGGTGCCGCAAGGGCGACTGGATCGCCGACTGCAGGGTCTCCTTGATCTGATCGAGCCCCCCGACCTGCTGCCAGGTGGCCGAGGGCTTCTCGGCGAACAGCTCCCGGCGGGCCGTGGGCTCCACCTCCTTGAGAGCCTCCCGGAAGTCCTCCAGGGTGACCTGAATCTCCCCGTAGCTGCCGTTGTGGGGGATTTCGCGCCCGTCGTGGAGGGCAGGCAAGATCCGCCGCAGGGCGTTCATCCCTGCCTCCTTGCACAGGATCTCCAGATCGGCCCCAACGAAGCCGTGGGTGACCCGCGCCAGCTGCTCCAGCTCTACCTCTGGGGCCAGAGGCATCCCCCGGGAGTGGATCTTCAGGATGGCCAGCCGTGCCTTCTGGTTTGGCACCCCTATCTCCAGCTCCCGGTCGAAGCGGCCCGGCCGCCGCAGGGCCGGATCCACCATCTCCGGGACGTTGGTAGCGCCGATCACCACCACCTCCCCCCGTGAGACCAAGCCGTCCATCAGGGCCAGCAGCTGGGCCACCACCCGTTTCTCCACATCCCCCACCACCACCGAGCGGCGGGGGGCGATGGCGTCGATCTCGTCCAGGAAGACGATGCTGGGAGCGTGGCGGCTCGCCTCCTCGAAGATCTCCCGGAGGCGGGCCTCGCTCTCCCCGTAATACTTGTGGATGATCTCCGGCCCGTTGACGTGGATGAAGTGGGCCTGGGTCTCCGTGGCCACCGCTCGGGCGATGAGGGTCTTGCCGCAACCCGGAGGGCCGTAGATCAGCACCCCTTTGGGGGCTTCCACCCCCAGGCGGGCGAAGAGGTCGGGCCGCTTGAGGGGAAGCTCCACCATCTCCCGCACCCGCTCCACCTCTCGCTCCAACCCGCCGACATCCTCGTAGGTGACGTGGAAGGCCTTCTCGTGGTTGGTGTCGGCGTGGAGGACCTGGACCTCGGTATCCTTGGTGACCAGGACGGGGGTCTGGGCGGGCGCCGTTCCCGCCACGGTGAACAGCTGTCCTCGGGAACCGTAGGGGGTGGCGCGAATCACGTCTCCGGCGATCACCGCCAGCCCCACCAGCGATTGGGCCAGCAGCTGCAGGTCCTCCTGGCGCTGGAAGCTACGGGTGGTATCCACGGAGGAGAGCACCAGGGAGAGGGCAGGTCTCGCCGCCACCCTGGCTACCCGGACCTTCTCGTCGATCCCGGCCCCGGCGTTGCCTCGAATTACGCCGTCGGCCCGGATCAGCGCCGTGCCGACGAACTCCGGAGCGAGGGGGACGGCGCGGGCCACGGTGGGCTTCTTGTTGGCGATCCTGACCACGTCGCCGGGGTGGAGTTGGAGGGCCTGGAAGGCCAGGGGATCGATATGCACCACGCCTCGGCCGGCGTCCTCGGGGTTGCCCTCGGACACGCGGAGCGTGACTTCGGCGGCTTCGACGGCGCTGTCCACCACGACGAGCCTCCTGGAAGGAGAAGTGGGATTTTGTATACAGGTATACCCTGTGCGCCCGCCGCTGTCAACCAGTGGGGCGCTGTACCGGGGCTCTTCAGTTCTCCCTAACAACTCAACCCATCAACGAGGCCGAAGACTGGTCAACACGGTCTGGGCTGAGACGAACGCGCGGAGGCATCGCGCCGGAAGCACTATGTGGTATGATACGCTATGACCGTAAACCATATTTGGTCATAGATACCGCAGGGCCTCTTAGTTGTCTCCCTGGGCGACGGCGAAGGGTCTCCGCTGGAAGAGAGGATCCGGCATGCCGAGAGCGTTCACTGAACGCGAAAGAGCACTGATCGGCAAGCGACTCCTGGAGCAGGGGTACAAGCTGTTTTCCGCATACGGGCTAAAGAAGACCAACATTGAAGAGATCGCGGAGGCGGCCGGGATCTCAAAAGGCGCGTTCTACAGCTTTTACGAGTCCAAAGAAGCGCTCTTCATGGACGTCATAGAACAGGCCGAAACACGCGTCCGCCAGGAGGTGCTGGCCGTCGTCGACCTGCCAGGACCATCTCCCCGTGGCCGCCTGTTTGCTGTTCTGAAGAAGGCTTTTGCCCTTTTCGAAACGATGCCCATTTTGCGCTTCTTCACGGGTAGCGATTTCGACCTGCTCTTTCGCAGGATCCCCGCGGAGAAGCTCCAGGAGCACCTGGCCGCTGATCGGGCGTTCTTCGAGGAGTTGATCGGCCGCTGCCAGGGCGCGGGAATACCAATCCGAGCGCAGTCCGAGCAGATCGTCGGCATGCTATATCCACTCGTCGTGGCCACTTTGCACGAGGACGATCTGGGTCGGGACAACTTTGGAGGCAGTATCGATTTGCTTCTTGAGCTGGTCGCGGCTTTCTGTTTGGGTGAGGTCCAGATTCAAGAAGCAATCAGCCCCGCACCTTTCTCGCGGGAAGGGAACGCAACATGAACCCGGCGATCGAAACGCAGGACCTTGGGAAGCGCTACGGCGACGTAGCGGCTGTCGAGCACCTTTCTTTGCAGGTCGACGAGGGGGAGATCTACGCCTTTCTTGGCCTGAATGGCGCAGGGAAGACAACCACCATCCGCATGCTGCTCGGGATGATCAAGCCCACCACAGGCTATGCCAGGGTGCTTCAAACCGGCGTGCGGCCGGGCAGCTGCGAACGCTGGGCGTCGGTCGGGTATCTGGTGGAGGAGCCGCGTAGCTATCCGGAGCTGACCGTCTACGAGAATCTGGAGGTCGCCCGGCGTTTGCATCCCGGCACCCCCTTCAAGGCCGTGGGCGAAATCATGGAGCGCATGGGGCTGTCGGCCTATGCCGATCGGCGGGCCGGCAACCTTTCCCAGGGCAACGCCCAGCGACTGGGGTTGGCCAAGGCGCTGCTGCACAGCCCGAGACTGATCCTCCTGGATGAGCCTGCCAACGGCCTGGACCCGGCCGGGATCGTGGAGATCCGCGAGCTGCTGCTGGAACTGACTCACGAGCGGGGCGTGACGGTATTCATGTCGAGCCACATCCTGGCCGAAGTCTCGCGTCTTGCCCGGCGGATAGGGATCATCCACGAGGGGCACCTCCTCCAGGAGTTGAGCGTCGATGAGCTAGAGAGAAACCGAAGGAGGCGGCTCCTGCTGCAGACACGGGACTTCGAGTCAGCCCGCCGGACGTTGGCCGCCGCCGGACAGCCCACCAGGATCCTCCAGGACGGAACCATCGAGCTGGATAGCGAGGTTTCTGTCGAACGCCCGGAGGAGATCAACCGCCTCCTGGTCGAGGCCGGAACCCCGCCCACTCAGCTGATGGTCGAGAAAGAGGAGCTGGAGCACTACTTCCTCAGGCTGGTTGGGATGGATGGAGGATCGCAAGATGAATAACCTCGCAGACATGATCTGGATAGAGTCGCGAAAGGCGATCCGCTCCCGAATGCCTCTGTGGACGGCCCTCGGGTCCCTGTTCATGCCATTGGGGATCGCCTTCTTGATCTTCGTCTCCAGGAATCCGGCGATCTCCCAGCAGCTCGGCCTGGTCAGCGCCAAAGCCGATCTGCTCGCGTACGCCGGGACAGACTGGCCGGCCTACCTGGGCTTCTTGGGCGAGATGGTCGCGGCGGGCGGATTCCTCCTGTTCATCCTGGTGATCAGCTGGGTGTTCGGTCGTGAGTTCGTCGATGGCACCCTGAAGGATATGCTCGCCGTGCCGGTTCAACGCTCGAGCATACTGCTGGCGAAGTTCGTCGTGGTGGCGGTCTGGTCCGCCGCGCTGACGATGGTCAGTCTCGCAGCCGGCCTCGCCATGGGGGCGATCATCGGACTCCCGGGAGGCTCGATCGGCGTTCTTCTCCATGGCAGCGCCGTCATGGTGATAATGGGCTGTCTGGTGATTGTGGTTACGCTGCCCTTCGCTCTCTTCGCCAGCGTGAGCCGGGGTTACCTGCTGCCCATAGGGCTGGCGATCCTGACGCTGATGATGACGAACCTGGTGGCGCTACTTGGGTGGGGCGAGTACTTCCCCTGGGCGGTGCCGGGGCTACTGGCGCAGGGGAAAAGCTCCCTGACGCCGATCAGCTACTGGATCGTGTTGTTGACCGGACTGGCGGGTGTGGTCGCAACCCATCTCTGGTGGAAGTATGCCGACCAGAACCGTTAGGCAGGGTAGAGTCACAGACTATCGTTAGATGGGGCTAACCTCACTCAGCGAACTGCTCTGGCGGCACCCCGCGAGAGGGTGCATCCAGGTTTCCTCCTTTGGGCGCCCGCGTCCGCGGCCAATTGCCGGAACGATTTGCGGCGCACCGGCCGGCTGCCGCTACGGAGCGGACGCCGCGCCTCTTTGGTCTTGACATCACTCACCGTAAGGGTGTATTACGTAAGCGACGTAACGGCGCCAACGTAACGGTGCCGGTGTAACCGGGAAGGGCGCGATGGAGAATCCCTTTCGCTATGGATCGATAGTATCCGGAGAGTATTTCGTCGACAGGGAGCAGGAGCGGGCAGAGCTGGAGCTGGACATGAGCTCGGGCCAGAACGTGGTCCTGGTCTCCCCCCGCCGGTATGGCAAGACGTCCCTGGTTCTCACCGTGGCGCGGCAGCTTCGCTCACGGGGGGTCCTGGTTGCCTATCTCGACCTGCTCGCCACCCCGAGCAAGGCGCAGCTTGCCGACGGTCTGGCCACCGCCCTGTATGGGGATCTGGTCGGCTTCAAGGATCGTACGATCCACAAGGTCACGGAGTTTTTCACCAAGCGGTCTCTCCAGCCCCGATTCAGCACCAGCTCCGATGGTACCCCAAGTGTCGAGCTGGGATTGGGGGAGCGAGCGCAGGACCTGGATGCCGCTCTCAAGCGGCTCCTGGAGATCCCCGGGCAGATTGCCGAGGACCAGAAGAAGCAGGTCGCCGTGGTGCTCGACGAGTTCCAGGATGCCAGGGTGATCGACGAGCACCTTCCCAGCCTGATCCGTTCGGTGTGGCAAATGCAGCCCGACGTGTCGCACCTGTTCCTGGGAAGCCAGCGCCACATGATGGAGAGTCTGTTCACCAGCAAGGCCGAGCCGATGTACCGCATGGCGAAGCCCATGGTGCTGGAGCCCATACGTCACGACGTTTTCGCCGCCTTCATCAAGAGTCGCTTCGCGGCCACCGGCCGGGAGATTACTGACGACGCGGTGGACGAGATCCTCAAGGTCACCGCCTGCCAGCCCCACGACACCCAGGAACTCGCCCACTTCACCTGGACCCTGGCCTACATAGAGCAGGTTGTCGCCACACCCAGGCTCGTAGAACGGGCCCTGGATCGAGTGGTACGAGCCGAGAGTGCCCGTTACACCGAAGCCTGGATCGGCCTGACCAAGACTCAGCGGCTGATACTCTCCGCCCTGGCGGCCAGCGGGGGAACCTCGGCGATCTACTCTGAGAGCTATCGGCGCCAGTACGGGCTAGGCGTGCATTCGACGGTGCAGAGTTCCCTGAAGGGGCTTAGGGAAAACGATTTGGTAGAAGTGGTGCCACCGGGGGAATACCGCATACCGGACCCGTTCCTGCGAAGCTGGCTCGTCCGCATGACGAGACCGGCCACTGGCTCAGGGTCGATTACCGCTGGCCCTCCCACGATCAGCGCGAGCGGCACCGTCGATGATCCCGCAATATGACCTCACCCAGCTTGGTCCAGGTAGTCCGCCAGCCGGTCGTACCACTCCACCTGGTCCTGCGGCGTGAAGTGGGCGTTGGCCTGGCTGGGGTTGGGCACGACGAAGAGACGGGTGCGGCCCAGCGTGTGAGGCTGCGGGCCGAGACTGTAGCGGGTGGCCGGGGGATCCCCCAGGACGTAGCGGGCGAAGGCCCCGTAGCCGGTGACCCCGTGGAAGCAGGCTACGACGGGTCGATAGGCTTCCAGCCGCGTCAGCAGTCGAGGCGCCCACTCCTGGTAGTCCGAGGGGCGAAGCTCGGCAACGTTGCGGCTGGGGATCTTCACCACGTCGGTGAAGCCGATGCCGAATGCCAGGAAGGCGCCATCGTCCTCGGGTTTCAGGATGTCCCTTCTCAGGGCCAGCCGGACCGGCAGGCTGAGGCGGGAGCGGGAGAAGGCCGGCCAGAAGCGGTTGGTGCCCCGGGCGAAGTAGTGGCCCCGCTGCACGGCATAGACCGCCGGGTTGATCCCCACGAAGACCAGCCGGAGCCCGGGGGCCAGGTAGTCGGGGAGGGTCGGGAATGGGTAGCTCTCCGGTTCGATCATCGCGGGAACGTCCTCCGTTGTTCGCCAGTCTACACGAACGCAGGGTACCACGGGAGCGGTGACGAGATACAGCGCAGCGCCACAGCGAGCTCACTATCGAACTCACTATCGAACTCACTATCGAGGAGTCGAGGCTTCAGCCGGACGTCCCGACCACCGGCTGAAGCCTCGATTCCACGCGTTTCGGGATCCTCGCCACTGTCCCGAAGCTGGTGATCCTGAGGACGCTGGGCTAAGAGCAGTAACGACTTCAGTCGTTCGTCCCTTTGCCGATGGAAGGAGAACGAACGACTAAAGTCGTTACTACAGCCCTCCGTGTGCCCGGCGGCTTCCGAAGCCATCATCGTTCGGGGAGACGACCAGTACCACCGTTACTCACTTCGGGACAGCCACGGATCCTCGCGGTGGGGCCATGGTTCACGAGGGCGGGTAGATAGAGTTACAGTCTGATGCCAACGTCACCCCCAGCCTCTCCTTCGTCACCCCCGCGAAGGCGGGGGTCCAGGCATCCCATCTCCTCGTGAGGCCACTCCTGCACGCCAACGTGGACCCCTGGATGCCCGATCAGGTC
>JAJZQR010000290.1 GCA_021806765.1 Chloroflexota bacterium | reverse complement strand
CGTGAAGGAGCAGCCTCACGAGGAGAGGGGACGTCTGGACCCCCGCGCAAGCGGGGGTGACGTTGCATTAAACTGTAACTCCAACTACCCGTCCCCATGAACCATGCCGACTGAGGTCATCAATCTCAGGACAGAGGACTCCCCTGCGGTTGACAGGGGTCGCATGAGCATCTACCATCAGGACCGTCCCGGCCCGGCGCGTCCTAGAACTGCTTCGTCTGCTGAGGGGGTAGGCCATGAGTTCCGAGGCTAAGCGCGACCGCACCGCCCGACTTCTCCGCGTAGCCCAGACCCTCTACCAGTATCCCCAGGGGCTCTCTCCAAGGCGGCTAGCCGAGTTATGTGCAGTGTCCACCCGCACCGTGTACCGGGATCTCAAGGCCCTTCAGGAGGAGCTGGGCTATCCCATCTGGCAGGAGAACAGCCGCTACGGCCTGGAAGAGGGCGTCTTCCTCCCCCCGCTCAAGCTTACCCTGCTGGAGGCCATGACCCTCTTTCTGGCCGCTCGCCTCGTCTCCCGCTACTCCGACGAGCGCGACCCCAACGTCGAGTCGGCCTTCGGGAAGCTGGCCGCCGTGTTGCCGAAGGCGGTGGCGCAGCACCTGTCCGACACGATTCGGGGGATGGTCGGTCGACCCGAGAATGCCCGGTACGCCCGGGTCTTCGACATACTCTCCACGGCCTGGGCGACCGGGAGGAGGGTTCGGATCTGGTATCCGCGGATGGGGGGCGGGCAAAGTCGCGTCGAGGAGCGGCTGGTGGAGCCCTACTTCCTGGAGCCGTCGCCGATCGGCCACTCCTGCTACCTGATCGGCTTCTGCCACCACGCCGGGGCGCTGCGCACCTTCAAGCTGGAGAGGATCCAGCAGATCGAGCTGACCGAGCAGCCATACGAGATCCCTGCCGACTTCGACGCGAACAGCTACCTGAAGTCGAGCTGGGGGGTCGTGGCGGACGAGGAGGTGGAGGTGAGGCTCCGCTTCACTCCAACCGTCGCATCGAGGGTCAAGGAATGCACGTGGCATCCCTCCCAGTCGGTGGCGGAGCGCGGGGACGGAACGCTGGACTTCGCAGTGACGGTGGCGGGCACCATGGAGATCACGCCCTGGATTCTATCGTGGGGAGCCGAAGTTGAGGTGCTCTCTCCGCCGCAGTTGCGAGACAAGATCGCGGAGACCGCGCGCCGGATGGGCGAGGCGTATGTGGTAACATTGCTGCCCTAGCTCGCTGCCCACCATGCGGCGGCCGCCCTGCCCGATTCCTCTTTGCGGCCGTGCATAGATCTCAGGAGGTCCACAACCTCATGCGCGTCATGGTTACCCTGTATGCCGCGGGCCGGCGGCCGGCGTTCATCGCCGCCCTCGTGACGGCCCTCGCAATAACTGTTTCCGCGTGCCAACCCCCCGCGCAAACCCCAACACCAACCAGCCTTCCCCCCGCGGTCCCAAGCCCCGCGGGAAGCGCGACTACCGGTCCGGCCATTTCTAACCCCGAGACCCCTACGCCGGACGCCGTCTCTCCCAGCGCAAGCCCGGCCGCCACCCCGGTGGCTTCCTCGACGGATGTTCCGGAGGGCGTCAAGGTGGGCCAGCGTGCCCCGGACTTCGCCCTTCCTTTCCTCGATGGGAACCAGATCCACCTTTCCGATCTCAGGGGAAAGGTCGTGCTCCTCAACTTCTGGGCATCCTGGTGCCCGCCCTGCCGCGAGGAGATGCCCGCCCTCAACGATCTGTACCAGAAGCGCCGTGATCAGGGTTTCGTCGTCCTGGCCGTCAACTCCGGGGAGGATCCCAACACCGCGCAAGCCTTCGTCAAGAAGGGCGGCTACACCTTCCCGGTCGTCCTCGATCGCAACAGCGACGTGGGGTTCACCTACCAGGCCGTCGCCCCACCCACCAGCTATCTGATCGACGCCCAGGGCATCGTCCGAGATCGGATCGTCGGAGGGATGACGGCCGAGATCATGCAGGCCAAGGTGGACCGCTTCGTTGGGTCCGGCACCGAGACTCCGCCCCAGCCACGTTCGGTCGTCGAGGCAGCCGGGGCGGCCAACGAACAGGTCGCCGCCGTCCTCGACGGGCAGAAGATCACGATGAGAGAGGTCAACCACAGGGTCGACGTGCTGCTGGCGCTCGACCAACTCGACAGTGGCGCCGTGCTCGATCCGTTGAGGTCCGCCGATCAGGCGGAACTCAAGCAGCGGCAGCAGTACGCGCTGGACGACTTGATCAACGGAAGGCTGCTGGCCGATGCCGCCCGGGCCGCAAACCTCAAGCCAGACAGCACGAGCGTGGAGCATGCCCTGGTCACCCTCGCCTCGGAGGCCGGGGGGAGCGACGCCCTGGCCGCCGAACTGGCCAAGCATGGGGTGACCATCGACGATGTCCGAGCCCTGGCCGAGGAGCAGTCGCTCGCGGGCACCTACGCCGACCAGACCATCGCCCCGAATGCCGATAGCACCACAATCCAGAACAAGGTGGGCAAGTGGTTGGATGCCGAGCGTGCACGGCGGGGCGTGAAGGTACTTCCAACCGGTTGACCCCTTCCTGGCGTTATGCTATTCTGTGCATAACGACGAGGCATCCTGACCCAGGAGGGAGATGAGCGGTGAGCGACCCGACCCTTTCCTCCGGAGAAGCCGTTCCCCAGTCAGGGAAGGCCGCTCCTGCCTCACCCTTCGCCGGCCTGGAGGTGCGCTCCAAGCTGTGGATCGAGGTGAACGGCAAGGCCGTCCTCAGCGACTACCGGGCGGCCATCCTGGAGGGGATCGAGCGCACCGGCTCCCTGGCGAAGGCCGCCGAGGAGTTGAAGGTTCCATATCGAACGGCCTGGCAGAGGCTGAAGGAGTCCGAGGAGGTCCTCGGGCTGCGCTTGGTGGAGACCCAGTCGGGCGGCACCGACGGCGGAGGTAGCACCCTCACCCCCCTTGCCAGGGAGCTGCTTCGTCGTTACCACGATCTCAGTCGGGGCCTGGACACCCTGGTGGACGGACGCTTCCGGGAAGCCTTCGGCTGATGTTTTCTGTGATGGCAGCTCTGGACGTGCCCCTTCGGGAAGACGACGATGAGGGACGGGAGGACGGCCCCCTGCCCAAAGGGAAGGCTGCGGCCAACCGTTACGACCGGATGGAGTGGGCAGGGGCCTTCGGCGACCTCGGCACCCTGATCCCCTTCGTCGTAGGCTACATTGCCGTCCTCCACATGGACCCGGTGGGGGTGCTCCTGGCCTTCGGCCTTACCAAGGTGGCCGTCGGACTCTTCTATCGGACCCCGATGCCGGTCCAGCCCATGAAGGCCATCGGCGGCGCGGCCATCGGGCAAGCCGGAGCCCTGACCCCCGCCATGGTTTACGGCTCGGGACTGGTCACGGCGGCCATCTGGCTCCTCCTCGGCGTCACCGGTGCCGTGGACAAGCTGGCGAGGCTTGCCTCCAAGCCCGTCATAAGGGGCATCGTCCTGGGTCTGGGCTTCACCTTCGTCCTGGAAGCCTTCCGCATGATGGGCAGCGATCCCGTCGTGGCCGGTATCGGCCTCGTGGTAACCTACCTCCTGCTCTCCAACCCGAAGGTCCCAGCCATGTTCGTCCTGCTGCTCTTTGGCGTGACTGTGGCTATCTTTCAGCAGCCCGATCTCCCCGCCCGCCTCGCCCAGGCTGGGGTCGGTCTGCGCCTCCCGCCTTTCGCCCTCGGAGGCCTCACCTGGGAGGACGTGCTCTGGGGCGGCCTCCTCCTGGCCATCCCCCAGGTGCCGCTCTCGCTGGGCAACGCCTGCATCGCCGTGGTCGCTGAGAACAACGACCTTTTCCCCGACCGCCAGGTGACCGAGCGCAAGGTTGCCACCACCATGGGCATCATGAACGTCTTTTCGCCCATCATCGGCGGGATCCCCTTGTGTCACGGGGCCGGCGGCATGGCAGGGCACGTGCGGTTCGGGGCAAGGACGGGAGGCGCCCTGGTTATCCTGGGCAGCCTCATCGTCGCCCTTGCCCTCTTCTTCGGCAACTCCGTTCAGCTCATCTTCCAGATGTTCCCCTCGGCCATCCTGGGGGTGATCCTCTTCTTCGCCGGCATCGAACTCGCCCTATCATCTCGGGACATCGGCAACAAGAAGGAGGACGTCTACCTCATGCTGGTGACCGCGGCCTTCGCCACCTGGAACATGGGCGCCGCCTTCGTCGTGGGGGTCCTGCTCCACCAGGCCCTGAGGAGGGGGTGGGTCAAGCTGTAGGGCCAAGAACTGGTGGAGGCCCATCATGGCCGGCAGCTCCGTCCTGGTGACGGTGAACGCGCTGTGGCTGCAGCGGAGCCGAGTGGACTAAGTTGCGCCCAGTTGGACATCAGGCTTCACCCCATCATCCAAGGGCCCATCAGCATGCCCCCGCCGAAAAGGGCCAGGACGAGGACGATGAGGGCGACTACCCCGACAAGGACTGCCACATCCCTTCCCTGCATAGTCGAGATCTCCCCGTGCCGATCAGCCCCTCACCACACTGTTTTCGACATCGCGGAATCGAGGCTTCGGCCGGATGCAGCCATCGGCACCGGCTAAAGCCTCGACTCCACGACCATCACGATCAGTGTGGCGGACTACTAACCCCTTGTCGCATTCTCCGCGGCAATGCCGTTGAGCATGCCTTCCCCTCGACGCCGGTCTGCTGCCTCCAAACCACCTGCGCAAGAAGGCCGTCGTCGCTCCGAGAAGCCTGAAATTGCACCATAAGGGAGCGTCTTGGCGACGGCCGCAGGAAGGAATCCGCTGGATTCCCGCTTCCGCGGGAATGACGGTTTCCAGGCAGCCGTCCCCAAGTTGCTGACACATCCCTTCACCCTTATCAAGCCCGCTTCCCCTTATGGTGCAATCTCAGCCGAGAAGCAGTAGGGAGGGCAGCGAGCAAGGAACGTATCATATCTCGCAGGTCCCTTGCGGCCAGCGCCAGGCGCCCTTTGGCTGAGAATTCCTCAGACTTTGACCACGTTCACCTTGGTCAGATAGGCAGCCTGGCCCATCATGTGGTCGGTGGAGCAGACGTCCTTGAGATGTGGATCCGTCCGCATCACCACGTTGGGGTTCAGGCCAGTGCCCCGGCGGGAGTCCCCCTTGACGAGCTGGCCGTCCACCTCGATATCCCTGGCACCGTAGAACCAGTGACCGAAGCTGGCGGCTACGCCCACGACACCCGGCCGGATCCCCTCCATGACCCGCAGCCGTCCGGCGCAGAGGCGGGTCTCGCCGTTCCTGAGGTTCCAGGCCCCTTCCGGATTGCTGGCGGACACCAGCTTGACCATATCGCCGTCCTTCAGCCCCAGCCTCTCGGCATCCCTTCGGTTCAGGTCGACGGTGTTCTCGGCGTTTATGCCCTGGGACCAGTAGTGTTCATCCAGGCGCCAGTTGGTTCTGGTCACCAGCTTGTAGGTGATGAGGTGGAAGGGGTACTCCGGGTCCTGGATCTCCCGGCCAAGGACATCCTCGGGGGGTCGGTAGATGGCCCAGGCGGGGAAGCGCTTCCCGGTCATGGAGTTGCGGGTCACCGTTCGCATCGGCTCGTTGTAGAGCAGCAGGGTGTGGGGCCAGGGGTGCGCGTAGTGCTCCCCCTTCCACGCCTCCTCGAAGTGCTCCCAGCGGCCGCCCCGGTTCAGTACGAAGGCCACCTTGGGCCACAGTTCCGGAGACACCGCCTTCCGCCACCGGTCGTATTGGAACAGCGTCGGTGCCAGGTGCCGGCGGGCCGACTGGAAGAGCTGCAACTCCTCCTGGCTGGCGTCGGGAACGTTGTTCTTGTCGTTGTGGCCCCAGGCGATGTTGGCCACCATCTTCAGGTACATGTCCTCGGCACGCGTGAAGTCCAGGCCCGGCCCGAAGCCGTCCTTGCCGTAGCCACGCATCCCCAGCTTCTCTGCGATGGCCAGCGCCACTGTCTCCATGGAGAGATGTTGCTCCTCACCGAAGACCTTCACGGTATCCGTGAGAGGGGTGATCACCGGCTGTCGGACAGGGTTGTACTCCTGCGGGATGTGGGCGGCTGGAGGGTGGTAGGGGTCGAAACGCTCCAGGTAGGTGGTGTCGGGGAAGAGATAATCGGCGTACGAGGCCGCCTCGCTCAGAACCGGATCGCTCGCCCAAATCAACGGCATCTTTTCCGGGTCGGCGTAGACGTCCAACTGGGTCTGGGCCGCCGGCACCGATTGGATGGGGGTGCCCATGTACATCCAGAGGGCCTTCGCCTGGTACGGGTACCTCGCCGCGCAGGAAGGCAGCACCTCCTGCCAGTAGCCGCCCAGGGTCTGGAATGGATACCAGGGCCGCTTGGCCGGGTAGCCTTCGAACAGAGTGGAGTTGTCGTAGAAGACGGTCCAGTAGCCGTGCCGCCCCATGTCTATGCCGAAGGACGTCATCTTACCGGGATGCATCCCGAACACAGGGTAGGGCTGGCCCTTTTCATCCCCTGTCTCGCTCCACTTCCCTCCTTTGATGATCCCTCCCTTCCAGTGGTAGTTGCCGTTGAGGAGGTTCAGGGTGATGACCCCCAGGGTGTTGTGGAAGTCATTGGTGCCCAAGAGCAGCCCCCGGTGGGACTCGGCTACCCCTTTCTTGCCGTGGGCAGTGAACTCCCGGGACAGCTCCACGATGTCCTCGGGCTTGACGTCGGCTATGCGGGCCCACTCCTCGAGGCTGCGCGAGGAAACCTCCTCCCATATGATCTGGAAGGCGGTCTTCACCCGGAATCCGCCGATGGTCCCGTCGAAGAATAGGTCCCCCTCAGCCGGGCTCTTGTCGTCGTACGCTTTGAAGGGGACCGGCTTGCCGTCCTTCACGGCCACGAAGGTGCTCTTATCGCCCTGGCCGATCTCCTCGCCCCGCAGGAGGGCGGCGGGTCCCTCCTCGTCGATCTTGACCAGCCACGCG
>JAJZQR010000289.1 GCA_021806765.1 Chloroflexota bacterium | reverse complement strand
AAGTACATCCCCCTTCGGCCAATATACTTCTGAACGCATCACCCGTTCCCTCACTATGGAACCGGAAGAAAAGCGTCGCGGGGACGACCAAGCCCCAATGAACCAGTCAGGGATGGTAGCACAGCTAAGCGTTTTGTGTCAAAGTCTGAACATTGTTGAGGATCCCAGGGTGTGAACTCGAAACCGCCCCTCCCAGCGACGGTCGGGGCAGGGTGGTTCGCGAACCGCCCCTGCCCGCCCATTCGCTATCCGGCCAGGAGCGCCAGGACGGCACCACCAGCCATGACGGACCCGATCTGCCCCGCCGTGTTGGATCCCATTGCGTGCATGATCAGGAAGTTGTTGGAATTGGCCTCGAGGCCCACCCGGTTCACCACCCGGGCCGACATGGGGAAGGCCGAGATGCCAGAGGCGCCGATCAAGGGGTTGATCTTGCCCCGGGTGAGGATGCTGAGCGCCTTGCCGAAGCTGAGGCCCGCCACGGTGTCGAGAGCGAAGGCGACCAACCCCATGCCGATGATCATCAGCGTCTGAGGTTGGAGGAACTTCTCTCCTACCATGGTTGAGCCGATGGTCAGGCCCAGGAAGATGGTTACGATGTTGACCAGTTCGTTCTGGGCGGTGTTGGAGAGACGCTCGACTACTCCTGCCTCCCTGAGCAGGTTGCCGAACATCAGCATGCCGATCAGCGGCGCCGACATGGGGGCGATCAGGCCGCACACCAGGGTGGTCACGATGGGGAACAGGACCTTGGTGGTCTTAGAGACGGGCTTGTCGTTGGTGTAGGGCATCACGATGGCGCGCTCCGCCTCCGTGGTCAGCGCCCGCATGATCGGCGGCTGGATGATGGGCACCAGCGACATGTAGGAGTAAGCCGCCACGGCGATGGGCGCGAGCAGGTGGGGTGCCAGGGCCGAGGCCACGTAGATGGAGGTGGGACCGTCGGCCGAGCCGATGATCCCTATGGAGGCGGCCTCGTTGATCTTGAAGCCCAACAGGGTGGCCACCAGCATCGTCCCGAAGATGCCGAACTGGGCAGCTGCCCCAAGGATCACCGTGTAAGGTCGCTCCAGCAGGGGGCCGAAATCGGTCATCGCACCCACGCCGATGAACACCAGCAGCGGGAACAATTCGTTCTTGATTCCCCCGTCGTACAGAAACGTGAACAGCCCATCTGGGCCGGTCATACCCGTGGCAGGGATGTTTGCCAGTATCGCGCCTGCGCCCATGGGGAGCAGCAGCACCGGCTCGTACTCCTTCGCTATGGCCAGATAGATCAGGGTTCCGCCAACCACGACCATGATCACCTGCTGGATGGTCAGGTTGGTGAAACCTCTGACCAAAGCTTCGGTGACGGTATTGTCAATCATAGTCTTTCACCTTCCAGCGCATCGACGGCGAACCGCCCGCCTACTCCATCACGAAGAGTGTGCCGCCAAACCCGACGGCCTGACCTGGGGCAACCAGTACTCCCTTGATGATGCCGGCGCGCTGGGCCTTGATGCTGTTGCCCATCTTCATGGCTTCGATCACGCACAGCTCGTCGCCTTTGTTCACCCGGTCGCCCACCTGCACCGCCACCGAGAGGACCTTGCCGGGCAGCGGTGCGGTAATGGATTCGCCTCCCGCCGTTGCCTGAGGCGCAGCAGCAGGGGCTGGCGCCGGCTCGGGGGCTGCGACGGGCGCGGGAGCAGGCGCTGGTGCAGGAGCAGCGGCAGGTGCAGGGACAGGTGCAGCCTCGCGGCCAATTCCAACCTTCCGCTCCACCCCGTCGATTACTACCGAGGCCATCGTGTCGGTGACCTCTTTAACCTCGATGGTGTGAGCCTGTCCGTTCACCACAACCTTCTTCACGTCCATCAGGTCTCGCTCCACCCGGAAGGCGGCGCCATCGACGGTGACCACGGTTGCAGTGCCCGTCCCAGCCTTGACTTCGGCCTTGTACTGCTTCCCATCGGCGGACATCTTGAGGATCGAAGGCGCTGGGGTCGCGGTGGCAGAAACCACCTCCACCGGAACCACCTCTTCAACCTCCTCCTCAACCACGTCTCCCGTTGCCAGGGAGATGAGAGTCGCACCAAAACCCACCGTCTGGCCGGCGGAGACCGCTACCTCTTTGACAGTGCCATCTCGCTGGGCCTTGATGCTGTTGCCCATCTTCATGGCCTCGATAACACACAGCTCGTCCCCCGCCTTCACACTGTCGCCCGCATGTACGGCCACCGATAGGACCTTGCCGGGAAGGGGCGCCGTGACCTGCTCCATGGCACCGGAGACCACCCTCTTCTTCTTCACCACCCGGGTGGCTGCAGGAGCGGCAGCCGGCACCGCCGGTTTCTCGCGGGTGATCTGGACCATCTGGGCCACGCCGTCTATCACCACCGAGGCCGCTGTATCGCCGACCTCTCTGACTTCCAGAGTGTGGGCCTTTCCGTTGACCATCACGGTCTTGACGTCGGCTTTGTCACGCTCTACTCGGAAGGTGGCGCCGTCCATCGCCACGATTGCCCCGCTGGGAGTAACGTCTCTCAACTCCGCGCGGTACTGTTGCCCACCGAAAGTGAGGGTCATGACTGCAGGCGCAGACGCCGACGCGACGGGGACTGCTGCCACAGGAGCCGGCGCTACAGGGGCCGGTTGGGCTTTCGCAAAGTCTGCGTTCGGTGCCTCCAAGAGGGTCTTGCCCGTGGCCACGGAGAACAGCTTGCTGAGCACCATGATAGTGAACATCAGAACGAGTAAAGCCAGGAAAACGATCCCCAGGCCATAAATCGTGACATTCAAAGCTGCTAAGAAGTCCAATTCTTGTCCCTCCACGACGAGAACGTCGACTGGTTCGTGAACCTTCGCAGGAGCTAAAGGCTGCCGGAGCGGGGATCCCCGCTCCGGCGCCGGGGGCCATCAGCCGTGGCCGCCGCTACCGGCTTCCCACCACCGCCGCTATGGCCGCCAGTTGCTCTACGGTGAGCCCTTCGTCCTTCTTCCCACGCTTAGCCAGGAACTCCTTGGCTACTTGAGGGAAGAGGACGTAGGAGATGACGTCTTCCTCGCTCTTGGCCAGTTCGCCGACTTCCGCCTTGGCCTTATCGAATTCGGGCTCCAGCAGATCAGCAGGCCGGCAGTCGATGGCCTCCTCTCCCGCCAGAACCAGCTTCTTGACCTCGGGGTCGATGGGGGCAGGGGTCCTGCCATACATCCCCTTGACGACGTTCTTGACCTCTGTAGGGACCATCTTGTACCGCTCACCCAGCAGCACGTTCAGCACCGCCTGGGTGCCGACTATCTGGCTGGAGGGGGTGACCAGAGGGGGATAGCCCAGATCGGCACGAACCCTGGGCACTTCCTTGAGCACGCCGGCCAGCTTGTCCTCCTGGCCCTGCTCCCGCAGTTGATTCACCAGGTTGGAGATCATCCCGCCGGGGATCTGGAACTGGAGGACGTCGGTGTCCACACCGAAGGCCCCCATCTCGAATTGGGCGTACTTCTTCCGCACCTTGGCGAAGTACTTGCCAATCTCCGACAGCTTTCCGATCTCGAGCCCCGTGTCCCGCTCGGTGCCAGCCAGCGACGCGACGATAGTCTCCGTAGGGGGCTGGGAAGTGCCCAGGGACATGCTGGAGATGGCGCAGTCCACCATATCGATGCCCGCCTCCGCCGCCTTAAAGTAGGCCATGGAGGCCATGCCGCTGGTGTAGTGGCAGTGCATCGAGATCGGGACGTCGGTCTCGGCCTTCAGCCGCGCCACCAACTCGCTGGCATCGCACGGAGAAATCAAACCGGCCATGTCCTTGATGCAGATGGAGTCGGCCCCAACCTGCAGCAACTCCTTGGCCATCTGCACAAAGCCCGCATTGCTGTGAACGGGGCTCAGGGTGTAGCACACCGTGGCCTGCACGTGGCCACCGTACTTCTTCACCGCCCTCATGGCGGGTTCCATGTTGCGGATGTCGTTGAGGGCGTCGAAGATCCGGAACACGTCCATCCCGTTGTCTACGGCCCTGGCCACGAATCGACCGACGATGTCGTCCGCATAGTGGCGGTAGCCAACGATGTTCTGGCCACGCAGCAGCATTTGGAGCCGGGTCTTCGGCATCCGCTTCCGCATGATGCGAAGCCGCTCCCACGGATCTTCGTTCAGGAAACGCATGCAGGAGTCGAAAGTGGCGCCGCCCCAGACCTCCAGAGACCAGTAGCCGATCTCGTCCAGCATCTCCATAGCCGGAATCATGTCCTCGGTCTTCATCCTGGTGGCCAGGAGTGACTGGTGGCTGTCTCGAAGGACGGTTTCCGTGATGCCAAGAGGCTTCGTCTGAACCTGGGCCATGTCCTCCCTCCCTCTACGCGGCGGCATCCTAGCCGCCAGCAGTCATGGATTGTGGGGGCTCTCTTTACTGACGCGCTCGATCGTCGCGACCATACCGGCGCACTCAATCGTCGCGACCATGGGCACCGAACTCAGACGCGGGCCGAAGAGAGATAAGAGCACAGACAGAGAAGGTAGACTACCGCGACCAATGCGGTCTTCGACTCGACGCTGAGCGTGGTTGAAGTGTAGATCAAGCCCATAGCGCCGTCAACAAGACAACTGGGAAAGTAAAGTGGGCCCGCGGCGTGGCTCCAACGGTTTCCCCAGCCCTCAGCCTAGTGCCAGTTGGATAGCCTCTTCCAGGCTTCGGGCCGACAGCAACTCCAGCTCCGGCATCCTTGGAAGCCGCGTAGACTGGGGAACCAGGCAGCGCTTGAATCCCAGCTTCGCCGCCTCTCTCAGCCTCTGTTCCAGGTGGCCGACGCCCCGCACCTCACCCGAGAGGCCGACCTCGCCCACCACCGCTAGCTCCGGATCGATGGGGCTGTCCCGCATACTGGACACGATGGCCAGCGCCACCCCCAGGTCCGCCGCCGGTTCCTCGATCCGCAGGCCGCCCACCACGTTCACGTACACGTCCTGGTCGTACAGCTTGAGCCCGAGTCTCTTGCCCAGGACTGCTGTGAGAAGCAGCACCCTGCCCAGTTCGACCCCGTTGGCGGTTCGGCGCGGCATATGGGAGGGCGAGTAGCTGGTGAGCGCCTGGATTTCCGCCAGCAGGGCCCGGGTTCCCTCTACGGTAACCACCACCGTCGAACCGCTTCGCATCAGCGTCCTGTCCGCCAGAAAGGCTACCGACGGGTTAGGAACTTCCAGCATCCCCTCCTCGTGCATCTCGAAGACGCCCACTTCGTGGGTAGAGCCGAACCGATTCTTGACACTGCGCAGCAGCCGGTAGGCGTGGAACCGCTCCCCCTCCAGGTAAAGGACTGCGTCTACCATGTGCTCCAGCAGCTTGGGCCCAGCGATCGCCCCCTCCTTGGTGACGTGACCGACCAGAAAGACCGGCACCCCGCTGCCCTTCGCCAACTGCAGCAACCGGGCAGTGCATTCCCGCAACTGGTTGACGCTGCCTGCCGTGGAGGGAAGGTCCTCCACGAAAACGCTCTGGATAGAGTCGATCACCACCATGGCGGGCGACAGCTGACCCACGTGCTCGACGATCCGATCCAGATTGCCCTCGGCCAGGAGATAAAGGCCGGCGCTGGCAAGACCTAACCGATCGGCGCGCATCTTCACCTGCTGCACCGACTCCTCCCCGGAAACGTACAGCACACTGCCGATTTGGTCCGCCATGGCCGAAGACAGCTGCAGCAGCAGGGTCGACTTGCCGATGCCCGGATCTCCCCCCACCAGCACCAGGGAGCCCGGCACGATGCCACCTCCCAGAACCCTATCCAGCTCTCCGATGGGAACCCTGATGCGGTCCAATCCCTGGGTTGGCACATCGCGAAGGGAGACAGGCGAAACGTTTTGCCTGGGGGCCGTGGACCTGCCTGTGATCGGGGCTTCCACCATCTCCACGAGGGTGTTCCATTCACCGCACTCGGGGCAGCGACCCATCCACTTCAGGCTCTCGGCACCGCAGCGGTCGCAGACGAATTTGGTTCGGTTCTTAGGCATGAGGAGTCCTCAGAAGTCACATAGGGACAGGTCTTAGACCCGCCCCTACACGATGAGGCTGCCGCAGGGACGGGCAAACACCGGCAGTCCAGGTTAGCTCGAAAAAGAGGGCCGGCTGAGCCGGCCCCTGCATCGTTTCGTGGGGTAGGAGCGAGGTTTCCCCGCACCAACAGACAGAAAAGGGGCGGGTGTGGCCCCGCCCCCTTGCCTACGCCTGGCTCTCCACCAGTTCCTTGGTCTTGGTTTCGTACACCAACTCGCCGTCGCGGCTGTCCACCATCACAGTAGTACCGCGCTGGAACTCCCCGTTCAGCAACCCTTCGGCCAGCCGGTCCTCCACCATGTTCTGGATGGTCCGGCGCAGCGGCCGAGCACCGAACTTGGGGTCGAAGCCCTTCTCCACCAGGTGGTCCTTGGCGGCATCGGTGACTTCCAGGGAAATCTGCTGCTCGGTGAGAGCGCCCCGCACCCTGGCCAGCATCAGATCGACGATCTTGCGGATCTCCATCAGCGTGAGCGACCGGAACACCACCGTGGCGTCGATCCGGTTCAGGAACTCCGGCCGGAAGAGGTTCTTCATCTCTCCCAGCACCTTGTCCTTCATCCGCTCGTAGGCCTGCTCGGCGCTCTTGATCTCGTCCTGGGTCACCGCGAAGCCCAGCACTGCGTCTCGACGCAGCAGGTCGGCACCCACGTTCGAAGTCATGATTAGGATCGTGTTCCGGAAGTCCACCTTCCGGCCCTTGGCGTCCGTCAGATGTCCGTCATCCATGATCTGGAGCAGGATGTTGAACACCTCGGGATGGGCCTTCTCGATCTCGTCCAGCAGAACTACCGAGTAGGGCTTTCGCCGCACGGCCTCGGTGAGTTGCCCACCCTCCTCGTAACCGATGTAGCCGGGGGGCGCACCGACGAG
>JAJZQR010000288.1 GCA_021806765.1 Chloroflexota bacterium | reverse complement strand
CCTGGGCGTCGCCGGGGCGGGTGAAGGCGTAGACCCTCTTGCCCTCGTAGACGGCCACCTGCGCGACGATGTGGGCGGCGGCCCCGAAGCCGTAGATCCCCAACCGTTCCACCCTCTCGCCGGCCAGCCGGTAGGTGCGGTAGCCGATCAGTCCCGCGCACAGGAGGGGGGCAACCTCGGCGTCACCGTACTCGGGGGGCAGGGCGAAGCAGTACTGCTCGTAGGCCACGGTGTACTCGGCGTAGCCGCCGTCCATGGTGTACCCGGTGAACCGGGCGTTGTCGCAGAGGTTCTCCTGTCCCCTCCTGCAGAAGCGACAGGTCCCGTCGGTGTAGCCGAGCCAGGGGACGCCCACCCGGTCGCCCACCTGGAAGCGGCGGGCCTTCTCCCCGCGCGCGGCGACGGTACCGACGATCTCGTGGCCGGGGATCAGGGGCAGTTTGGGATCGGGGAGTTCGCCGTCCACGATGTGGAGGTCGGTCCGGCAGACCCCGCAGGCGAGAACCCGGATCAGGAGTTGCTCGGGTCCGGGATCCGGCACGGGGAGCTGGCGCTCCTGGAGGGGTTGGTGCGGCCGGTCCAGCACCATGGCGCGCATCGTGGTCGGAAGGTTCATCTCGCACCTCCGTGTCCCAGTGGCCGGGCGGGGATGGGCCAAGCGTTGATTCCCATATTACCATTAGTCGTCGCGGCGTGGTCGGTCTATACTATTGGATGTTCTAAGAAGAGAGAACGGCTCTCCATGCGTCAAGTGCCCTGTGGCGGGTGAACTGGGGGTACTGACATGCTGAGCGGAGCGAAGCATCTCCTCGTCGCTGGAGATCCTTCGCTGTCGCTCAGGATGACACCTCATTGCTGAGGATGACACCTCTCATATCTCGAATCAAGGAGCACCAATACTCGGCCACAAAGACTATGAGATGTAGGGCAGGGCGCTCTGCCCTGCCGCCGACCTACCATCATCGCCCGCCGGGCGGAGGGGCACAGGGCCCCTCCCTACGCTTCGAAATCACTGTGGCGGAGCACTAACGGGCCATGTGGGTTGTGTCTTGAAGGCAGGCGAGCAAGGAGGACGAGATGGGCGGTGCACACTTTGGAGTCGGCCTGGCGGCCAAACGTTTTGCCCCCGGAGTACCGCTTGGCGTGTTGTTACTTGCCGCAGACGCTCTCGATGCCCTGTGGGCTGTCTTTCAGCTGGCAGGCATCGAACACGCCGACGTAAAGCAAGAGCGTGTCTCTGTTCCCTGGTCGCACGGGCTCATTATGTCGGCGATCTGGTCCGCGATAGCCGGAGTGGTGGGCGCGCGCTTCTATCGCAGCTACCGCAACGGGGCGGTCATCGGGCTCCTCGTTTTCAGCCACTGGGTGCTGGACTTCATTTCCCATCCGATGGCTCGCGTTTCGCTGAAACCCTTCACCGTCATGCCCGCCGGCCCGCCCGACCTGCCGGTTCTCTTCGGCGGCTCGCCGAAAGTAGGTCTCGGACTGGGCAAGTCCTTCCGTAGGGAGCTTGCAGTCGAGCTTGGTCTGATCACTCTGGGGGTCGTGACCTACATTCGCACTCGTAGTGCCATTGCGCTAGCGGCCGGGCGAAAGGCAAGCCAGGGGTGGTTCCGCAGCCGTCAGGGGGGCACACAGACAGGCTTGTCGGAAGATATCAAGGCGATCAATCTGGGCGGTGTCAACTGCTACCTCGTCAAGGCCGGCGACGGCTTCGTCCTGATCGACACAGGGGTTTCGGAAAAGCGCACCCAACTCGAGAGAGCACTCGAAGACGCCGGCTGCCGGCCTGGAGACCTGAAGCTGATCGTACTGACTCATGGGGATCACGACCATGCGGGTAACGGCGCCTATCTCCGCGAAAAGTGCGGCGCCGAGGTAGCGATGCACAATGGCGATTCCGGAATGGTCGAACGCGGAGACATGAACTGGAATAGAAAACCCAAACCAGACAGGTTCTCCCCAGTCTTCAGAATAGCATCGTTTCTCTTGAGGGTATTCGGCGGGCCGCGCAGGTTCGACACATTCAGGCCGGATATGTATATCGAGGATGGGTATGATCTCAACGGGTACGGGTTCGAGGCGAGAGTGCTGCACATTCCGGGGCACTCGAAGGGTTCCCTGGGGATCCTGACCAGCACCGGTGACCTGTTTTGCGGCGACTTGCTCTACAATGTTGGCAGACCCGGCTCCCCCTTTGTCGACGATTTGGCGGACTTCAATGCCAGCATCGAAAGGCTGAAGGGTCTGGGAATACACACGGTCTATCCCGGGCACGGCAAGCCATTCCCGATGGAACGGTACATGAAGAGGTTCCGATAACCGACCCTGGTTTCCGGTGGGGGCGCTAAAGCGACCGGGCTAGAGGCGAAAGGCTTGGGGAGCGGCGAACAGAGCAGGTGGTAGATGGTTCCTGGGGACGTCCAGACGGGACAAAGCCTCTTCTGGCGGGCGTAAACATGCCCTCTGGCATGTTCTCGGTGCCGGCCCCAGGACCATCAAGAACTTCATGATAGCTGCTTAGATCTCTTCGGTGGAGACCAGGTCGCGGCGGGTGACGATCCGTATCTCACCGGCGTGGAGGCGACGGGTCTTGTGGCCCGCTCTCACCTGCAGGGTGGACTCGGAGCAGAGGTGAGCACCTCGGCTCACGTGGAGTCTCGCCTCCTGCCAGTAGGAAGCGATGAACTGGCGAGTGCCGTCGCGCCCGTCGGGACCCTCCAGGATCAGGCTCTCGGAAACGATGTGCCCCTCCTGGCCGTCCGGGGCCACGCAAGGGGTGCCCGATACGAAGGGGGCGACCAGGGGCACAGGCCCGGTACCCTCGATGAGTTCCTGCACCGTCATGGTCTCACGGAGAGTGGACGCTGTTTCGTCGACCATGGCTTTTCCTCCTGTATGGAAGCCCGGCGTTTCGGCTACCGGTCAGGTATTGTCTGTTTGGGACGGGTGAGCAAGACGCTGTGTGTTTGCCACACGGGCCCCCAAGCGTCTCGCCGCAGCCGCTCTTTATTACTATTATTGTGCCACATTTGTCCCACCTTCGTACGAAGATCGGGTTCTGGGTTCTGGGTTCTGAGTTCTGGGCCCGGGGGGCGGGAACTCAGTTCCGGAAGAGTGGATCGGTAGCGCGGGTTCGCCTGGACCAAGGGCGAAGAGAATGTTGGGTTTCTGGCCAGGGAACATTCTAGATGAGGGAATACGAAGGGTTGACGAGAGGGGCTCGGGTCGGTAGACTCACACGGTAAACGGAATATCACCTGGTTGATGGTTGCCGGAGAGACCGCATCGATGCGGCGCCGAAGGGGCAAGGCTGTAGACTGGAATCTCTCAGGCAGAAGGACGGCAGCCGGACAGGATCCTGGAGACGCCCTCGCACAGAAGGGCACCGAAGGGGACGGCCGCGCTCCCAGCAAGGGGACGGGCGGGTTGAGATAACTCGCCCCATTAGTTGGAATGGGAGGTGGGCGGTATCTCTCAGGTAGACGGGACAGGAGGCGAAAGCTGTATCCTGTCCTTTTTCTGTTTGTGGTGAGTTTTTGTGCTCGTCCCGATGATGTCGAACGGCTGCCGTAGGAATCCCGCCGTCGCGGGCTGGTGGTGCACATCATCAGGACGAGGACATTTGTGGTGAGTTTTGCGACAGAGACTCGATGTGCTGCTGGTGGAGAAGGGCCTTGCCTCGACGCGGGAGCAGGCCCGCTCGTTGATCATGGCCGGATCGGTGGCCGTGGGGGGCGAGGTCGTCGACAAGCCCGGGACAAAGGTGGAAGAGGACACCGTCCTGACGGTGGCGGCACCACCCAAGTACGTCAGCCGGGGTGGGCTGAAGCTGGAGCGGGCGCTGGACGCCTTCGGCCTGGACGTGGCCGGGCAGGTTGTGGTGGACGGGGGGGCCTCCACCGGAGGGTTTACCGACTGCGTCCTGCAAAGAGGGGCGGCCCGGGTCTACGCGGTGGATGTAGGATACGGCCAGCTGGATTGGAGACTGCGCTCCGACCCCAGGGTGGTGGTGATGGAGCGCACCAACATCCGATATCTCACCGCCCTGCCGGAGCCCGCCGACCTGGCCGTAATGGATCTGTCCTTCATCTCGCTACGGCTGGTGATTCCGGCCGTGGCGCGACTGCTTCGGCCGGGTGGCCAGATGGTGGTTCTGGTGAAGCCGCAGTTCGAGGCTGGGCGGGGGCAGGTGGGGAAGGGCGGGGTCGTTCGCGATCCCCAGGTCCACCGTTCGGTGCTGAGAGGGTTGGTGGAGTGGGGAGACCGGGAGGGCTACGGGGTGCGGAGGGTCGCGGTCTCGCCCCTCAAGGGTCCGGCAGGGAACGTGGAGTTCCTCGCGCTGGTGGTGCCGGGGGAGCGGAGCAGCCCCGACGTGGAGGAGCAGATCGAGGCCGTGCTGGCAGAGGTGAGCGGGGGGACCGGGACGAACAGGATGGACAGGATAGATAGGACTGAGGACTGAGGGCTGAGGGCTGAGGACTGGGAGCGCGGGCGTCTCGCCCGCCTAAGCTTCGGGCCTGAGAACGCGTGCACAATCCGTCGTCATGCCCGCGAAGGCGGGCATCCAGGGTCCTCTCCGCGCGTGGTGTCCTGGACCCCCGCTTTCGCGGGGGTGACGAAGGGCAGCTATGCCGAACGTGGCTACTGGACCCGCTTTCGCGGGGGTGACGAAGGGCAGACTATCTGGGGCCAGAAGCTTAGGTGTTGAGTGCTGATAGCTGATAGCTGATAGCTTCGAGGTGTTGATGGCGAAGGTTCAGAAGGGAGAGGGCGGTCAGGCTGTCGCGCTGGTTTTTCAGCCGATGTCAGTGGAGGCCCGACGGCTGGCGGACCAGTGCCGCAAGATGGTCGAGACGCTGGGCTACACCCCGAGGATGCTGTCGGCCTGGGAGTTGGGGCCGTCGGTGACGAGCGAGGGGGTGCGGCTAGCGGTGACCTTCGGGGGTGACGGGACCATCATCCGCGCGGCCCGCTGGCTGGCAGGGAGCGGAGTCCCCATTCTGGGGATCGCCATGGGAAAGCTGGGGTTCCTGACAGAGTTGCAGCCGGAGGTCGTGTGCGAGCGTCTGCCAGCGGTCCTGGCAGGTGACTACTGGATAGACGAGCGGGGGATGCTGGCGGCCAGGGTGGAGGCGGGGCAACAGCCCGACGGCGCCGCGGCGTCGCCCCTGATTGCCCTGAACGACGTGGTGATCGCTCGGGGGGCGAGCCCCAGAGTGGCCCAGATCGACGTGGCGGTGGATGGGGTGCCGCTGACGCGCTACGTGGCCGACGGCCTGGTAATGGCTACGCCGACGGGATCGACGGCCTACGCCCTCTCGGCAGGCGGTCCTGTGCTGGCGCCGGGGGTGCAGGGGATGGTGATCGTGCCGGTAGCGGCCCACCTGGCGGTATTGCGATCCCTGGTGGTGCCCGTCTCGGCCCGCATCGAGGTTCGCGCCTCAGCCGATCAGCCGACGCTGCTGGTGCTGGACGGCCAGGTGCAGATCCCGCTGAAGAACGATCAGCCGGTAACCGTGGAGATGGCCAGGGAGCGGACCCTGTTCGCCAGGACGGGGACGCCCAGCCGGTTCTACGAGAGTCTGGTAGAGAGCCTCAAGAAAAGGTAAGGTCCTTCGGTGCTATCAGAGCTTTACATAAAGAACTTCGCCATCGTGGACGAGCTGAGGGTGCGATTCGGCAGGGGGCTCAGCGTGCTAACCGGCGAGACGGGCGCCGGCAAGTCCATTATCGTCGACGCCCTCGGGGCGACGCTGGGCCAGCGGGTGGGCAGCGAGGTGGTGCGGACCGGCGCCGACCAGACCGTGGCGGAGGCGGTTTTCGAGTTCGAGCCCGGTGGCGAGCGCGCTGCTCCGGCCGAGCTGACGGCGCTTCTGGCTGAGCACGGGATAGAGGCCGACGAGGGGCTGCTGGTGCTGAGCCGGGAGATCAACCGCACCACCGGCCGAACCGCGGCCCGGGTGAACAGTCGGGTGGTGCCGCTCTCGGTGATGCAGCAGTTGGGGCAGCTGCTGGTGGACATCCACGGGCAGAGCGAGCACCTGTCGCTGCTGCGGGTGAAGGAGCACGTGGACTACCTGGACCGCTACGCCGGGCTGATGGAGCTGCGGCAGGAGGTGGCCCGGGGGGTCAAGGAGCTGCGGGCGGTCCGTGGCGAGATCGACCAGATGACCCGGGACGAAAGGGAGTCGGCGCGGGAGATCGACCTGCTGCAGTACCAGATCGAGGAGATCCGGGCGGCCAACCCGATCCCCGAGGAGGAGGATCAGCTGGCGGCGGAGCGGATGCGGCTGAGGAACTCCGGGCGGCTGCAGGAGCTGGCCCAGACGGTTCACCAGCTGGTAGGCGGGGGAGAGGAGCAGCCGGGGGCCGGCGACCTGCTGGCCCAGGCCGAGAGGGTGTTCCTGGACCTGGCACGGCTGGACCCTGCCCTGGAGGAGGACCACCAGGCTCTGGAGTCGGCGCGCTACGCCGTGGAGGAGGTCGCCCAGCGAGCCCGGTCGTATGCCGAGGCCATCGAGGACGACCCGGAGCGGCTGAACGAACTGGAGGAGCGGCTGGAGCTGCTCGGCAGCCTCAAGCGGAAGTACGGCCGCACCCTGGTCGAGGTGCTGAAGTACCGCGAGGAGGCGGAGGCGAAGCTGGAGAAGCTCTCGAACCGGGCCTTCTACGTGGACGAGCTTCGCCAGAAGGAGAGTGTCCTGCTGGAGGAGGTCGGGCGGCTGGCCTCGACCCTATCGCGAAAGCGCAAAGACGCGGCGCTTGGATTGGCGGAAGAGGTGCAGGGGGAACTCGGGGCGCTGAACATGAAGGGGACCCGCTTCGAGGTGGCCTTCTCCGTGGTGGCGGATCCGAACGGCCTGCCGTGGGCGAAGCTTTCGGGAGACGGGGAGACGGGGGGACGCGGAGACGCGG
>JAJZQR010000287.1 GCA_021806765.1 Chloroflexota bacterium | reverse complement strand
AGCCTGCCCCCCTCTTGTGGCGGCATGGTTCACGAGGGCGGGTAGATAGAGTTACAGTCTATTGCCAACGTCACCCCCAGCCTCTCCTTCGTCACCCCCGCGAAGGCGGGGGTCCAGGCATCCCATCTCCTCGTGAGGCCACTCCTGCACGCCAACGTGGACCCCTGGATGCCCGATCAGGTCGGGCATGACGGTCTAGGGAGTCTGTCACTCTGTCCGTGAACCATCCCGATTCGCGGCGGGGTTGGCAAGGTCCCAACCCGGTTCTCTCGGAGCCGGATGCTTGACAGAGAGCCTGCGGAGGGAGATACTGTGGCTAGTTCATCAAAAAAAGTTGCTGCAAGCATCATGAGAGACTATTGCCACACCGACAAGCCAAGACCGGGGAGCAGCGAACTCGACCTGCTTACCTCCGCCGAAGCCGCAGGCCTGGCTGCCTCCGCGCAGTCGCTGGCCGACCCCATCCGCGTACAGATGGTTCACCTGCTGGAGCAACAGCCGGATCTGTGTACTTGCGAGTTCTCCGAACTCCTCGGTCTGGGACAATCGAAGATCTCGTACCACCTGCGGATCCTGGTCGAGGCGGGCATCGCCTCGCGGGAGATCCACGGCACCTGGAGTCACTACAGCCTGCGTGACCGAGGCCTCCTGGACCGGCTGAGGGCCCTGGCGGGGCAAGGAGTTCAGGCTCGCTGACGTAGTGCTAAGCTGCCTGGTCCAGCCTGTTGGTGAGGCGCCGGTCCTGCCGCCCAAGGTTCGGCAGGCCAAGGTGGTGGAGGCGGGGCCCACGCGCAACAGGGACTGGGTACACGACCCGGAGGGTTTCTTCCTGGTCCTCGTGGACAGGGAAGCCGGGCTCCTGGTCTGCGAGCACTATACGAAGGACGGCACCCTGAACGAAGTGATCAGGGGAACAAAGGCGGGCGACATCTCCAACACAGCCATCAAGCGCGGGCTCCTGTCGAGGCTAGATCACGCGGCCTACCTCGGACGAGAGCTGGCGAAGGCCGAGATTGCCCTGGCGCTCGATCTCACCTACGCCCAGGACGCGCGGCTCGGTGCCCGAACGCAAGCCTCTGGCCTCGAATAGCGTTGACTGCGACCTCGCTCCGTCATGCCGGACTTGATCCGGCATCCAGGTCCTCGACGAGGCTGCCATGGATTCCCGCTTGCGCGGGAATGACGGTCTCGAAGTCCTCGTCATGTCCGCGAAAGCGGGCATCCAGACGACACACGGCCTAGCTTCCCGCTTTCGCGGGAATGACGCGCCGGAAATGCCACTTGATCTCGGGCCAGATGCTTAGTTCAGCTATCGACCATCCCCTCTAGTAGTGCTGCAAGAGCGGGGACCCTCCCGTACGGCAGGCCCCGAGTGCAGCGCGATGTCTGGGGGATGCGCTGACCGCTGAGGGCTGATAGCTGATAGCTACGCGTACTTGATGCGGGGGTCCAGATAGGCGTAGAGCACGTCGGTCAGGAGATTGAGCACTACTACCGCCACGGCCAGGATCAGGATGGCCCCCTGCAGCATGGCGAAATCCCGGAACATGATGGAGTCGATGGCTAGCCGTCCCAGCCCGGGCAGCGCGAAGATGCTCTCCACCACCACGGCGCCGCCGAAGAGCCTTCCCACCTGCATACCGATGATGGTGATCACCGGAATGAAGGCATTCTTGAGGGCGTGCCTCTGAACGACCATCCGCTCCCTGAGCCCCTTGGCCCTGGCGGTCCTCACGTACTCGTTTCGCAACACCTCTATGAGGGAGGAACGAACCTGCCTCATGATGACCGCTGCCTGGCCGGCCCCCAGGGTGAGGGCCGGCAGCAGCATGTACTGGAGGTTAGCCCCCAGGTTCTCCGTTGGGGACTTGTAGCCGGAGGCCGGCAACCAGCGTAGCCAGAGGGCGAAGACGTAGATCAGGATTATCCCCAGCCAGAAGTGGGGAACCGCCACCCCGCTGATGGCGAAGACGGTGCCGATAGAATCGGTCTTGGACCCGGGCCTCACCGCCGAGAGGATACCCACCGGCACCGCGATCACCACGGCGAACAGGATGGCCATCAGAGCCAGCTGTAAGGTCACCGGCAACCTGATCGACAAGCCCGTCGTCACCGGCTCCCGGGTGCGGACGGACTTGCCCATGTCCCCCTGGACTACCTTCCCCAGCCATTTCCCGTACTGGACGGGGAGAGGCTGGTCCAGACCCAACTCCAGCCGCACCGCCTCGTAGGCTACCTGGTCCTTGGCCGCGGCTTCCCCCAGGTAGGCCAGGGCCGGATCCCCGGGCAGGAGATGGACGATGGCGAAGGTTATGATGGTTATCAGCAGCAGAACCGGGACGGATTGGATGATGCGCCGCAAGAAGTACCGGCCCATGGGATACCCTTCCCCCTAGCTATCCAGCCACGACTCCCTGATGTCCAGGTAGGTGAACTGGACCTTCGACCCCTTCAACTCCTTGCGCAGGGCCTTGTTCTCCGGCACCTGGAAGCCGCTGCCCAGGTAGGCTTTCTCCTGGATCAGGGTGAGCGCCTTCTTGTAGTACTCGGCCCGCTGCTTGACGTCGTAGGTGGTGCCCCCCTGCTCCATCAGCTTGTCCAGCTCGGGATCGGCGACGCTGCTCCAGTTGGAGGCGCCCCCCGTGCCGAAGTAGCGCCGCTTCTCGTCGTCGTCCACCGGCTGGGTGGAGATGCGCCAGAAGCCGGAGTCGAAGTCGAACTTGCGCATCCTGTCGATCCAGGAGAGCCGCTCCAGGGTCTCGAGCTTGGTCCTGAGGCCCGCCTTGCTCCACATCTCGGCGGCCATCTGCCCGATGGTGTTCTCCGGCTCCCGAGCGATAACCAGCAGGTTCACGTCGATCCCGTTGGGGTAGCCGGCATCCTTGAGGGACTGCTTGGCCTTGTCCAGGTCGAAGGGGTACTTCACGATGGACTCGTCGTACCCCAGGTGGTTGGAGTTCCACAGCGGGTAGAGGGCAGGGCGCCCGATGCCGAAGCCTATGGCCTTGGCCATGGACTCCCGATCGATGGCGTAGAGCGCCGCCTGCCGCAGCTTCAGGTTGGTGGCGAAGGGTCCCGACTTCAGGTTGAAGCCCACGAAGAAGTAGGTGGGTCCCGCCCAGGGCATCTCCCAGTAGACCAGGCTGGGATCGCTCTTGACCGTCTCCACATCCTTGGGAGGGATGTTGTCGATGATGTGGATACCGCCGGACCTCAGCTCCACCATGGCGACGCTGGGATCGGGGATGTAGCGGCTGACGAACTGATCCACGTAGGGAAGGGTTTTCCCGTCGGCGCCCTTCATCCAGTAATCCTCGAAACGCTCGAGGACGACCCGGTCGTCGGGGATGAGCTGCTTGAACTTCATCGGTCCGGTGCCCACCGGGTTCAGAGCGAACTTGTCCGGGCCCAGCTTATCCATGGCCACCTTGGAGAGCATCCCCGTGGCGCTGCCGTTGCTGCCTCCCGAAAGGCCCGCCAGGATCGCCGGGGAGGGGGCCTTGAGGTTCAGCTTGATGGTGTAGGGGTCCACCACGTCCACGGTGTCGATGGCCGCTGTCTGGTCCCTGGCGAAGGACTTCTTGTCGGACCTCATGCGGTCCAGGTTCCACTTGGCCACCTCGGCGTTGAAGTCGCTGCCGTCGTGGAACTTCACCCCCTTGCGGAGCTTCATCACGATGGTCTTGGGGTCTGCCTGCTCCCATGACTCGGCCAGGCCGGGCTTCAGCTCGTATCGACCCACCTTGTCGTCCACCAGCTCGTGGCGGATCAGGGTATCGTAGAGGCTGGAGTAGGCGGGGCCGGTGGGGATCGAGGAAAGGTGAACGTCCAGAGTGGGATAGGTCCAGGACTGGGAATGCACCAGGGTGCCTCCCCGCTTGATCTTGGGGGCGGCGCCCGCAGCGGCTGCCGCCGGCTGAGCTGGCGTGCCCGATTGAGCTGGCGAGCTGGGTGTCGAGGTCTGAGAGGTGGGTGCGCAGGCCGCCAAGAGGGTGACTCCCGCAGTCCCTGCTCCCAGTTTCAAGAAATCGCGCCGGCTGAACTGTCTCATCCTGCTGTACTCCTCCACAAAAATAGGAGAACCGAGAACACAGACCGCGAAAGCCCGAGGCCCTCGGGGCGCCTCTTCCAGAATCGAACGGAAAGATAGGAGAGGTAGAGCGGCGTGGATTTCAGAAAGGACCGTAGCGAAATATGAACTTGGCGCTGCTCATATTACCCCTTCCCCAGCCGTTGTCAATACCGTACAATGGCCATATTGACACAATTGGTTGTGTGACATAAACTGGTCAGACAAGATAACTATGTTGAACGCTGCCCGCAGCCAAACCCTCACCGAGGACATCATCGATCAACTTCTGGGGCTCATCCGCAACGGGACCTGGAAGCCGGGTGAATCGTTGCCCTCGGAGCGGACTTTGATGGGGCAGCTGGGGGTCAGCCGTCCATGCCTTCGGGAGGCCCTCCAGGCACTGTCGGCACTGGGCGTCATCGAGGTCCGGGCCGGTCGCCGCGCCCGGATCAAGGGTCCGACCATCCAGTCGATCTTCGATCCAGCCCGGATGTCGGGGCTCCTGCAACCAGACGACCTGATCCACCTATGGGAGATCCGCACGGCGCTGGAGGTCGCGGCAACCCGCCTCGCGGCGGAACGCATCGGCCCTGAGTGGCTGTCGCGCCTAGAGGAGGCCGTTCGAGCGATGTCATGCTGCGCCGAACAGAGTTCTCTGGCCGACTACGTCGAGGCCGACCTCGACTTCCATCGTTGCCTCGCCGAGGCGACCGGCAACCCGATGTTCGTGGAGGTCCACGGGGTCATCCAGCGGACAATTCGCTTCAGCGTGCAGACCACCGGGGCCATACCCGGCGGAATGGACCGAGGCCTCAGAGCCCACACCGCGATCCTGGAGGCCCTTCGCTCCCGAGACCCCGTGGCCGCCGAGGCTGCCATGCGGGCTCATCTGGGCGGTCCCAACCGCTACCGTGATGCCCTTGCCGGCCTGCCCGCAGCGGCACTGGAGATCTCTTCCCCAGATCAGTAGACACAGTTCAACAGCCGGATCCCTCCCGGCCTGTCCAGGCAATCGATCCACGGGTACAGGCTGCCCGCAGCGCTATCAGGAGCCACCACAGGTCCGATGTTCAGGTTCTGAACATCAATACAACGACAGGGAGCGAGACACCGGATGAACGAAAACCAAAGGTTCATGGCTATCTTGCACCGGCAGACACCCGATCGGGTCCCATGGATCGCCAGAATGGTGCTCTGGTACACCTACCACAAGAGCAAGGGAACCCTGCCTGAGAAGTATCGGGACTGGGAGCTGTGGGACATACAGCGCGACCTGGGTGTTGGCATCATGGGCCGCACCAGGCTGTATTCCAAGAACATGAAGGGGGTCGAGGTCCGCACCCACCAGAAGGGCAACGAGGCGCTGACCGAGTACATCACCCCCATCGGGACAGTCACAACCCTCCACAAGGTCAGGCCGGATCTGGCCGTATCGGTATACACCGGCGAGGTTCGAAGCCTGGAGGTGGGGGTCCATCGAGCCGACTACGCCTACCAGTCTGAGCACATGATCAAGGGCGTGGAGGACTATCCTGTCGTCGAGTACATCATCGAAAACACCGAGGTGGTCCCTTCCTACGAGGACTACCTCCACACCGAGCAGCAGGTGGGGGGCGACGGGGTGGCTCTGGCCATGGTCGACCGGGTGCCAATCCAGGATGTTCTGATCCACTTCATCGGTTTCGAGAGGGCCTTTTACGAGTTGTACGACCACATCAGCCAGGTCGAGCACCTGCTCCAGGTGCTCACCGACTTCCATCGGGAGAAGCTGTGGCCGATTTGCCTCGATGCTCCAGCCGAGTTGATCGAGACCGGGGCGAACCTCTCGGGGGTCATGACCACACCTTCTCTGTTCGAGAGCTACTTCGCCCCCTACACCAGTGAGTACTCCGAGCGTCTCCACGCCAAGGGAAAGGTGCTCGGAACCCACCTCGACGGCGACCCGGCTCCTCTCTTGAAGGTGGTCCCCGAATCCGGTTTGGACATGGTGGAGGCTTTCACCCCGGCTCCGATGACCAACTGCACCCTAGGGGACGCGGTGAAGGCCTACAAGGGCAAGGTGATGATTTGGGGAGGGATTCCCTCCACAATCCTCTGCCCCGACTCCATGGGCGACGAGCAGTTCCAAGCGCAGCTGCACGGCATCTTCAGTGAGATTGGTTCGGGTGACGGCTTCATTCTGGGAGTCGGCGACAATATAATGCCCGAGGCCAGTCTGGAGCGCGTCCTCATGGTTCGAGAGATGGTGGAGAAACATGGCAGGGTCCCAGTCCAGACCTCCTGAGTTTGGCAGAAGTGCTGGCCTTATGTAACGTGTGGGAGGGAATCGTGGCAGATTTCGAGATGCTAAAGGCGGCAGTGATCGAGGGGAACGCCGGCCGGGCGAAGGAACTCACCCAGCAGGCCCTGGACGAGGGTAATGGTCCCCAGGAGATCCTGGACGGGGGGCTGATCCCAGCCATGGACGTGGTGGGGGAGAAGTTCAGCAGGCAGGAGTTCTACATCCCGGAGATGCTGATCGCCGCGAGAGCCATGCAGGCAGGGTTAGGGCTGCTGAAGCCTCTCCTGGCTCAGGGGCAGTCTAAGAGCCGGGGGAAGGCGGTCATCGGGACCGTCAAGGGGGACCTGCACGACATCGGGAAGAACCTGGTGGGGATGATGCTGCAGGGTGGGGGCTTCGAGGTAGTGGACCTGGGGGCCGACGTGAAGCCGGCGAAGTTCGTGGAGGCAGTGGAGCGGGAGAAGCCCGACTTCGTGATGATGAGCGCTCTCTTGACGACGACGATGCTATCGATGCGGGAGACCATCGAGGCGCTGAAGGCGGCGGGACTGCGAGAGGGTGTGAAGGTGGGG
>JAJZQR010000286.1 GCA_021806765.1 Chloroflexota bacterium | reverse complement strand
CAACCACCAGGCGGTGGCTACTGGCAGAGCGTCACCTGGATGTGACGAGGGAGCCCGCCCAGGTCGCCATCTTCGGGCACGCTATCAACGGCGGCATGCGCATAGGCGAGAACAGCGAGACCACGGTGCGAGGGCTCTTCGCCGCAGGCGAGGCGGCGGGAGGTCCCCACGGTGCGGACCGGCTGGGCGGCAACATGGTGAACAACCTGATGGTGTTCGGCAAGAGGATGGGCCGGTTTGCTGCCGAGCGGGCTCGAGAAGAGGCGCCCCGATGGAGGGCGGATGGGTTGGTGGCCGAGGAGGAGAGCCGCCTCCAGTCGCTCTTGGCGAGACATGGAGTGGTAAAGCCGCTCGATCTGAAGCGGCGCCTCCAGCAGGCAATGTGGCGAGGCGCGCTGGTAGTGCGCGACCAGGAGAAGCTTCAGGCATGCCTTCAGGAGTTGGGCGGGATGCGGGCCACCTGGGAGACCAACCTGCTCGTGGGTGACTCCCGAGAGCTCTGGCGGGCGCTGGAGGTGGAGAGCATGCTGGAGGTGGGCGAGATCATGGTGCGCTCTGCCCTCCTTCGTACTGAGAGCCGCGGCAGCCATTATCGTGAGGACCACCCACAACGCGATGATGCCCACTGGGAACACAGCATCGTCACTCGCCGTGTAGACGGCAAAATGGAACAGTACTCTGTACGGCTGCCGAGACTAAGCAGCTAGCCCCAATTGGGGGCGACATTTGGTGATGATCCGATCTTCCACCTGGGTGAAGGCATGATCGACGGCGGACTCCAAGGCAGAGATAGTCGAGTAGCTACGCTCGGGCAGTTCGTGGTGCTTCACCTGCCGGAAGATCGTCTCGATATCGTTGAGTTCAGGACTATAGGGCGGCTGGTAGTACAGGTAGATGCCCTTTGTCCACAACTCGGGAAGGGCGGCCTTGACGAGAGCGTTATGGTGCAAGGAGCCGTTGTCCAGCACAACCACCCGGAGCACAGGAAGCGTCGGCAAGGCGTAAAGGAAACGGAGGAACTCCTCGGCTACCAGGCTCTTGGGCTTACTCACCCAGTACAGTCCTGGATTCGGTCCCGCTTTGTCGAGGGCGGCCAGGAGGTTGAGGCGACGCCCCTCGGGGTTCTCGTAGGGAATGCACTTACGCTCTCCCTTCCTGACCCAGCTGTAGGAGACCGGTTGGGAGGGGCTGAAGCCGCACTCGTCCAGGTAGGTCAGGACTAGGCGACCATCGGCGGCCTTTTTTTTAGCGCGTCCAGTTGGGTTCGGGCATGCTCCACCCGCTCGGCGTCCTGCTTGTGGTGCAGGCTGCGCTTGGTCCGCCGCCAGCCTGCTTCCATCCGCTGGAGGTACTTGCGGGTTTGCCTGGTACTGAGATGGATGCCCTCCTCGACTAAGGCTTCGGCCAGTTGAGAGGCCGTCCAGGTGCGGTTCTGGCCCAACAACCTGTCGAGAGCAGCCATCACCTGTTCCCTCCGGGCTATGTTGGGGGCCGGCCCCGGGCGCCGGTGTCGCAGGCTGGACAGAGATGCCTCTTGGAAATGCTTGAGTGCCAGGCGCACCGTCTTGGCGTGGTACTCCAGATGAGTGGCGATGCGGGGAGGACTCCAGCCAGCATCGGACAGCAGGATCATCTCCACCCTGTCCCGCTCGCCTGGGGACAAACTGGGATCGCGGCGCAGCGCCTGCACCGCTTGGCGTGTTCCGGTGGTTAGGTTTACTCGGATCATACATAGAACTATACCCGATCAAGGGCCAAGTGCTTAGTCGACTAAGCAACTAGCCGCGTCATATTTCCGCTATCTATTGTCGCCCTGACTGATTAGTCTGCGTTCTGTCATGCACCCATCGTCTGTGGCAACCCCTCCACCTCATCGACCGGACGTTTCCGTACCCTACGCTCGACTAGCCCTCGCAGATCCCCGAGCGATTTGCCTTCCAGCATGTATATAGCCATCTTGTCAGCTGTTTCGGTCTTGTCACGATGCTTGGAAAACTCGAAATTCCGTAGCAAGTTCTCTCCATTACAATCCCAAGCAAGAGCGACGATGTTTGGTTGCTCGGAAACATTCTTTGACTCAATCCACTTTTTAAAACTCTGCCGTATGAACTCCGGAAGCAACTTTGACTTCCTCGAAGTCATATTGATCCCCGATATGTACCAGTTGGAGCACGTCTGTTCAGGTCCGAGGCGAACGATGCTGTTCTTGGCGAGATCTCGTTCGCGCCGTTTGCCGGCAAGGAATTCTCGGAATGGGCCCTCCTTCACTGGCCAAATGCCAACCGCAGCTATGGTCGCCCATTTATCGTCACTCATCACCATGAAGCCTCTCGGGTAGACACGGAACCACTCGCGTGAGACATCTAACGGAGTGGTATCATCTTGGTAGACCTGATTCGCCCTTTGCCACAGCCCTACGAGTTCTCCCTCCGTCACATATCTAACTTCGTACGGTTGAGGTGAGCGCGCGCCCAGCAGATGCTTGGTGGAGCGCAGTCCCTGACCTTTCCGAGGGCCGAGCGATACTCGCCGCAACACCACCACACAGAAAAGCACCGTCACTAGGAAAGCCGCAGCCAGAGCGATGATCTGATCCGATGTTGCGTTCCTAAAGTAATCAAAGACCGATTTCCCAGAGGACTGTTGAAGTAGGTTATTGCCAAGAAGTAGAGTTGCTAAGGCAATGGCAACCGCAACGTACTGGAGATAGTTCTCTCCTCGCTGTTCCATCAGTCACCCCCTGAGATGAGACGAATTGTGGCCGACCCTGAGGCGGCAGCCCGCTGCATTCACACGCAGCAAAGCTCCAAGGCATCTCGCCTAATCGAGCACCCTTTGGGAATGTCCCTCTGTCGCATCGAGCTTTGCTGCTTGCCATGATATCCTCAGCTTTGAAGCATGCCAAGAGGCCGTTGCAGGAAGTGTCGTTGGAAAGAACTTCCTATTTCTTTCAAGGACAGCAGGACAGCACCTGCGGGAGTACCTGAATACCGCTGGAGCCTGAACGACATCACATGGATAGAGTGCTTGCCTGGTGAGCAAGTTCACCGTAGAATCCGTCTCAGGGTATTGTTACCCAAGGGCGACGCGAGAATCAGACAGTCGTCAAACGGGTCAAAAGGGGGCGGATTCGGGGATTCACACAAGTCTACCTTCCAAGCAGATTGTCGCAGGTTGAGTCGCGTCTCCCGCTCCCGTGCTGCACTTCCTTGCTGCCTTGACCAAGGAATTGTGACCTAGAAACCCTGGCCGAGAACCGGGCGGTTTCGGACAAGGAACTGTGCGATTTCGGCCGGTTTCTTTGCTCATGTGGCGGAAGGACTCATAAGCCCTTGGTCGTCAGTTCAAATCTGACCCCCGCCACTTTTCTTTGTCCTCGCTCGCTCCTGCCTCGCTTCTTTCGTCTATGTTTTGCTTTTTATCACCCTATCCGATAGGGCGATTAGGGTCTGACCAAGGGACTACGAAGCCCCTGACCATCTGGTTCGAGCCAGGTACCCCGCCAGGTACCTTATTCAGCATCACTTGGACCTCACCTCCTTTTGCTTTCTTTCGCCCTCTCATCTCTTCCTTCGGAGATCCGTCCCCTCGGAGACCAAGGGTTTCCTGAACGGCTGACCAGGGGACTCCTGGCCGGCCGTTTTCCGCGACCAAGGGACTATTCCCAATCCCCGTTTTCGCGACCAGGGGACTCTTCTCGGCCCACGTTCTCGCGGCCAAGGGATTCTTCTGTCGCCGGATTTCGCGACCGAGGGACTTCTTTTCCCACCAGTTGCGACAGGGTAGCGTCATTCCGCTTGATGAGGGCTCTTGGGCATGACAACATCGGCCGCGCAGTGTGACGCACGGGCAGTCCCGATGGTCGGGCTCGACCACGATGTGGATGAGAACGTCACTCGTGGCAGTCACCGAGGGAGCCGGGCGCGGGTGCTGCCGACATACTCCGCATGTCCTGGATCAGGTTGCAGTCCATCGCGAGCCGGACAGTCATCGATGGATTGGGGAGGAATCCAGGTGGTGGAGAGGCTGAGGTCATCGCCCTTGCTGTTGAACTGGGGGGAGAGTCCTATTGGAGCACTACTCGAGAGACATCTCGGCCATCCACTTGCCGAGTGCAGCGTCCAACTCCTCGAAGGCCTCGTCCAGCGTCTTGGTCGGGTCGCCGCCCTCCCAGACCATGCCGCCCTCGTCTAGAGCCCGAATCCAGGAACGACTCATGTCGTCGGCCCCGACCTCGATCCAACCGTGAGTCTTGATCCAGCGGGCGATGTGAGGATAGGTTTGCTCAAAGGAGTCCATCCTCTACAACTCCCCTCGGTAGGTGGAGGACCAACCGAACAGCGCGCGCAGTCGCTGCGATGGGTTGAACCTAAAGATTACAGCTCGTAGCCGCGCGCAACCCAGTAGTGCCAGTCGTCGATGGCCTGGCGTGTTTGCTTGCTTGCGCCAATGCCATCCAACTGGGATAGCGGCACTGCCAGTTTCCGATCGTTCCAGCGCACCAGAACGAACATCTCGTGCTCGCACACTTCCTCCGGCGCCATCCCCACCACCTCCACTTGCTCCCCCTTCCGAAGCGGTGATATGACCCGCTCGGTGATTCACCTGGCGCGAAAGGGCATCTCCAGGTTCTCCTCGAGGTACACGTGCCACCCCATCGCTTGCTCCTCGGGACCGTAGGCATCGACGATGATCTCCATGGCAATCCGCTCTTCTCGCTCCTCATCTCGTGTGCGCTTCGCCATGCCGCAACCCTCCTGCCTGCGCCGGCAACACAGAAAACAATCCGTTGTCCCGGGTTCGCTGAGTTCCCCTATCCAGTTCGGCCAGCAACCCCTGTGCCCGCCTATTCGGTTAGGAGTGCCTCGCAGCTACTTCGACTTGCCTCAAGGTCCGGAGCGAAACCGCATGCTATACTCCCTGCAGCGCGAGACCACGCCGCTCCAGCTCGTCAGACTGCGGAGATCGATGCAGCAATGATGAACATCCCCGAGGGTCCTGCCTACATCATCAAGGTCATACCCACCTTTTGGCATTCCAGCGACAGGTCGTTTCAGATGGTCCAGGTGGTGGAATACGCGGAGGCGCTCGACACCGACAACGCCTCGACCATCCTCGAAGAATTGGTTCACCTCGCCGCCCATCTCGATCTGGCCACAAACCCGTTCCACAACGAGCTGGCCGGAACCGCTCTGGGTCAGTACTTCTTCGAGAAGAGGGTTGACGCCTTCGAGCCGCCCAATGCCAGCCAAAGCCTGCTCGTCATCGACTTGGTCCGGAGATACGTCCACATCCACCGAGATGCCGTCTGGCATCAGCCGGCTCTCCTTCGCGCCCTTCGACGACTGGGCTTCGAAGTCGTTAGGACCAGGGGACGATGGCAACAGCCGGCTTACCAGAACCTCTGGCGGGATGGCATGTTGTCCGGTTCCTTCCCGAGGAATCCCCTGGCCCGGATCGACCACGACCAGGAACCGGTCCCTGCTCTCTGGACCAATCCCCGCTTCTGCTGTGAGGTTCGCATCCCCTACCCAACCTGGCCGCCCCAACCCGCCTCGCCCGAGGTGCTGGCGCGCATCGCCGACTGGTCACCCCAGATGGATGTGTTCGAGCGCTACCGATCGGCGCTGGCCAGACTCAACCCGGGCTCCGACACCCACAGCCTCGGCCGCTACCTGGCGACGCACGACACCGAAGAGCTTGCCGATTGGTTCGAACGTTTCGCGCCCCTCTGCTACGAGGATCCGTCCGACCCTGCACATGTGCTGAGTACGGTGCTTGAGTTGGATACCGAGTCGGCAGATGGCGAGGCGCTGGCTGGCGCCCTGGTTCGGTTAGCGGCGAAGATGCGGCGCCTCGGGTACTCGATCCCAGAGGCTGGCTAATGAGAAAAGCACGCCGCCGTAGCAGTAATGATACTGCCGACCAGCATCGCGCACTCCTGGTATGATCCAGATGGGACCAAGTGTCTACAGGCGTGAAGGATCGGCTGATGGTTGACGAGATCCGAGTGCACATCGGGGCTCTCTGATCTCGTCGTCCGGTGAGCTAGAATGAACTATGGACCGCATGGCGGCGGTGACCAATGCCCGACCGCCATCGATCTACTTCGTGGTCCGAGGCAAACACGATGAGCCGCTTGGATGACATAGCCGCCCGGTTGCGGCACTACACCCTCGAAGAGGCAATCGCGCTGGTCAGCGACTTCCTGGCCGAACTGGACGATGAGCGGCAGGCTCGCTTCCTGGAGCTCGTGACGCGCGGGCCGCGCCCTCTGGTTGCCGAGACGATGGGACTGGAAGATCGGGAGGACCTCCTCGCTGGCATCCAGGCTCTGCACGACGACATCGCCAACGACGTCTACGTCCAAGACGGGGTTGGCTACGACCCCGAGTACCACTCCCACCGTGGCTATGGCGACGACAGCTGGATCGACGAGATGGACGATTTGTTCGCCGCCGCCGACAGCCTGTACCGGTCCGGCCAGTTCTCGGTCGCGGTCGAGGCGTACCTCGCGCTGTTCGACATCTTCCGCCTCGGTGAGGATGGCTTCCACTTCACGCGCCCCGACCCGGGGGAGGCGCTACGCACCGACATTGATGCAATCAAGGAGCACCTATTCATCGCGATCAGCCGGAGCGACCCGGACGCAGCCACCACGGCGATCGACGTGTCGGGGAAGACGCGGTACGACGGCAGCCGACGCTACGCGCTGCTGGATGCCTGGGCAGGTCGATCCGACCTGATGGCCGCCCTGGAGACCGCACTCATCGAGCGGGCGCGACAGTCGTCGTCGCAAGGACAGCACCCTCTTCTGCTGTCGCACCCGAGCGACCTGCTGCGCGAGTTCTACCGACGGTATCGCACGATGACCGACTACCCATCTCTCTGCCGGCAGGTTGGTTCGCAGCAAGGTTGGCCATACGAGGATCTCGT
>JAJZQR010000285.1 GCA_021806765.1 Chloroflexota bacterium | reverse complement strand
GACTTCTCCAGGGACGGGAAGACCCTGGGGATGCTCAGCGTGAACGGGTATTCCGGCCAGGTCTGGCTGCACACCTGGCACGGGGACTTCATCGGCGAGAAAGAGATCGGTAGCTAAAGGGGCAGCCACAGATACGGGTAGGACAGGACCCGGCAGGTGGTGTTGTGCCCCTGACCGGTCCTGTCCGCTGCCCAGCTCGATGGAAAGGATCAGTTCTATGCGGGGAAGGGACATCGCTTTAGTGATAGGTCTGGTAGTTCTTGCAGTCCTGCTCTTCGGGCTGCTCGGCGGCGGGATGATGGGGTATGGCTGGGGAGGCCCCTGGGGAAGCTGGATGGGGCCTGGGATGATGGGAGGCTACGGCTTCGGCTGGGGTATCCCGATGCTCCTCTTCTGGCCCCTCGTCATTGGCGGGATCGCGCTCCTCGCTTTCCGCCTCCTTGGATCCAGTCCTGAGACAACAACACCGGGCGGGCACGGCGCTGGAAACCGGGCGCTCGACGTCCTGCGGGAACGCTACGCGAGGGGCGAGATCAGCAGGGCGCAGTTCGACCAGATGAGACGGGACCTCGAGTAGGCTAAGATCCATCCGGCTCCTCTTGGAGAAAGCATTCATGCGCAGCATGGCCTTCAAGCTTGTGGCGGCATTCACTGTGGTGGCCCTGGTGGGGGTAATGATCGTCGCCTTCCTGGCCAACCGCCTCACGTCCACTGCCTTCGGCAGCTACGTGGAACAGGGTGTCCTCGCCCAGGACCAGAGGATCGCCGACTACATCGTCGGGCAGTACGCAATCGGCGGGTGGCGAAGCGTCACGGCCACGCTGATGCCCGTCTCCCGCTCCACCGGCACCCGACTCGTCGTGGCGGACCCCTCGGGCAAGGTCGTCGCCGACTCCCTCGGCCGGCTCACTAACGGCCCCGTCCCGACGCCCGTCCCCGGCCGGCAGGTGCCCCTGAAGGCCGGCGGGAAACCCATCGGAACCCTCTACGTCGCCGAGAGCACATCGGGTATGTCCGGCATGATGGGCCAGTGGGACATGATGGACGAGGGAGACACGGCAGATAGTTGTGACACGACGGACGAGAGGAGCACGATGGGCGGATGGGGAATGATGGGCGATCAGGGGTGGCGTGGTTGGATGGGAGGGCGACCCCCTGCTTCCCCCGGTGCCACCACTCCCACGTCTCCTCCCAGCTCCACGCCTCTCTCTTCTGGACCAAACGCCGGTGGAGCGAACACCAGCTCCGCGGAGCGCTACCTGGAAGCCGTGGGCCAGGCGACCTGGATCGCCGGGGGGCTCGCGGTTCTGGTGGCCGTGCTCCTCGGTCTTGTCCTCAGCCGCCGCATCACCTCGCCCCTGAACCAGCTATCTCTCGCCGCCAGTCGGGTGGCCTCGGGGGACTTCTCGGGGCGTGTAGAGGTCCGCTCGAAGGACGAGCTGGCCTCCCTCGCCACCACCTTCAACGTCATGGCCGCGAGCCTGGCGAAGGCCGAGGACCAGAGGAGAAGGCTCTTCTCCGACATAGCCCACGAACTGAAAACCCCCATCGCCGTCATCCAGGGGAACCTGGAGGCCATCGCCGACGGGGTGGCCGATCCCACGCCCGAGAGGATCGCCTCCTTGCAGGAGGAGACGGCGCTCCTGACCCGGCTGGTCACCGACCTACGGGACCTGTCTTTGGCTGAATCGGGGCAGCTCAAGCTGCATCCCCAGCCGACGGACCTGGGGGAGCTGGTGAAGGGGGCCGTGGCTGGGGTACTGACCCAAGCAGAGGAGCGAGGGGTCCAGGTAGCGACCGACGCCCAGGATGGATTGTCGCCGGTCCTTGCCGACCCCGACCGGGTGGGCCAAGTCCTCCGCAACCTGATTGCCAACGCCCTGCGGTATACGCCAAGCGGAGGATCCATTCGGGTGTCGGCGGGACTTGACGGGCGGACCGGCCGATCGAGCCAGGGAGCCCGCAATGCCCAGGTGAGTGTAGCCGACACCGGTTCGGGCATACCCCCAGAGGACCTGCCCCACATATTCGACCGCTTCTACCGGGTCGATAAGTCCAGGAGTAGGGCCAGCGGAGGTACAGGGCTGGGGCTTGCCGTCGTGAAGCAGCTGGTGGAGGCACACGGTGGCCGGGTCTGGGCGGAAAGCGAGCTGGGCAAGGGCACCGTCTTCCACTTCACGCTGCCAACGGCGAGCCCTGTAAGGACGGCTTAGCTCAAATCCGGACCGTTCTCCGCTCGCAGCCGGTCGCCGCTGAAATCTTCACACACTCCCCATCGGGCCTTCACAGGATGTTCACACTCCCCTGATACCCTCTCCCTGACAGAACAGATCAAGACGCCTCACGGCGTCAGAAGGCGAGGAGGAGAAGTGCGATGAGGCGCAGGTTTGCGGTGTTGGGAGCGGCTCTAGGGACGGCGGCAGCCCTGGTAGTTCTGGTGGGTAGCACGGCTTTCGCGCAGGTCCCGGGGGGATACGGGTACGGCCCCGGTGGGTACGGGAACGGCTACGGGATGATGGGTGGCTACAACGGCTGGGGTTATCAGCAAGCCCCAAGCAACTGGAACGGGTACTACGGCTGGGGCTGCGGCGGCTGGGACTGGTAGAAGACTTCTACAATGGGGAAACCCGGGGGCTAAGGACTCGCATGACACACCCCGAACTTTGAGGGAAGGCCCCGAGAGTTCGGGGTGTGTTTGTCCCTTGGTGGCCTGGTAACTGCTCCAGCCGCTTACGCATTGAGCCGGCCACCTTCTCGCTGCCGACCTTGATCGTTGTACTCACAACAGCACTCTGGGCGGTGGTGGCTACTCCTTTCCACTACGTATACGGGTTGGGCAGCCTGGCCCATCTCTCGCCGACCTACCTGGCCCTGGTCGCCGTGGCGGTCGGGGCGTACCTGGCCAGGCCGATGTAGCCTCGCCAAGTGCGCCGTCCGCTGGAGCTCGCACGACCAATCCCTGTGCTCGCCGGTAGCGACCGCCTCCACCTGGTGTCCCTCGTAGGAGAGGACACGCAGCAGAAGGCTGCGCATCTGGGGATCGTCCTCGATGACCAGTATCTTCATAAGAAACACAGTCCCTGACAGGCCCCGGGTTGCGGCTGATCAAGACCGTCTTTGCCAGGCGCCCGGGGGCGGTGCGGCACGGCGTCCGTCGCCCGCGTGCGAAAGCCGGGTGGGCCAGATACGAGGCACAGCAGCGGCTGCCTCGTTCCGAGGCATCCTCATGCAACGGCCCATCATTCGCACTATTCTACCGCGACTCTACTATTGCCGGTAGTACGAGGATTGCATATAATGCTGCCCGACGGGGCTGTTGCCGAAGTCGGCGTCGCAGGGTAACGGAGTTGCCCACGAGGGGAGTCAGAGATGCTGAAGATATCGACAGACCATGCCACCTCTTTTGCTCGGACCATTGACGAGGAACTGTCCAGCCCGGAGCAGTTCTTCGCGGCGACCAGCCAGTGGCTGAACGACAACCAGCCCATGCTGTCGGCGCTCAGCTACCAGATGGGCTTGCGGTTGTCGGGCGACCGGGCTGCTGCCGTGGCAGCGCAGACCGTAGTCGCCTACGTGCTGCGCTTGTTGGAACACGCCGAGGCCAACGATGCGCTTTCCCGGCGCTGGTCTTCCACCGGTGCGTCCGGGGCCGTTGGTTTCCGATAGGGGATCAGGCACGATGATGCCAGACGAGGGACCAGTCGTCCACGAAGGTACTTGGCGCATGAGGAGGTTGGGGTGAGCGACACGGAACCGGAGGTCAGCGTCTTTCGATTTGATCGCCCGGGCATCCGCAAGGTGCTCGGCGACCTCGAGGCCGAGATCATGGAGTTCATCTGGGGCCATCCGGCTGGGGAGGGCACGACCGTTCGTGACGTATTTGAGGCGCTTTACGCGCGCCGACGGATCGCCTACACGACCGTCATGAGCACCATGACGCGATTGGCGAAGAAGAACCTGCTGCGGGTCGAGAAAGACGACCAAGCCTACGTCTACCATCCCAACTTCAGCCAGGAGGAGTTCGTCTCCCGTTTCGTCGGGCACATTCTTGAGGATCTAATGGTGAGCTTCGCCGACGCCACGTTCAAAGAGCTCAGCACCCTGTCGGATCCGCAGGCCGCAGCGCGGGCGCAGCGGTTGCTGGACGAGATCGCCCGCCGTCGTGCGGTGGAGGAGGGTGAGTAATGCGCTCGCTGCTCTTCGTTTCGGGTATTCTCCTCGTCGTGCTTGCCGGGCATCTGGCGCTGAGGGTCCTGCGGCGTACTGATGAGCTGCGGCTTGGGCGCGAGCTGCAGCTCCTGGTGTTGGCGGCTCCGGTCGCGGCCCTCGGACTGGGTCTCTGCGGGCTAGACGACCTGGGTGATCGCACCTGTTTCCTCGGCGTGCCGTCCTGGAGCTTCGCGCTGGGTGTGCTGCTGCCACTTGGGATGGGGTTGGTCGGCCTCGGCGGGCTCGCGCTGGGATTGCTGCGGCTTGCGCTGATGGATCGAGTCGTCGGCCGCCGGGGTACACCGGCCGGCCCGGAGTTGCAGGCGCTAGTCGATCACCTCGCCGACCGACTTGGCACCTCCCGACCGCGGGTGCGGCTATTTGTCTACCAGCGGCCGCTGGCGCTCACCGTCGGTCTAAGCAGGCCGACCATACTCATCTCGAGTTGGATGGTCGAGAACCTCGATCACCACGAACTGGAGGCGGTGCTCTGTCACGAGCTGGGCCACGTGGCGCGATACGACTATCTCGTGATCTGGTTGGCAACGGTCCTCCGCGACGCCTTCTGGTACCTCCCGGCGAGCTGGGCAGCGTACCGCCAGCTTCAGCATGAGAAGGAACTCGCTTGCGACGAGCTTGCCGTCGGCGTGACGGGGCGTCCGCTGACCCTCGCCAGCGCGCTGGCGAAAGTCTGGCAGTGTGCACCAAGTGGGCCGATGCTCCAGCCAACACAACCCCTCGTCGGGGCGGGTGGGTCGATTGAGTCTCGCATCGAACGGCTCCTCGCCATCCACCAACCGCTGGTTGGTAAGCCGCGCTCATGCCTGGCTGCTTGCAGCATCGCCGCGTCGTCGCTGATCGGGCTGCTGTTCCTAGAGACTGCAGGTGTAATTATCTCCTTCGCGCCGGTGGCCTGCGGCCCCATCTGGTCGATTGGGAAGCCGTTCTGACTGCAGTTCTGGTGCATCGCGTGCAACTCCCAATACGATCCCCGACTATCCCGCGTATTAGGAGCGAGGTTGGTAGATGCCGGGCGGCGCTAGGATCCAACGGAACCAGAACCAAGACAAGCGCAAACCTGGTAGGCTCGGGGCTGGCGGCAGATCTGTCGAGAACACGGATGATCGGCCCTCCAGGCCCTCCAGGACAGAGACCCGTCCGTCGATCCCCATCCTGGTTGCCCTCGCCTCCGTCTTAGGCACGTGCCTGGCGGTGGGGGCGATTGGGCTGAGCCTTCTGTCGGCTAGCACGTCCAGCAGGCCGACCACCATCATGGCCAGCCCCGATCCCATAAAGTCCGATCCCCGCTGTTCAGTCCGACTCCCCGGCGCCCCAGGTCTGGGATGAGGTGAACCTCACCGGGAGCTTCACCAAGACCCCGCAGGGCCAGCCGCTCTTCGTCCCCACGAAGGTGGACGTCCTGAAACACCTCACCTTCTAAAGGAGCAAGTACCGTGACACTGTGGAAGCTAGTGCAGAGCAACATCACCCGCAGGCGGGGAAGGTTCATCCTCACCCTGCTCGGAATAACCATCGGGATAGCCTCCCTCGTGACCCTCCTGGCCATCGGTCGAAGCCTGGACAACGAGATCAGGCGCCAATCCAGCGACCTGGGCGCGAACCTGGTCGTCACCCCCAGGGGCTGGTGCGCCTACGAGCAGATCTCCGTCCTCACCGGGGAGCAGCTACCCGAGGCGATACCTTCGGACACCGTCGCCAAGATCTCCGCCATTTCGGGGCTCACGGTTTCCCCCTACCTCACCGAGCGCACGGCCATCAACAACAATCCTGTCTCCGTCCTCGGCATCGTTCCCGAGGGGATGAGGGCGCTCAAGGGCTGGGAGGTCCAGCAGGGCGGCTACCTCGCATCAGCCGACGAGAGGGCCGTGGTCGTGGGATCGGCCATCGCCCAGCAGTTCAAGCTGGGAAACTCGGACGAGCTGACCATTCGGGGGGAGCAGTTTCCCATCAAGGGGGTGCTCAAGGAGACGGGGGGCAAGGACGACACCACGGTGTTCGTGCCCCTCTCCGTGGTGCAGCGGCTCTATAGCGTGGGAGGCAACGTCTCCTTCCTGGCGGTAAAGGTCGACGACATTTCCAGAATCGACCAGTATGTGCAGAAGATCCAGGATACCGCCAACGTCGCCGTGACCTCCGATAAACAGCTCCTGAAGTCGGTCCTCTCCATCGTCGGGACCGTGAGTCTGACCCTTCAGCTCATCGCCACTGTGGGCCTGCTGGCGGCGGCCTTCAGCATCGTTAACACCATGACGACCGCGGTTTACGAGAGGAGGCGGGAGATAGGGATTCTCCAGGCCATCGGAGCCAAGAGACGCACCATCTTCACCCTGTTCCTCGTCGAATCCGGCATCTACGGGCTGATCGGCGGTGTCGTCGGCCTGGCCGCGGGGCAAGCCTTCGCCTGGATCGCCTCCCCCTACATCTCGCCCAACGAGTTCACGGCCTTTTTCAACGGCTCGGGCCTTCCCGTGGGCTTCGACCCGGGCGTCGCCGCGGCGGCGCTCTCCCTGGCACTGCTCGCTTCGGTCGCCTCCGGGCTTTACCCGGCGTGGAGGGCATCGAGGCTAACCCCCGTGGAGGCCATTAGTGTCTAACCGATGGGATTGATCGCAAAATGTGCATGATCTCAGGCGTTGGCCGGGAGCAGGCCGGCCAGGGATGGAATGACCACCAGGTGGCGGAGCTTCAGGGCGGTCAAGATGACCCGT
>JAJZQR010000284.1 GCA_021806765.1 Chloroflexota bacterium | reverse complement strand
CCATGTTACTGCCCAGGTAGCTGTAGTATCCGGCGTAGGGGGAGGATCGGGTGGGGTTGAAGGCCGGTATGACGACCAGGACGGCCACCAAGGAGGTCACCACTCCCGCTACGGCGACGAAGAAGGGGGTACGGGAACGCCTGGTGATGGCCAGGTAGAGGCCCATCATCCCGACGACCAATCCCACCTCCTCCTTGGTCCCAGCCGCCAGCAGGGATGTGACCGCGTAGCCCGACCATCGACCGTTGCCGGCGAAGTAGAAGGCCCACAAAAGGAACTGTAAACAGTGACCTGGCCGAGATATGCACTCGGAGTCGATGGAGTGGCGCGCAGAGTGTAGCACACTCGTCGCCGGGCAGGCACGGGGCAGTAAGCGGTGATCTTGCCCGCCAACCGACTGCAACCGGCAGACCAGGCACCGCTCGATTCCCGCGAGTCCCCCAGTTCGCCCGCTTTCGGGCACTACCTCTGCGACTTCATTCCGTAGCGGTCCGGGTCGGAGAAGAAGTCCACCGACCGCGAGCCGGGGTAGAACTTGACACCGTGTGGGACTCCCGCGGGGATAAAGTAGGTATCCCCTGCGTAATAGTGCTGAGTCTGGCCCGCCACGATGTAGTCGACACGACCCTCCAGCACTATGCCCCATTGGTCACCGTGGGAGTGTTCTACGACGTCCACCTCCACGTCTGCCTCGTTGAACACCGCCAGCACGCGGTCGCCCCGCAGCGCTCGTCCCTGAAGCCCGGCATAGGGGATATCCGCCTCGGGAAGGTTCTTGATGAAGGCCGGGAACTCGAATTGTTCGATCTGTTCGGCCATACGGGATACTCCTTGACATCACCCTGGTTGAGGTAATTGGCGCAAGTTGCGGACCGCCGCCAGGCCGCTGATCCATGGTACAATTCGTGATCACGCGGCCTCCCCGTAGGCAGGGGAGATCCTAGGGACTGGAGGCGATAGCAGAAGTCGATGGCACACTTGGAAGAGATGGGCAGCGACCTGATCCGAGAACTGGAGATGAAGAGCGCAGCCAGGGAGAAGGCGTTGGCGGCCTCGCGGGAGCTAACCCGATCCTGCTCTCTCAGCATTCGGGCGGTGCATCGAGGGGAGAACGACAAGGCCCGGGAGTTGCGGAACAAGGCCAAGGCCATCAGCGACCAGATCTCGGCCGACCTCCAGAATCATCCCGATCTGCGCTTCGCCGGATACGTCCAGGACTCGCAAAAGGAGTTGGCCGAGGCCGCCATAACCTACGCCCTCATCAATCGGGAGCCGATACCCGCCCGGCAAGAGTTGGGAGTGGAGCCCGCGGCCTACCTGAACGGCATGGGGGAATCGGTAGGCGAACTGCGCCGCTACATCCTGGACAGGCTGCGGCTGGGCGAGATGGACCGCTCCGAGGAGATCCTGCGGATCATGGACGACATCTACAGCATCCTGGTCACCATTGACTTCCCCGATGCCCTGACCGGCGGGCTGCGACGCACCACCGATTCGGTTCGGGGCATCATGGAGAAGACCCGGGGAGATCTGACTACGGCCCTGCGACAGAGGGAACTGGCCCTGGCCCTGGAGCGCTCGGGCTTTGGCGTACCCGAGACCGCCTTCGGTCCAGAGGAACCCGAGCCGGGCGGCGAGCGCTCTGCATCCAGAACCCACGACGCCAGACAGTAAAGTAGCCGATGAATCGACTGTTTCCGATCCTGGCCGAGCGCTTCGAAATGGCCGGCAAAGAGCTATATCTGGTGGGCGGCTCCGTGCGCGATCGGCTGCTGCGCCGGCCCAGTCCGGACCTGGACTTCGCCACCGATGCCCCGCCCCCGGAGACGGAGGCCATCCTGCGGGAGCCGTGGCCTCCCACTACCCACGTCACCATCTACAAGATCGGGGAGAAGTTCGGGACCATCGGGGCGGTGATAGACAACAAGCGTGTGGAGATCACCACCTACCGGGGTGAGGTGTATCGAGACACCCGGAAGCCAGAGGTGGAGTTCATCCGCTCCCTGGAGGATGACCTGGCCCGGCGGGACTTCACCATCAACTCCATGGCCATGACCCCCGACGGGACGATCATCGACCCCTTCGGCGGCCGCTCCGACCTCACAGGCCGCTACCTGCGGGCCGTGGGGAGCGCCGAGGAGCGGTTCAAGGAAGACCCCCTGCGGATGCTGAGGGCCATCCGCTTCGCCTGCCAGCTGGGCTTCGACATCGAGCGCGATACCTACGCCGCCATCATCCACCGAGCGAAGACCCTGCAGAAGATCAGCTGGGAGCGCAGGGCGGACGAGATGACCAAGATCCTTCTCTCCTCCAGACCCGCGGAGGGACTGAAGCTGCTTCACAACAGCTTCCTTCTGGATCAGCTGATCCCGGAGTTGCTCCCCATGATAGGGCTTCAGCAGCGAGGGGATTACCACCACAAGGACGTGTGGCGGCACACCCTCCAGGTGGTGGAGAACACCGAGGCCGACCTGACCCTTCGCTGGGCCGCCGTCCTCCACGACATCGCCAAGCCCAACACCAAGAGCGTCGAAGACGGGGAGGTGCACTTCTTCGGCCACGAGATCCTGGGGGCCGAGATCGCCCGCCAGGTGCTGCTGCGCTTCCGCTACAATGCGGAGCTGGTGGAGCGAGTGACCAAGCTGGTGCGGATGCACCAGAGGATCAACCTGTACGAGAGCGACTGGACGGTGGGGGCCGTTCGGCGCTTCGTGCGGGAGGCAGGAGAAGAGCTGCCCCTCCTCTTCGCACTCTCCCGGGCCGACATCACCAGCCTGCGGGAAGCCAAGGTGGCTGCCCGAATGACGCTGGTGAGGGAACTGGAGGAGCGGGTCCAGCGGCTGAGAGAGGAAGAGGAGACCGAGAAGATCAAGAGCCCGCTGGACGGCAACGAACTCATGGCGATCTTCCAGCGTCCCCCCGGCCCCTGGATCGGGCTGGTGAAGGACCGGCTCCTGAATGCGGTCCTGGACGGCGAGATAGCCCCTGACGATCGGGAGGCAGCCATAGCTCTCGCGCGCCAGACCCTCGAGGAGACGGGGTGACTGGGAGACGCGGGGACAGGGAGGCGCGGGGACGACCCCACCCCGGCCCCTTTACCGTTCCGCCTTTGCCATCCCATAGATAACCGCGATCATGTGCTTCACGCCCTCCCAGTAGTCCGCCATTCGTATGCTCTCGTTGGGCGCGTGGTTCTGTGAGGAGGACCACCCCACCCCGATGCTGACGCAGGGCAGCCCCACCTCGCGAAAGAGGTACATCGGTCCCGAGCCCGCTGCGGATGGGAGCACCACCGGTTCCTGGCCGTAAACCTCCCGGGCCGTCTCCACCACCAACTGAGTGAAGGGGTGATCCACCGGCGTCTTGCCCGCCTTCTCGCTGGAGAGCAGCTTCACCTCGATGTGACCGAAGCCGTGGGCCTTCAGATGCTCCTTCATCGCCAGCAGGATCTTCTCCGGGTCCATGTCCACCACCATCCGCAGGTCCAGCTTCGCCATCGCCTCGCAGGGCAGCACCGTCTTCATCCCCTCGCCGGTGTAGCCGGAGAGGAACCCGGGGATGTGCGCCAGGGCCCCCTTCACAAGCCAGGCGGTCTCCTCCATCCCAACGCCCTGGGCAGCGATGGATGGTTGCTGCACCAGGGTCTGCAGCTCACGAGTGAATCGGTCCCTGTTTCCATCTATATAGTGGAAAGCGCGCTGCATCTATCCTCCTAGGGTTTCCAGAAGTCCAAGAGGTACTCGAAGGTGGTCCCCATGGTGATGTAGTTGCTGGGCCAGCCGAAAATGCCGACCCTATTCACGATGTTGGTGCGATCCCAGATGACGATGTTGCGCAGTTCGTAGCCTACCCGACGGAGGACCTCGATCAGCGACAGGTGGATGGTCACCCTCCGGTTCTCCCACCACATATCGGGAACGTTGACCATGCAGTGGGCCTGGGGTCGCAGCAGGGACAAGAGCCCCGCGAAAATGCCCCCCATCTCCCGGCAGTAGGCTTCCAACTCCAGTATTCCCAGGTCTCGAGGGTCCTGCGAATACTGCTCCACCTTCAGGTACTGGCTGTTCTTTCTGAGATCCCCACGCCTGCTCTTGTTCCGCCTGCGCCGGTTAAGCAGGTTGGCGTAGGGAGGAGAGGTGAAGATCAGGCTGACGGTCTCGTCCGGCAGGTACTCTGGAACGCGGCGGGCATCCTCGCACAGGCAAAGCTGTTGGGAGCGCTCCCCCTCTCCCACCGGCAGCAACCGGCTCAGGGAGAGATCCACGTACTCCTGCCTCAGGTCGAACCCCACAGCGTTGCGTTCCAGATCCCGCGCCGCCACCAGCGTGGTCCCGCTCCCCACGAAGGGATCCAGGACCAACTCGCCCCGGTGGGTGAACAGCTCGATCACCCTCTTCGCTAGGGCGATGGGGAAGGTGGCCGGGTGGGCCGCCTTATCCCGCAGGTCCCGCCCCTCGTAGTAGAACTGCCAGACGCCGATCTGCGCCTTCATCCACTCCCTGGCGTCCAGGCAGTTCAGATGGTTCGGCGGGCAGTCACAGCTTCGCCGGTAGCCGATCTCGATGCGTCCTTCCCCCATCCCGCAGCACCTCGAGCACAGCCACAAGGCAGAAGGCACAAGGCAACAGACGATGGACGCCGAGGAATCCGGATCCCGATGCCATTCTACTGCCAGGCGGTATCGAGAGGGAAGATACCCTGACCCTACTTACCCATCGACTGGAACCACTGTTGGATCGCCTGGGCGTAACCGGCGGCCATGGCGTCCAGGAACTTATCCTGCTTCAGCATGGATGCATCCCCATCGTTGGTGAGGAAAGCTCCCTCCGCCAGGGCACCAACCATCTGGGTGGCCCTGGGATGGTCGTCGTCGCTGGGGCCGAGAAGATAGAAGGCATTGCCCTTCCCCACGGCGTTCTCATCCAGCTTGATGCCGCGATTGGTCAGGGTGAAGCCCGCCGCCTTGGTGCTGGCCATAAGACCGTCCAGCACCATCTGTGCGAACTTCTTGTTCTTATCGGTGAAGGGTCTCATGGCGTTGTAGTACACCTCGGACCCGTGCAGATCACCGTTGTTGTTGCCATTCATGTGGATGGAGAGGAACAGATCGGCCCCGGCATTGTTGGCAATGTCCACCCGGGCCTCCAGGTCGTCGTCCAGGGATATGCTGCCGTTCCCCGTAACGTCCCTGGGGGGATTGTTCACCTGGGTATCCGCGGTTCGAGTGAGCAGCACCTGCCTGCCACCCTGCCGCAGCAGGTCCGCCACCTTCAGCGCCGCCTTCAAGTTGAGATCCTTCTCCACTAAGACTGGACCTCCGGGGAAGGCATGGGCCGTCCCGATCTGGGTGCCGCCGTGACCCGGATCCAACACCACCAGCCCATTCCGACCAAAGGCTCCCCTCATGTCGGTCCCGAGCAGGTCATTGGGCCGGTTCAGGCCGTTGGCAGCCAGGGGATTGTACTGCCGATAGAAGCGAGAGCCCTTGGCCTGCTCGTCCAGGTCCGGCGGCAGACCGATGCCGGTGATGATCGATTTCAGATAGTCGCCCAGCAACAGCCCCTGGGTGGTGCCGTTGGTCTTGTCGTAGTGCATGATCCCCCGCTGAAAGCGGAGGTAGACGAAGTTCTTGTTGTTGGGATCGTAGGCCGGTGCACTGGTGGGAGCCCCCCACAACTCCAGGTTGATGGCCGGCATGATCCCGGGATCCATCTTCTTATCCGGGTAAGCGTCCTCGTAACGAACGGTCTCGTTGAAGGTCTTCCAGAAGTTCACCTGCATCCCGTTCCACTGGTCGGGCACCTTATCCTTCATCCAGGCCAGCATCTTGTCCAGGTAGCCGTCGGTCCCCGCTTTGGGGGCAGCCGAGGCCATGCCGCCGTCGGGTCCGGGGAAGGTAGAGAAGTTGATGCGGGTGTAGGGCATCAGCCCATCGTCCAGCAGGTTCATGGTGGCCACGGAACCGTCCGGGTTGAGCTGCATGATCTCCCGCTGGAAGAACTGTACCCGGAAGCCGAACAGCAGGAACTCTTTGGAGATGGGATATCCGAAGGTGCGCAGCCCGCCCCGCTTGTTGAAGTAATCCCAGAACTGGTCGTTGGCCACCCGGAACCCCGTCTGCTCGAAGTAGAGGGGATCCTTGGTCGAGGCGGGCTGGGCTTGGGGCTGGGCGGGAGCGGGTCCCTGGGGCGTCGGGGAAGCAGGCGCCGGAGAGGCTGCCGGCGCAGGGGTGGCGGCCGGCGGAGGGGTCGCAGGGGTAGCCGTGGGCGGAGGAGGGGGCGCGGAGTTTTGTGTGGGAGCGCTGGCTGGCGTTGCCACCGCGGACTGGCTGCTCGGTATGGTAAGCGTCATTCCTGCCACCAGCCGGTTGGAATCCTGCAGGCCGTTGGCATCCATGATGGCCGTGGTGGTAACCCCGAAGGCACGGGATATGGAGAACAGGGTGTCGCCCGGCTTCACCGTGTAGCTCCGCTCACCGCTGGTGGCCAGCATCAGGGGCGGCGGCGTTGGACCTGCCTGCGCCGACATGCCCGATGCGGGAGCCCCAGAAGGAGCAGCCTGCGCCACAGGAGATAGCGCTACTGATGACGTCAGCAATCCCATTGCCGTACCCAGGCACAGCATCAACCTGCTTGATCTCAAGATCCTATCCTCGGTTTCTGAGAGTGAAGAATGGCCCCAGGCCGACGAGCCGATGGGGAAGCCGGGGAGCGAGTCTTCGCCCCTCTCGCCGTAGAACTACCCGACCGGTCGAGTGGAAAGTCGAGACTTGGAGCTTTCAGGATAAGGGATAACGGGACCTCGATCAACTGCCACCGGGTTGCTGGCGGCTTCTCGTTCTGCCTGAGAAGGGCAGAATGGCTTGTCCATGGTCCACCACTTGCTTTTCAGACCCACCCGGGATTTCGTGCCTATCGGGGAGTCAGTATTGTTGGGCTGACCATG
>JAJZQR010000283.1 GCA_021806765.1 Chloroflexota bacterium | reverse complement strand
GCTGAAGCCTCGGTCCTTGAAGCTGCCCGTCGGCATAACCGTGTCGTTCTTAAAGTACAGATGCCGGAGGCCGAGGCGAGGACCGGCGTACAGGGAAGGGACTAGAGGGGTTCCACCCTCGCCGAGCGAAACCACGCTTGCGTCGGGCGGCAGGGGCAGGAAGGCCCGCCAGCGCCAGAGGCTATGGTCGTCGGCGTGGAATCGTCGACGGTCCAGGTGGGTCCGCATACCGGCCAGGTCGTACTGGACCTCGAGCAACCCACCGCACTTGGCACAGGTGTTGAGCGGCCGGGTGAGGTCGTACTCGGCGGAGCACCGGTCACACTTGTAGCTGGTCGCGAAGTAATCATCCACGACTTCAGTCCTTCAACTATTAGTTCTTGCGCACTCTAGGGTCCAGCACGTCGCGCAGGTAGTCGCCCAACAGGTTCACTGAAAGTACCGCCATCATGATGGCGATGCCGGGGAACACCGCGATCCACCAAGCCTTCGCGAGGAAGAGTTGCCCGTCGCTCAGCATGGCCCCCCAGCTTACGGTGTCGACCGGCACCCCAACGCCCAGGAAACTGAGTGATGCCTCGGCGATGATGACGGAAGCTACCTGGAGGGTGCCCACAACGATCAGCGGTGCGACAGCGTTCGGCAGGATATGGCGCAGAAGAATGGAGGCGTCCCATGCCCCGAGCGCCCGCGCGGCCACCACGTACTCCCGCTCGCGCAGGCTAAGCACCTGGGCACGGACGACACGCGCATAGGTTACCCAGCCGGTGAGGCCGAGAACCAGGAGAAGGTTGACGAAGCCCGGACCCAGGACGGCCAGGATCGCGAGAGCCAGCAGCATCGACGGGAAGGCTAGCTGAATATCCGCCAGCCGCATAAGTATCTGGTCAAGCAACCGGCCGAAGTAGCCGCCGACGATTCCGACAGTGGTGCCGAAAGTGCCGGAGATCAAGACAGCCACGACGCCGACGGACATGGAAACGCGGCTACCGAAGATGATTCGGCTCAAGATATCCCGCCCAAGGGAGTCTGTCCCCAGCCAATGGGCCGAGCTCCCGCCGGCCAGCCACGCGGGAGGCATCAGGCGAACCATGAGATCTTGCGCTGCCGGGTCATAGGGCGCGAGTAGCGGGGCAAAGAGCGCCGCAACGAGCAGCAACAGTATGACGGCCGACGCCAGCGTTGCCTGAACGGTCAGGGCGGGCATCCGGCGCGCCCTGCGTAAGGGACTGGACGCCTGCTCGGGCTTCACTGCTTGCACGTGCATCAATGACTCCGTCATCGGTAGCGAATACGGGGGTCCAGGATCGAGTAGGACACGTCCACCAGAAGGTTCACCAGGACGAAAGTCGTGGCGAGCACCAGGACGGCCGCCTGCACCAACGGGTAATCGCGGTAGGTAATCGCCTGCACGACGAGCTGGCCGACCCCCGGCCAGGCGAACACAGTCTCGGTTACGATTGAGCCACCGAGAAGGGCGCCAGTCTCGAGCCCGATCACGGTGATCACCGGCAGCATAGCGTTGCGGAGAGCATGCCGGACCATGACGGTGGCAGCGGACAGCCCTTTTGCGTGCGCCGTGCGCAGGTAGTCTTCATGCAGCACCTCGAGCATGGAGGAACGGGTGAGCCGTGCCACCGTGGACATCAGGTACATGCCAAGCGCAGCCGCCGGTAGGATCAGATGTTGGAGATCTCCGAAGCCGCCCGATGGCAACAGCCGGAGGTTAACCGCAAACAGCAGGATCAGCAGTATGCCTGTGAAGAACACCGGCGACGACTGGCCGATGAGCGCCATGACCATGACAACGCCATCCATTACCGTGCCGCGCTGCGTTGCGGCCAGCACGCCGGCAGGCAGGGCAACGACCAGTGAGAAGAGCAGGGCCGCACCGGCGAGCTGGAGCGTGGCCGGGTAGCGTTCCAGAATCAGGGCTGCTGCCGGTTGCCCGTAGCGGAGCGACTCGCCGAAGTCCAGGCGCGCGACGCTGAGTATGAAGTTGCCGTACTGGACGGGGAGAGGGGCATCCAGCCCAAGTGAGCGGCGGAGCGCAGTTTCCTGCGCCAAGGTAGCGTCAGGCGGCAGCATGAGCCGCACCGGGTCACCGGTCAGCCGCACGAGAAAGAACACGACGGTGGCAACACCGAGGAGAACGAAGACCGAATACAAGAGCCGCTGAGCAATGTACGTCCACACGGACCTAATTCACCCCCTGGGAAGCCATCGGCCGTCAGCGATCAGCCATCGGCTGATCGCTGACGGCTTATGGCCGATCGGCTAGTTGACCGCAGCGTCCTTCATCTTCAGGAGGCCGATGGGATTGGGCGTCCAGGTGACGCGCGGGGTCATGCCGTAGATATTGTCCATCTGGAAGAGATACAGGAACGGCGCCTCGTCCTTCAGTAGCGTCTGGAGCTGGTCGAAGGCCGCCTTCCGCTCCTCGGGCCTGACGCTGGTCTCTTCCGTGGTGACCAACTGGTCTGCCTGTGCGTTCTTCCAACGGTTGTAGCGTCGATCACTCTTCAGGTAGGACTGGAAGTTGCTCTCGGCGTCCAGGGTCCAGGCCGTGTTGCCGATATAGTAGAGCGGACCCAACTCTCCGGCGAGTAGCTTCGTGGTGAAGGTCCCCGATTCCATGAGGTTCACCTTGGCCTGGATGCCGACTTTGGCCAGTTGCCCGGAGATTGCCTCGGCAACGCCCTTGTCGATGCTCTGAGCATCCAGTGTCGTCTCAAAACCGTTCGGGAAACCGGCGTCCGCGAGCAACTGTTTCGCCTTGGCAGGGTCATAGGTGTACGGCTGAACCTGCGAGTTGTAGCCGAAGTTCTCTTGCGGGACGAGGGTGGCGACGCGGCGTGCGTGGCCGCCCAGGACGGTCTTCACGAGAGTGTCTACGTCGACCGCATAGTTCATCGCCTGACGAACGCGCTTGTCTGCCAGCGGGCCGGCCTGACGCGTATCGATCTCCAGGTAGTAGGTACGGATGCCAGGACCTGAGACGACCTTGCGGTCGGAAACCCCCTGGAGCTGGTCCGCTGCATCAGCCGTGATGTTCGCGGCGATGTCGACTTCGCCGGTGCGCAGGGCCGCGAGCGTATCGGCGGCGTTCGGGATCGCGCGGAAGACGAGCCTGTCGACCTTCGGCTTGCCGCCCCAATAGTCCGGGTTGGCTTCCATGACCACCTGGTTGTCCTTCTGCCAAGAGACGAACTTGAAGGGTCCGGTGCCAACCGGGTGCTGGCTGAAGTATTCGTCACCCTTTTCCTTGATGTACTGAGGCGGCACCATGACGCCACCGAAGAGGGTCAGCTTGTTCGGAATGATCGGGTCCGGTGCCTTGAGCAGGAGTTGAATGGTGTACTCGTCGACTACTTTGACCTCTTTCACGTAGGAAAGCTCTACGATCGGCGACTTGGTGGCCGGGTTGATGAGGCGCTCGATGCTGAACTTCGCCGCCTCCGCATTGAATGGCTCGCCATCGTGGAACTTTACGCCCTGCCGAAGCTTAAACTCCCACGTCGTCGGGTCTACCACCTTCCACTCCGTGGCAAGGCCGGGTGCGAGCTGGTTCTTGGCGTCTAGCGTCACCAGCGTGTCGAACATGTTGATTAGTATGTTCATGTCCGGCATCTTGCCCTGCTTCTGAGGGTCCAGCGTGCTCGCGTCGGCAGATTGCGCCACGGTCAGGGTCTTGATGGCCTGCGTGGCGCCGGTAGCCGCGGTTGGCTGAGCCGCTGCCGGCTTGGCGGCTGCCGCCGGCTGGCTGCCGCTAGCCGGTGCGGGCTGGTTGCCGCCGGGGACACTGTTGCCCGAGCAGGCACTCGCCGCCAGCAAGACCACCGCGGCCAGAACTGGGAACAACCTTCGGGTAACCATGACTGGCATCTCCTCCACTTTTGGCGGCTGTACGATGCTCCGGGTTCGCGCCACCCGCCGCCTCAGGCGGACGGACCCGGGTTCGAGGGCTACCGATCGCGGACGGGCGGCTCGTCGATCAACCACTCCATCCCGGCTGAAGTGATCACGCCAACGGGCTCGACCCATCGCTCCAGGACCCGCTCCTCGCCGGTCGAATCTCTTGCCGCTCTTCCCTCCCCGCCCTCGGCGATGCGGAAGAGGGTAGCCTGCGTGAGCACGCCGTCTAAGCTGCACCAGTCTTCCTCGCCCAGCACGCGTGCCGGGCTCTCTGTCACCGCGCGGACCACCTCCAACAGCGGCATTCCTACAGCCAGCAGTTTGGACATGGTCATCGGGAGATCGAAGACGGGGCCATGCCAGTTGCGGACATGCAGGTCGGTGCTGATGCTGTACGGCGGGTAGCCTGCTGCGATAGCCCGCTCCGCCACGCTAAAGCTGAAGCTTGCTGCGCCGTGCGCCACATCCAGCAGCACGCCGCGCTCGAGCGCCCCGCGGAGCGCGTGACCTGGCTGCCCATCAGACCGCCACGGACATCCGAACTTCCCATGGTAGCAATGGCTCACGACGTCGCCGGCATCAAGGAGGTCCAGCACCTCCTCAATCAGGGGTGGGGGCTCTCCGATGTGCACGAGCAGCGGCAAACCGGCCGCGCGCGCGGCCAGACGTGCCAGCTTCAATGGCTCGAGGCCGAGACCGCCCACGATGAGCCCGCTAACGCGCACTTTGATCCCGCACACTTCCGGACGGTGCTCGAGAGCCGCCGCGCAGGTTCGCTCCGGGTCGAGTAGCGACAGGTCGTAGTACTCACGCATCGTTACCAGCCCGACCGGACTGATGTTCAGCCAGGCACGCAACCGGGTCCGGACCGAGGGCATCACGTACTCGATCAGTCCCTGCAGGGTCGCCTCACCCGCGCTGCCCGCGTCGGCAATAAGGTGCACTCCTCTCACCAGGCCTACCGCGTCCGGGTGAACGCTCAGCGCGGTAACACCGTGGTAGACGTGGGCATGGAGATCGATCCAGCCCGGGCTTAGGTACAGCGAGGGCGAGGTATCGAGCATCCGACGGCGATCCAGCGTCAACTTACCATTGGACTGGACCAGGGTGGCGCGGCAGGACGCGGAGTGGAAGACATCCAGCACCTGCACGGGAAGGTCAAAGTCTTGACCTACGGGCGGTTGGCCGTCACCGAAGGAAAGGTACGCCCCTTCGTCGTGAGTAGCGGGCGCTGGCACATCGATTCCAGCTACACCGCAGACCGCTACGTGGTCATGCTTGGTGTCAACCTGTCTCATTCGCAAGCTCGCCACATTGCTGGAGCACCTCTCCACCGTGCTGCTGTCTATTGCCGCCCGAGTTGCTAAGGCTCCTGGTATGACTCGAGGTTCTCTACTGATACGGACACGGCCGGGCAATTGGTCGTGAGCAGCCCTACTCGACTTCCACGATCATCTCTATCTCCACCGGGATGTTGTTGGGCAGGGCCGCCATGCCTACGGCGGAACGGGCGTGGCGGCCGCGGTCACCGAACAGGTCCACCAGGAGATCCGAGGCTCCGTTGATCACCTGAGGCTGGGCACCGAAGTCCGGCATGCAGTTCACCATGCCCAGCAACTTGACGACGCGTCGCACCCTGGATAGCTCTCCGATTTCGGTCTTTAGCGATGCTAACAGGTTCAACATGGCCGACTGGGCAGCGCTGCGCGCCTGGTCCAGATCGAGTTCCCGGCCGACCTTGCCCTTCCATTTGGGGCCATTCTCGCGGTCGGGTCCGTGTCCGGACAGGAAGACCAAGTTGCCTGTCCGCACCGCGCGGACGTAGTTTGCCACGGGTGCCGGCGGAGTCGGCAACGCCAAGCCTTGGACTGTCAATCGTTCTTCGGGTGTCATCGCTGGCTCCTTCGCATGAGAGCTTCTTCTCATTGAGTAGGTTGTCCGGAAGGACCTAGCAGCTGTCACTCCTGAAGTGGACAACCTCTTCCGTCTAGACCTCGTCTGCATCTTTGGATACACTGCAACGTACTGGATTGGCCGTCACTTATCCGTCAGAGTTCCTGAGGAACGCCGCCCGATGAACGGAGAGCAATCTCTCCGGAAGGGGAAGAAGACGATGCCTCGAAAGTGAACGCGTAGCGGTCGGCACGGTAGACCGCCCGGGCCGCCTCGACCGGATGTCCGGCGGTGTCGTAGAAGGCAAACTCGTTAATGAGCACCGGCTCCCCGGGCTTGATGTGCAAAAGCTTCGCCTGGTTGGCGGAGGCCGTGCCCGCGGTGATCCGGAGCCGGGTGCCAGCGATCTTGAGCCCCACCACCGCATTGAGGAAGGTGGTCACTGAGGTCCGGGACAGGTCCTCGGGGGTCACCGATTCCGCGGTGCGCGTTGGGAAATACCTGGACTCCACCCACAGAGGGGTCTCGCCAGCCCAACCGAGGCGACGAGCCTTCGTCAACTCGGTGCCTGGACTGACTTGCAGTAGCGCCGCGATCCGATCGGGGGCGGGCGAACGCTCCACGGAGAGCACTTCGACCCTGGGCGTGAAGCCGTGGCGCAGGATCTCCTCCTCGAAGGCGAACAGACGCGCGGGATTGCGCTCGATCTTGCGGCCCTCGATAGCTTGAGGGAGGACGATGGTGCCCCTGCGTGGCGTTCTGGAGAGCATGCCGTCTTCCTCCAAGCGGCGCAACGCCTCGCGAACGGTGACGCGGCTGACGCCGTACAGACGGCTCAACTCGTTCTCGGGAGGCATCTGCTCACCTGGGAGGAACCTTCCGGACTCGATGGCTTCCCGCAGGTGGAGCTCCAGTTGGTAGTAGAGGGGAACGGGCTGCTGCCGCTCCAGCACCATGATGTTGACTCCTGCTTATTGTTAGGATCATAATACCTATCGTTGTGGGTGGTGTCAATGGTTCTTGTCCGGCGACCGGCGAAATCTTTCTTCAGGGAGTTAACAGTGATCGTCGATTCTCACGCTCACGTTTTTCCCCATCTGGCAGGGCCATGCGGCTTCCGTACCACCTCGGAGCACCTCCGGTTCCTCCAACTGTATATCGCGAGCCACCCTAATCCCGTTCGG
>JAJZQR010000282.1 GCA_021806765.1 Chloroflexota bacterium | reverse complement strand
CGTCCCTGCCCGCCCTGGTACCTCGTACTGTGGCGGTATCCGACGAGCTACCTGGCCGGCAGAGACGCCGGCCACTACAGGCGTTTGTGCCATGGATGCAGCTTGCCCGGAATCCTGCGCCGCACCCGGCAGCAGTGGGATAACCTGTAAGCGACTACTTCTTCTGCGGCATCCCTCGGGAAGAGTGACCGGGGGATCTGATCTGACCTGTCTTGATCCCTAATGTGTTCCCCGGAAGGGCATGCTCTGACCGGCTTGGCCCATTACGCGCCTGGTCGGGTGGGCGCGGCTAGGGGAGTGAGTGCGTTGCGAGACATGAGGATCGGCACGCTTCAATGGGTGATGGGTGTCTTCTGCGCCATCACGGGGATCCTGATGGTGGTGGCTCCCCACCAGTACCGCATCCCTGAGTACGCCGCGCTGAAGCCCTACCTTCCCTGGTCGGGCGGGCTCATGATTCTGGCCGGTGCAGCCCTTCTAGGGGTAGCGACGGTGAGAGCCCGAGGGGCGATCAACGTCGTGGCCCACTTGCTGGGCGCTGCCGCGCTGCTGGCTCTCGCCGGCGGTTTCGTCGAGAGCGGCATCTGGACCGGAACCGTCGAGTACACCCTGCTGGCCCTGGCTACATCCCTGGCCCCGCTCCTGGCTTCTCCTCGGGAACCGGCGCAAACCAAGGGGAGGGGCGATCTGTTTGCCCTCGCGATCGGTGCCGCTACCGCCATCAACGGTCTTCTCTTCCTCGTGGCTCCTCAGTTGTACAGCGATCCACTCTACGATGTGCCTCGCCCCTATCTGGGCTGGTACGGGGCGATCTTTCTGTCCGGCGGACTTGCCCTGGTTGTCACCCAGATCCGGCCCCAGGCCCCACGCCTTGCGGTTCTGGCCAGCTACTGGCTCGTTGCCGGCGCCTTTTACGCCTTCGGGCTTCCTAACGCCGGTAAGGCTGCCTGGACCGGCATCGCCTACTTCGGCGGGTTTGGGGCCATCCTGGTCTTGCTTCCGTGGCTGGCTCCCCGTCTCAGCCGCATCGACATCTCCTCCCTCAGGGCCCGGCTGGCCCTTTCCCTGGCGGCTGCCACCGCCATTCCCCTGCTGTTGATTGTGGCTGCTGGGGCCGAGTACAGCGAGCGCCAGGCGGAGTCTCAGGTCCTGGTCCAGGAGAGAGACGAGGCCGGCGCGCTGGCTCATCGCGTCGCCGATCGGGTGAGCCAGCGTCGATCCATGGTGGAAGTCCTCGCGGCTTACCCGGGTCTGCTGAACATGAAACCGGAGGCTCAACGGGGTCTCTTGCGCAGCCTCGACTCCGCCGCCCCCAGCGCTGCCGGTTTCGTTACCCTCGACCCATTCGGCAACGAGTTGGCTCGCAGCGGCGATCTCGACCTTGCCCTTCTCCTCAGAGGCATGCCCGGCTTCCCAGACCTCGCAGCCGGCCACAGCGTACAAGCCGGGTCGGCGGTTGCCCTCCAGCCGGCCTCTGCGCGGGGGTCCGTGATCGTGTACTGGGCACCGCTCTTCGACCAATCGGGACGCTTCGCCGGCTCGATAGCCGCCGGCATCGACGCGACGCACCTGTCCGGCCTCCTCAGCGCAGCGATCCTCAGCGCTGACGAGGAGGCGTTCCTGGTAGACAGCGGCAAGGGTGTCGTGCTGGCCGGTTCACGGACGGCTACTGTGAACTATCTGGAGGATCTGTCGGCCATCCCGCCGGTAGCCGCCATGAGTGCCGGCCAGATGGAGCCGGGAGCGGTGGACTACGTGGCCGAGCGTGGTGAAAAGATAGCGGGATACGCCCGAGTGCCGGGTTTGGATTGGGGCGTGGTAGTGCAGCATCCACGAGCCTCGGCACTGGCCGGCGTCCTCGCAGGGCGCGACCTGGCCTCCCTGATTGTGCTGTTGGTCCTCGCCCTCGGCCTCGCGGCCGGAGCCGTTATAGCCGGTTTCCTCATCGCGCCGTTGGGCTCCCTGAGTCGGGCGGTGGAGCGGCTGGGTGCGGGGGATCTGGAGGCGCCGCTGCCCCGGAGCGGCATCACCGAGGTGGCGCGACTGGCCGATGTCTTCGGCGAGATGCGCGACCGTCTGGCTGCCCGTACGGCGGAGCAGGAGCGAGCGGAGGATGCCCTCCGCTTCCTGGCTGAAGCGAGCGGCGTTCTCTCCTCCTCTCTGGACTACCAGACCACCCTGGCTAGCGTCGCCCGATTGGTGGTGCCTCGGGTGGCTGATTGGTGCGTCGTCGGCGTCATCGATGAGGAGGGAACCCCCCACCGGGTAGTTGTGGCCCACGCCGATCCCGTCAAGGAGCAGCTGTTGCGGGATCTTCACCGCCGCTATCCTCTGGAGAAGGGGCAGTGCCACCCCCTGGCGGCGGTGATGCGGACCGGCGAGCCGTGGCTGATGGAGAAGGTTTCGGAGGAGTTGCTGGTCTCGGGAGGCGTCTTCGACGAGTTCCTCCGGATCGTGGTGCGAGACATGGAGCTTAATTCCTCCATGGCGGTCCCTTTGAGCACCGGTGGCCGAACCCTCGGCGCCATGCTCCTCGCCACCGGCCCGTCGGGACGGGTATACGGCCAGGCCGATCTGGCTCTGGCTCAAGATCTGGCCCGCCGCTGCGCTCTGGCGGTGGACAATGCTCGCCTATATCAGGAGGCCCAGGAGGCGATCCGGGCCCGCGACGAGTTCCTCTCGGTAGCCGCTCACGAGTTGAAGACTCCCATCACGAGCCTTCGAGGCTTCGCTCAGGTCACCATTCGCCATCTGCAGAAGGAGGGCACGCCGGACCCGCTCCGCCTCCATCGGGCCCTGGAGGTGATCGATCTTCAGTCCGAAAAGCTAACGCGGCTAGTGGTTCAGCTGCTGGACGTAGCCCGTATCCAGGCCGGGCGCCTGGTGCTCCATCGGGAGCAGGCGGATCTATCCAACCTGGTGGCAGGAGTGGTGGCCAACGCCCAGGCATCCACATCCAAGCATAACCTGATCCTGCGCGCCCCCTCTTCGGCGTGGGCCTCGGTCGATCCCATCCGGCTGGAGCAGGTGGTGACGAACCTGGTCGACAATGCCGTAAAATACAGCCCTGGGGGTGGCGACATCGAAGTCGAACTGTCGATCCCGGAGCCCGGGGCGGTGAAGGTCTCGGTGAGGGACCACGGTATCGGCATCCCTTCGGAAATCCAGACCCGCATCTTCGAGCGGTTCTACCAGGTCGACGATGGCAGCTATGCCGGGGGCATGGGCCTGGGATTGTACATCAGCCGGCACATCGTGGACCTCCATGGGGGGCGGATTGAGGTGGAGTGCCCTCACGGAGGAGGAACTCGTTTCGTTGTGAGCTTGCCGACGAATGGCAATGCCCACTGATTCCGGCTAGAGGGGGAGTTGTTGAGGTTGGCACCGCGTATTCTGGTAGTGGATGACGACGAGAGTATTCTGGAAATGATCGACGTGGCCTTATCCTGCGAGGGCTACGAGGTGGAGACCGCTCCCCATGGGGCGGCCGCCCTGGATTTGCTCGGCCGGGGCCGGCCCGATCTGATCCTTCTCGATATGAGGATGCCGGTGATGGATGGGTGGGAATTCTCTCGGCGGTACAGCGAGACCATGGAACCGCGGGCGCCCATCGTGGTCCTCACCGCCGACCGAAGTGCTGCAGACAGTGCTACTCAGATCGCCGCCGACGCCTACCTGCCCAAGCCCTTCGATCTAGACGATCTGCTGCAGGTGGTTGGCCGGTTCCAAACTCCGGGGTAGTCCGAAAGGGCGCGACCCCGTCTCACCTTTGAGCGCGGCGGGAGCGCCAGTTTGTAGTAGCGACTTCAGTCGTTCGTCTCCGGCGTCTCGGACAGGCACGAACGACTGAAGTCGTTACTACGATTCTGCGCACCCTTGATGATGGTGCTATCAGGGTTGCAGCCAGATGTATTGACAGAGGGATACCCTCATGCTAACCTTTTGGCACTCTAACCAGGAGAGTGCTAATGCGTAGCTGACCCGAGGCGGCGACCGCCGGGGCCGGCCGGTTAGGGAGCATCAAAGTGGAACTCACGGCGCGTCAGCGGGCGATTCTGAAGCAGGTCGTCGAGGATTACATCCTGTCGGCCATCCCGGTCCCCTCGGAGAAGATCGCGGGGAGGGCTGGGCTGAGGGTCAGTTCCGCCACGGTCCGTAGCGAGATGGTGGAGCTGGAAGAGTTGGGCCTGTTGACCCATCCCCATACTTCGGCGGGGCGGGTGCCCTCCGATCTTGGGTACCGATACTACATAGAGCATCTGATGACGGAGGGCGGTCTCTCCCCCATGGAGCAGCAGACCGTCTGGCACCAGTTTCACCAGATCGAGGCAGAGGTAGACGAGTGGGGCCCGCTGGCTGCGGCTGTGATGGCCCAGATGGCGCGCACCGCCGCCCTGGTCACGAAGCTGCACGCGCCAGAGGACCGGGTCAAGCGGATAGAGATCGTCTCGGTCCAGGACGATTTGGCTCTAGTGGTGCTGATATTGCGCTCCGGCGGGCTGCAGCAGCGGATGGTGCGGCTGGGTGATACCATGAGCCGGGAAGAGCTGATCAAGCTGGCCAACAAGCTGAGCGACCTGCTGGAGGGAAAGAGTACCTCAGAGGTCCGTCAGAAGGCAGCGAAGCTGGTGGGCTTGGAGCAGGAGTTGGCTGTGGTGGTTACTCGGCTGATGCAGCAGAGCGAGCGCAGCTGGAGTGACGCCATCTACTACGAAGGCATCGGATACGTTTCCAGCGAGCCCGAGTTCGGGAGGGCTGAGCAGCTGATGTCCTTGATGGATGCGCTGCATCGAGGTGTCACCCTGGCGCCTCTGTTGGGGGACGTTCTGGACAGCGGTGGCCTGCGGGTGATCATCGGCCGGGAGAACGAGGCCGAGGAGATGCACGGCTGCAGCATCGTGCTGACGCGGTACGGGCTCTCCGGGCAGGCTGCGGGGGTGGTGGGTGTTGTGGGTCCTACCAGGATGAGATACTGGCGAGCTGTGTCTCTGGTGCGCTTCATGGCGAACCTGCTGGATCATCTCGTCGAGCAATCGTTACGGTAACGGAGGTAGCATGGCTAACCAGCAAGGAGACGCCGAGATCCCGGGGACCGGTGACCAGCAGCAGTCGGAGACTGCTGACAGGGAGGCCGGAGGTGCTGGCGCCCGCGAGGATCTGGACGCTCTTCGTAATCAGCTCGAAGAGGAAACGGCTCGAGCGGAGAAGTGCCTGGCCAACTGGCAGAGGGCCGAGGCAGACCTGGCCAACTTCAAGAGGCGAGTTGAGCAGGAAAGGGCCGACCTGGTCAAGTTCGCTAATGCCTCGTTGATCGGCAAGGTGCTGTCGGTTCTCGACGACTTCGACCGGGCCCTCGGTGCTGTGCCCGAGGAGGTACGAACTCAGGGTTGGGTCGAGGGGATCAAACTGATAGATCGTAAGCTCCGGGCCCTCCTGGAGCAGGAGGGCGTTTCCCCCATCGAGGCCCTCGGCAAGGAGTTCGATCCCTACGTGCATGAGGCCGTGTTGCGAGAAGACGGTGAGGGTGATGTCGAAGTGGTGGTGGAGGAGCTTCAGAAGGGCTACAAGCTGCACGACCGGGTGCTCAGACCGACGATGGTGAAGGTCGGCAGGCGGAATGCAGCATCTAAGTAAAGTGGAAAAGGAGTGATAGACATGCCGAGGGTCATCGGGATCGATCTTGGTACCACGAACTCGGTAGTGGCTGTCATGGAGGGCGGGGAGCCCGTCGTAATACCCAATTCCGAGGGTGGACGGCTTACCCCTTCGGTGGTGGCCATTTCCAAGAGTGGTGAGCGGCTGGTAGGCCAGGTGGCCAAGCGCCAGGCGATCACCAATTCGGATAACACCATCTTTTCTATCAAGCGCTTCATGGGGCGCAAGTTCCGGGATGCCCATGTGGAACGTGACCGGAAACTGGTGCCCTACAAGATGAGCGAAGCCGCCAACGGCGACGTTCAGGTCTCCATGGGCGGCAAGGCCTATTCCCCGCCGGAAGTCTCGGCCATGATCCTTCAGAAGCTGAAGGCGGATGCCGAGGCCTACCTGGGAGAGAAGGTCACCGAGGCGGTGATCACTGTTCCCGCCTACTTCAACGACAGCCAGCGGCAGGCGACCAAGGACGCGGGTACCATTGCCGGACTCAACGTTCTCAGGATCATCAACGAGCCTACGGCCGCTTCGCTGGCCTACGGCCTGGACAAGAAGAAGGAGGAGACCATCGCCGTCTACGACCTGGGCGGCGGCACCTTCGATATCTCCATCCTCCAACTGGGTGAGGGCGTCTTCGAGGTGAAGTCCACCAACGGTGACACCCACCTGGGCGGTGACGACTTCGACCAGAGGGTCATCGACTGGCTGGCTGACGAGTTCAAGAAGGAGAACGGCATCGACCTGCGCCAGGACAGGATGGCGCTCCAGAGGCTGAAGGAGGCGGCGGAGAAGGCGAAGATCGAACTTTCCTCCACCATGTCCACGGAGGTTAACCTGCCCTTCATTACCGCCGACGCCAGCGGACCGAAGCACTTGACCATGACCCTGACCCGCTCCAAGCTGGAGCAGCTGACGGCTGACCTGGTCGAACGGAGCATCGGTCCCGCCAAGCAGGCCCTGTCCGACGCCGGCATGTCCGCTGACCAGGTGGATGAGGTGATCCTGGTCGGTGGTCAGACCCGTATGCCCGCTGTTCAGGAGGCGGTGAAGAAGCTGTTCGGCAAGGATCCTCACAAGGGGGTCAACCCGGACGAGGTGGTGGCCATTGGGGCCGCGATCCAGGCCGGCGTGCTGAAGGGCGAGGTGCGGGACGTCCTGTTGCTGGACGTGACGCCGCTGTCTCTAGGTATCGAGACCCTGGGTGGCGTGGTGAGCAAGCTGATCGAGCGGAACACCACCATCCCCACCTCCAAGAGCCAGGTCTACTCCACTGCCTCCGACAACCAGACCAGCGTGGAGATCCACGTGCTCCAGGGCGAGCGCCCGATGGCTGGTGAGAACAAGAGCCTTGGCCGCTTCATTCTGGACGGTATCCCGCCGGCACCCCGAGGGCTGCCT
>JAJZQR010000281.1 GCA_021806765.1 Chloroflexota bacterium | reverse complement strand
CTGTTCCGTCGGCACAGGACGCAGGGCTCGGCCTCGCTCGATGTGAACCTGCCCGTCCGGGGTCCGGTAGCGCTCCTCGGGGACCATCGGGTTCCCTCGAAGGATAGAGTCCACCACCTCGGCCACGTTGGCGTGAACGGCCACCCGATCCCGATCTATGATCTCCACCACCACATCGAAGGTGGGCGGCGCTTTTCGCTCCAGTATCGACTTCTGGGTGCCCCTTCGACGAGCCTCCTCGTCACCCAGGGTGACACTCTGGATCCCGCCGATCAGGTCGGAGAGGGTGGGGTTCATCATCAGATTGTCCAGGGTGTTGCCGTGGGCTGTTCCCACCAGCTGAACCCCACGTTCGGCGATGGTGCGGGCGGCCGCGGCCTCCAACTCCGTACCGATCTCGTCGATGACGATCACTTCCGGCATGTGGTTCTCCACCGCCTCGATCATCACCGCGTGCTGCATGCTGGGGGTGACCACCTGCATCCGGCGCGCCCGACCGATGGCCGGGTGTGGGATGTCCCCATCGCCAGCGATCTCGTTGGAGGTATCCACGATAACTACCCTCTTGCGGAACTCGTCGCCCAGCACTCTCGCCACCTCCCGCAGCATGGTGGTCTTGCCCACACCCGGACGGCCCAGTAGCAAGAGGCTCTTGCCCGATTCCACTATGTCGCGAATGACCGCGATCGTCCCAAAGACGGCCCGTCCTACCCTGCAGGTAAGCCCGATGATCTTGCCGGAACGGTTGCGAATGGCCGAGATACGGTGAAGGGTGCGCTCGATCCCGGCCCGATTGTCGTCCCCGAAAGCGCCGATCCGCTCGATGACGTAGTCCAGATCCTCCTCGGTGACGTCGTGGGGGCTCAGGATGGTTTCCCCTCCGGGAAACCTGGCCTCCGGCGGCCGTCCCAGGTCCATGACAACCTCAAGCAAATCCTTGCGGTTGCCGGCTACTTCCAGGGGGTCGCTGATGTGAGGAGGAAGGGCATCCAAGAGGGCGTCGATGTCATCCGTGACCGTCTGCTGCGCAGTCGTTTCGTGCAGCTCTTCCATATGCATCCGGTTCAACCTCAGAGAGCCAGCATAGCCCGCTGCCCCCGCCCCTGTACAACGGAAGCAGGAGATCGATCTGCCCGATTGGGAGGCGCATAAAGCTTGCCAGCCGGCAACCGAGTTCTGGGTTCTGAGTTCTGGGTTCTGAGCACTCAGAACCCAGAACTCAGAACTGTCAGGCTCGCACGGGCACCAGGGCCCGCCCGTGGACCCGGACCGCCAGCTGCCGGGCGAAGACCAGGTAGTCGGCCACCGGTCTGAACCCTCGGCCTTCCATCAGAGAGACAAGTTCCGGCTGATAGTCGCGAAGGGTGACGTAGACGGGTACCCGACTGCTGGTCTGGCTCAGGGAGTACAGCAGCATCTCCTCGGTAGCCGCCCGCTCGCCCGGATGGACCAACATCTCCAGGTGCTGGCTCTTGCTGCCAAAGGTGAGCTGAAGCCATCCTGCCAGGCTGCTTCCACCCTCCCACACGAAATGCTGCCGGCTCCCTCCGAGGCTGGGGGTCCACAGCCTGCCTCCCCGCTCCAGGGAAAGCCATTCGTCGATGGTTATCGCCTCCGCGCTCCGCACGTTGCAGGGCACGGCGGCGTTGTAGAGCTGAAAGAGAGCCGGGGTGTCCTGGCGAAGGCGGGGCCGCCCACGGCGAAGCCCGTTCTCGCCGGCAGCCGAGGACAACCGAGCACAATAGAGGGTTTCCGATGTGTAGTTCACGAAACCGGCGTGGCTGGCGATCCTGGCCATGTCACCGTCCACCCGAGTGACCAGAAAGAGCCTCCTGGCCCCCCTCCGAGCCGCTTCGGCGGCCAGGTGCTCCAGCAGATCCACTCCAGCCGATCGATCGCTATCGGCAACGAAGAGATCCTCTACATCCCAGGCCAGCTTCCCCGCTCGCGGGTGAGCTATGCCGAGGCCGCGCACGTCGCCACCGTGCAGGGAAAGCAACACCTGAGACCCACTGCTGCGGGTGATCAGCCGGGAGAAGAAGCTCCAGCGACCGCGGCCGTTCGATTCTTCCCAGACCTCGGGCCAGAGCGGGGCTGTCACTTCGCGGTGGGCATCGTGACGCAAGAAGGATATCAGCGAAACAAAGTCTGTGGGGCGGATGGCACGTATCGTCGGCAAGAACCCCTCCCGGCCTTCTCTTGAGGGATTCTACAACTCCCTACCGGTCGCCGCAAGGAAACGAGGCTTTGAGGGCCACGTGGAACTTGCTGCCCACGCCAACCTCGCTATCCACCCACACCTTGCCACCATGAAGCTCCACCAGACTCTTGACGATAGAGAGCCCCAGGCCGGTCCCTCGGATGCGCCTGGTCAGCTCACCCTGAACCCGATGGAAGGGAGTGAAGATGTCGGGGAGTTGATCGTCGGGAATGCCGAACCCGTGATCTTCCACGGTGAAGATCACCCAGTCCCCAGCCGCAGCGCTGCAGAACTGGATGTCGCCATCCCCATCTTCCCGGCCGGCCCTGGCTCGCAGCACGATATCTGTTCCCTCGAGCGAGTACTTGATGGCGTTGGAGAGCAGATTCTCCAATACCTGGGAGAGCCGCTCGGGATCGGCTTCCACCAGAGGGAGGTTCTCTTCCAGTTCCGCCCACAGCCGATGCGAGGAGGCCCGAAGGCTCACCATGGCCAGGCTTTGCTCCACCACCACGGCAACCTCCAGCGGCTCGGGGTTCAGCACCACCCGCCCCGCGTCCAGGCGAGATACGTCCAGGAAGTCGTTAACCAGAGCCTCCAGCTTCAGCCCCTCGTTGTAGATGAACTGCGCACAACTCCTCCGCTCCTCCTCCGGCTGATCGCGGGTCACCAACAGTTCGGAGAAGCCGATGATGCTGGTGAGGGGGGTGCGGAACTCGTGGGATACCACGGAGATGATGTTGGACTTCAGCTTGTCCATCTGCCACTCACGGGTGACGTCCCGAGAGACCGAGACAGCCCCTGTGATCTCCATCAGCTCATTGCGCATGGGTGCCACACTCACCAGTGTGGGGACTCGCTCGCCCCAGACGGTTTGAGTGAACAGCATGGTGGGTTCCGTCGGCTTTCGCTCCTCCAGGGACGCCCTCAGGGGGCAGGCGACCTCGCACAGCAGATTGCCCTCCTGATCGGTGTGGTGGAGCACCGTTCGGCATCGCTTGCCCACCATGTCCTCGGCGCGCCGCCCCACCATGGCTTCCAGCCACGGGTTGACGGCCGTGATCCGCTCGTCCAGATCGATGGCGCAAACCCCCTCGCTCATAGAGGAGAGCAGAGCCTCCGTTTGGGCTTTCTGAGCCTGCACCTCCTGGAACAGACGGGCATTCTCCATGGCCACCGCCACCTGTCCGGCCATCGCGCGAGCCAGCGCCGCATCCTCCTCCGAGAAGTCTGGCTTGTCCCCTTTTCGACCGGAAGAGGCGGTGCCGATGGCCCGGTCCCCAACGACCAGAGGCACCACGATGGCCGTCGCCATGTTCAGCCGTCTCAGCAGCGCTTCTTCCGCAGGGGAAGCCGAGGGGTGGCTCGTGGAGAGGATCGTCGGTTCCCTGTTGGCCATGGCCCTGGCCGAGTGGGGGAAATCGGCCAGAGGCAACTCCATCCCCGCCCCTGCCCCGGCGTCGCCGTTTCTGTGGCCAACGGCCCTCACCGTGAGAACCCTCCGTTCCCAGTCCACCGTGTTGATGGTGCAGCGGTCGGCGTTGAGCGCCCGGACTCCCTCCTCCACCGCACGCTCCATCACCACGTCCAGGCTGAGCTGCTCGCTCACCGCCTTGCTGAGGCGGAGCAAGCTCCCCAGTTCCCGCACCCGGGCCCTCATCCGCTCGTCCGTCTCCCCATAGAGCCGGGCGTTCTCCACCGCCACCACCAACTGCGTGGCCACCGCACGGACCAACTCCACCTCCCACCCGGTCCACCGGCGTGCCCGGTCGATCTGCTGGAGCATCACCAATCCAATCAGCTCTTTGCCTCGGACCAGGGGAGCCACCAGCAAGGCTCTCGCCCCCAGGGTGCGCATCGCGTCGAGCATCCCTTCCGGCAGCGAGGAGCCTTCCAGATCGTGGAGGGTCACGGGTTCCGGCTGCATCAGCCTCGCCTGCATGCGGGCGTTCTCCCAGGGGATCCGAATCGACACCGTAGGCGCAACCTGAGGTGCGCAGGCCTCCCAGCGCGGTTGCGCCATCTCGTTCTTGGGATCGACCAGGGCTACCAGACAACGGGAAACCCCGGTTGCCCGCTGCAACTCATGCACCGCCCGGCTCATCACCTGATCCAGATCGAGGGAGGAGCCCACGGCCGAAGCGATCTGGTGGATCAGGGCCTCGTGGGTGGCTCTCTTGCGGGCCTCCTGCAGGAGGCGGGCGTTGTCGATGGCCAGCGCCATCCGCTCGGCCGCCACCTCCATCAGTTGGAGGTGTTCTCTGTGGAAGTGGGCCGGTCGCCGGCTCTCCAGGCGGAAGACACCGACAATCCTCCCCCGTGCCTTCAGGGGCAGCGCCAGCACCGAGTGGATCCCCCGCTGTCGGGTAACCACCACGTCCGCGGGATCCTCCTCGTCCGCCTCCAGAATGAGACGGGGCTTCCCATCCAGAGCTACCTTACCCGAAATCCCCTCCCCCAGCCGCCTGCGAATCTCCCAGGGTCCCTCTCCCGGCATCCATCGGGCGCCCTGGACCGTGAACTCCTCGCCACCCTCGTCCAGCATCAGGATTATCCCACCGTCCGCCCCCACGATCCCGACACAGCGTTCCAGGAGGGAATCCAACAGGCTGTCCAGGTCCAGGGCGGAAAGGGCGGCATCGGTCACGCGATGCAGGGAAGACAGGCGAGCCAGAAGGCCGCGCTCGATCTCGGTCATTTGGGCGTTGGCAAACACCCCGGCGATCTGTCCCGCCACCTGTTCCAGCAACTCCACCTCTCTCACCCCGTAGGCCCCCGGGGTGGCCGAGACCAGAGTCATGGCACCCAGCACCTCCCCCCGTTCGATCAGCGGCACCCGAACGACGGAGCGCATGCGGGCAGCGACGTACACCTGGTCCGACGGAGAGATCTGCTCCAACTCCAGATCGTAGATCACGTGGGGACGCTTGTGCTGCACCACCCACTCCACGCCGGAGCCGGCCAGCGGTCTAAGAGTCCCGGGCCTGAACCCCGATGCGTCCAGTCCGGTGGCCAGAAAGATCCGATACTGGTCTCCGCCCTCCAGCAGGGCAATGGCCACCCGGTGGAAGAAGAGCAGGTTGCGTAGTTCGCGGGCAAACGCCTCCGAAGTCTCCACCAGGTCCCGACCGGAGGCGACGATCCGCCCGATCCTGCCGAGCACAGCCGCCTCTCGGGCTCTTCGCTCGGCCTCCTCCTGGAGTCGAGCGTTGCCTATGGCCACAGCAGCCAGATCGGCGAAGAGGGAGGCCGCCTCCAGGTCGGCCTGAGTGTAGTGATCGGGATCGTCACAGTCCCGCAGCCCCAGCACCCCCAGGACCTCTTCTCGGTGGATCAAGGGGACGCACAGCACGGCCGCCGCCGGCGCCAACTGGACCATCAAGCGGTTCCCCTGTCTCCCCGCCAGCAGCCCGTTTTCCAGGACCGGTTCCCGCTGGCGGAAGCAGCGGCAGGCGAAGGTATCGGGGTCGTCGATTGGGACGCGGTAGCCCTGAATCTGCTGGCTGAAAACCCCCAGGACCTTCGTGGCGACCAGGTGATCCCCCCGGGGCTCCCACAGTACCGCCGTGTGGGCGGCGAAGAGGGTGAGGGCTTCGTGGCAGATCAACTCCAGCGCCTTCTCCGGATCGTGCTCCGAGTTGAGGGTAGCAGCCACCCGGGCCACCGACACTATCAGCATCTCTCTGCCCCGAGCCTTCACCCCCCCGACCTTCCCGTTGTCGGGGACCGCTTGTACATGGATACGCCTTCGCAGCGCCACCAAGAGCCTCCTCTATGGGGTTGAGCGGAAAGAATATGTGAGGAAAAGGGGATGCACTGGATGTTCCGACTACTATGTTCAAATAGTACGGCACATTTTCGCCTTTGAACAGGCCTGCGTGGCTTGACCGTGGGGAGTTCCATAGTATAATGCCAGCGGCTCGGCCCACCTTACAGGCTGGGAGGTTCTAGCGAGCAGTGGCACTGAGCGGAGACCTCAAGGATTTCGGCCTTCTCCAACTCCTTACCCTGGTGCAAGTCACCCACAAGACGGGTGCGCTGACCCTGCAGCACGCCGGCGAAACGGCAATCATCTACTTCGAAGACGGGCAGATGACCAAGGTCAGGCCGCCCGAATCGCGCTCTGATGGTCTGGCAACGCTCCTCTTCAAGGCAGGGCGGATCGACCGGGATCAGTACGAGCTGATCAGTTCCCAGGCCCCACCCTCGGAGCAGGCGGTCGGGCTCCTCCTGGAGGACCAGGGGAAGCTCTCCCGGGAGCAGATAGTGGAGTTCGTGCGGGAGAGGTCCCTGGCCGATCTCTACTCCCTGCTGACCTGGCCCGAAGGCAGTTTCCGATTCGACGTCGGATCTTCCCCTGCCGACGAGGACATCCTGGCAAACACCGACCTGAGCCCAGTCCTGGAAAAGGGGCGAGGCTACCTAGAGGAGTGGCAGCTTCTCACCTCCTTCATACCCAGCCTGGAGCGACCGCTCCGGCTGCTGCCGGAGCCTCGGCAACAGCTGAAAGAGGTCTCCTTCAGCCTTGAGGAATGGAGGATGGTGGCCAGCCTCGCGGGCAATACCCCGCTGGGGGAGGTCGCCCATCGATTGGGACTGGACGACTTCGCGGTCCGCCAGGTGGCCTACCGCCTTATCAAGGGCGGGCTGGCCGACGTGGCAGAAGTGGAGTTCATCCCACCTCCACCCAAGGAATCGTGGGAGACGGGGGAGGCCGAGGAGACCAAACCCGGAACCTTCGCCAGGCTCTTCGGCCGCAAGTAGCAGGAACCGGACACGCAGAGGGGGCGCTTCGTTCGACGAAGCGCCCCCTCTGCGTGTCCGGACCCTTCTTCTATAGCCCTTGACCCCCATT
>JAJZQR010000280.1 GCA_021806765.1 Chloroflexota bacterium | reverse complement strand
CTGCTCCTTCACGCCAACGGGGGGACCCTGGATGCCCGATCAGGTCGGGCACGACGATCCGGGTAGCCTGCCTTCGTTAGACTGTCACTCTCCCTGTGAACCATGCCCCTCATCCATTTCTCTCCGGAGTTCCCTCCAAGGTGGACAGACTCGATCCAAAGATGGCCCGAATCCGCGACAGACTAGCTGTCACGGGCCGTTGCTAGCATCGTCGCGAAAGATGTGGGAAACGGTTTGAGGGGCGCCGCACGAGGCGGCGGAAGGAGGGCGACATGCAAGGGATCGTGGATGGCTATCTGGCGACGCTCAGGGTTGGCGATGGGAACAGCTTCGGGGGGATGACCCTCTTCCCGGTGTCCCGCGAGGGCGAGAGCCCCCTGCGCTACCGGGTCCTCTCCGAGGCGCTGGCCGCAGGGGCGGTGGAGGTGCGGGAGAGACCGTCGGCGACCGTCCCCGAGCTGTGGCTGGTGAACCGGTCGGACGAGATGGTGCTGGCGATGGACGGCGAGGAGATCGTGGGGGGCAAGCAGAACCGGATGGTCAACGCCAGCTTCCTCGTCGCCCCCAAGAGCGAGGTCATGCTGCCGGTGACCTGCGTGGAGCACGGTCGCTGGCACGACGCCGCGCCCCGCTTTATGCCGGGGGAGGCGGCGCCCGCTTTCTTGCGTAGGGCCAAGGACGAGCAGGTGAAGGCGAACCTGCGAGCGGCCCGCAGACCCATGGCCGATCAGGGCGCCGTGTGGGACGCCATCGCCTCCAGGCAGCGCGAGGATCGCGTCCATTCGGCGACCGGTGCGATGAACGACCTGTACCGGCAGAAGGAGAAGAGCCTCGCCGACTACGAGCGGGCCTTCCCCGTGGCGGAGAGCGCCGTCGGTATGGCGGTGGCCCTGAACGGCCGGATGGTCGGGGCGGACCTGTTCGACCAGCCCGCGACGGCGGCGAAGCTGTGGGGCAAGCTGGTCCGCAGCTACGCCATGGACGCCGTGCCCGGTGCCGAGGAGGGACCGGTGGCGAGGGAGAGGGGCGTGAGACTGCTGAAGCGGGTGGCCGGGGCCAGGGTGGAGAGCTACCCCTCCATCGCCCTGGGGCACGACCTGCGGCTGGAGGGGGACAGGGCCACGGGCGCCGCCCTGGTGTACGAGGGGATCGTGGTGCACATGGCCGTCTTCAGGATCCATGGACGCCGCTCCCAGGGGGAGACGGACGGCATCGCCAGCGCCTCGCTGCGGCGGCGAATGCAGCGCAGACCGGGCAGCGAACCCCGGCAGTAGCCGGGCTCTTCGCGGTAACGTGCGATCTACCTGATTCTAGTAGGCGGGGTTGTCTCAACCCCGCCGTCACCACGGGCGGGGAGGGGACGGGCGGGTTGAGACAACCCGTCCTACTTGCCCCGGGTTGCACACTCATCCGCGATGTGCCAGTAGCCGCACAAGGCTTTCACTACTCGGCTGAAGATGCTAGCATTGACAGAGCGTGACATGACAGACGGCGATATGAGTACGGAGCCCCTCCAGAGATTGCCGGCAGAGGCACCCGTCGCGGCCGGCTGGGCAACGTCCCACCGCGGGGACCCTCGCTCGTCAGCGGTTCGCCGCGACCTCTACGAGAACCTGTTCGAACCCGAGTCTCCGAAGATACAGCTCTATCTCCGCCCTGGCATTGTCCTTCGCCTTCACCAGGAGATCGCTCTCTTGCGCGCGAGTTCGGGTCTCTTGAGCCGCCTGGTCGGCCAGGCGATTGTACAGTTCGGCCGGCGCAGGGAGAATGCCCTTTCCATCGAAGTAGGTGGGTGGGGCCGTAACCCCGCAGCCAAACAGCTTCGGATCCGCGATCTTCACTGAGGCCTGCGTTCCAGTTGCCTCAACGATGGGCGGCTTCTCGTCGTGGTCTATCCCGGCGGTGCAGGAAGAAGAGGTGATCAGCAGAACCTCCTTCTCGGTAATCACCGTGCCGGTGATGGGCGCTCTTATGGTCGGCTCTTTACCCGCTATGTGGACGGTGATCCCCATCTCGCTGTAGATGGTCTTGTGGACCATCCTCGCCTTCTCCATGTCCACCTGGATGATCCTGGGCGTGGGTGAAGGGACGGGTGTGGGCGGAGGTGCAGACGCTGATGCAGGTGACGGCCCTGTGCAGACTTGATCGATGCCGGGGATTAGCCTGACGACGGGGTTTCCGCAGACAGAAGACAGCGCCTGCTGAAGCGACAGGAGAACCACTACGCCGAGAAAGGCTCCGGCCAGGAGAGTCAGCGAGAGTCTCATCCATGCCTCCTTCGGTTCTGGCGATCTGTCGCCGCGGGGATGAGTGGTTCGGGGACGCAACATGGTTGTTGCCGCAGCAAGCGTGCCAGCGCTACGGGGCACGCTCTCTACCGCCCCGTGCGTCCGCTGCGGCTACGGGCAGACCTGTATGGCCTGAGCCCAAGCCGCCGGCCCAGCGCGATCCCAACTCTCACCCGGCGCCACGGCCGTGTGGCCGCACGCGAGTTGCCCGCCCGTAAGACGGAATCATTGACGCTGCGGGCATTGGCTCATAATATGGGTCGCGACAGAGACGTGTCCTGCAATGGGCCTCACCTCGCCGACGCTGGGCCGATACTGGTTTATCAGGGTGGTCTGTTGGCAAGGGAAGACAGAAACGCAGTCGCCATAATAGGCAACGGATCGGCCGCCGCCGAGGGTGTCAGGGCCCTTCGGGAGGGCGGCTACGGTGGAGAGATCCACCTCTTCGCGGACAACAGGTGGCCTGTATACAACCCCATGCTCACCACCTACTACGTGGCGGGCAAGATCGGCTTCGACGGACTCTTCCCCTACGGGAGTTCCGGCGCCTTCTCCGAGCGGTACGGGGTGAACGTCCATGCCGGCTCGCTGGTGGTAGCGCTGGATGCCGTGGGAAAGGTGGTGGCCAACCAGGAGGGCTTCGAGCTGAAGTACGACCAGTGCCTGATAGCGTCGGGGGCTTCGCCCGTCCTGCCCCGCATCGAGGGCATCGATTCCCCTTGGGTGTACACGATGCGGACGGTGGAAGACGCCATCCGGCTGAAGGAAGCCCTGGTGGAGAGACCGAGGAGGGCGCTCGTCGTCGGCGCTTCCATGGTCGGGATCAAACTGGTGGAACTCTTTCACGGGGCGGGAATGGATGTCTGCCTGGCGGACCTGGCCGAGCACATCTTCCCCCTCGCTGCCCATCCCGAGTGTGCCCGCGTGATCGAAGATCGCTTGCGCGACAGGGGCGTTACCCTGAGGCTTGGAGCCGGCATACAGAGGGTGGAAGAGACCCCGGGGGGCGTGAGGGCCTATTTCGGGGACGGCGGCGAAAGCGTCGAGGCCGACCTGCTGATGATGTGCATCGGCGTGCGTGCGAACGTCGGCTTCGTCGACCGGAATCAAGTAGAGGTCAAGCAGGGTATACTGGTCGACGAACGGATGCGGGCCAGCGCGGACGGACTCTATGCAGCCGGCGACGTGGCCCAGGGCAAGGAGCTTCTCTCGGGAGGGCAACAGATAATAGGGCTGTGGGCCAACGCCCGCTACCAGGGACGAACCGCGGGAAGGAATATGGCGGGGGGAGACGCGCTGTTCTCCGGGAACGTTCCCCACAACATCACCCACTTCATGGGGATGGACTTCGTGGGCATCGGCAACGTGCGCGACTACGACAGGATGGAGAGGCAGTCCGATGGAAAGAGCCTCGTTCAGCTGTTCTGGAAGGACGGGTTCCTCGTCGGGGCGAACCTCCTGGATAGCTACACCGAAGCCGGGATCATCAAGAACGCCCTGGTCAAGGGGGCGCTAATTGGCGGAGGTCGAGAACCACAATGGATGTGCAGACCCTGTTGAAAGGGAAGATCGCCGCTCCCGAAACGGGCATCGAGATCCGGAAATCCATCTGCGCCATCTGTGATCCCACGACGCAGTGCGGGCTGGACCTCTACGTGAAAGACGGGAGGATCATCAAGGTTGAGGGCAGCAAGGAGAACCCCTATAGTGTGGGAACCCTCTGCCCCAAGGGCGCGGCCCAGCGCCAGTACGTCTACAGCGAAGATCGGCTGAAGACGCCCCTCAAGAGGACTGGACCCAGGGGCTCGGGCAAATTGGAGCCGATATCCTGGGATGAAGCCCTGGACACCATCGCTGCCAGGCTCGATGCGATCAAGAAGGAATACGGCCCCGAGAGCGTGGCCTTCTTTGCCGGCTACACCAAGTACTTCAGGCCCTACCTGAAGCGGCTGGCCCATTCCTTCGGCTCGCCCAACTACCTGACGGAGTCGAGCGTCTGCTCCACGGCCACGGCCCTGACCCAGCAATTAGTCTTTGGAGCGTCCAGCCGCCCCGACATGGCGAACGCCAACTGCCTGCTCGTGTGGAGCGCCAACCCGTTCTACACCAACCCGGGCAACGGAAGGGCCATCCTCAAGGGCAGGGAAAGGGGTATGAAGCTGATCGTCGTGGATCCGCGGGAGACCCCGACGACGGCCCACGCCGACATTCACCTGCAGCTCAAACCTGGGACCGACGGGGCCCTGGCACTCTCGATGGCCCACGTCATCATCGACGAGAAGCTGTACGACCAGTCCTTCGTCGCCGACCACACCTACGGCTTCGAGGAGTACCGGCGATACGTGCAGGAGTTCCCCCCCGAGAGGGCGGAAGCGCTGACGGGCGTCCCTGCCGGCAGGATCAGGGAGGCCGCCCGGATGTACGCTTCGGTGAAGCCGGCCGCCATTTTGCCGAGCGCCGCGCCGGTGGTGCACAACACCAACGGCGTGCAGAACTATCGGGCCGTATTCTCCCTGGTCGGGCTGACCGGCAACTACGACGTCAAGGGCGGCAACTTCGTCCAACCCACCAGCTTCGCCGGGATGCCCGGGCTGTTCCCGACGCGGGAGCGCGAGTTCTGCCAGTCAAGGCCCTGGAGGGAGATGGTCCCCAGGGTGGGGGCGGATCGCTTCCCAGTCTGGGTTGACATGATCGACGAGGCCCAGGCGATGCAGCTGCCCTTCCAGATCCGATCCGGAGAGCCCTACCCGATCAAGGCGGTGGTCGGCTTCGGCATCAACTACCGGATGTGGCCCGACTCCAGGGGCTTCCTGGAGAGCCTGGACGAACTGGACTTCTTCGTCAACGTGGACCCCTTCATGACCGACAGCTGCGCTCATGCGGACATAGTCCTGCCCGCCTGCACCTCCGTGGAACGGAGCGAGCTTCGCTGCTACGGCATGGGCTACGTCATCTTCACTCAGCCCGCCATCCCGCCCCTCTACGAGTCCCGCTCCGACGTGGATATCATCTACGGGCTGGCGGCGAGACTCGGACTGGACGACCCCCTCTTGAAGGCCGGCTACGAGGCCAGCGTCGATTGGATCCTCGAGCCCAGCGGCATGACGGTCGCGCAGCTGTCGGAACACCCCGGCGGGATGTTTGTGCCCGATCCCGTGAGAGCGCCTGAGAAGAAGTACCTCAAGTCGGGCTTCAAGACCCCCTCGGGCAAGCTGGAGTTCAAGTCCAGGATCCTCGAGAAGTACGAGGGAAAGCCAGGCTTCGATGCCCTCCCCGTCTACACTCCTCCCAAGTACAGCAGAGAGTCCAACCCGAAGATGGCGGAGGAGTACCCGTTCATCCTGAACACCGGTTCCAGGCTGCCGATGTTCGCGCACACGCGCACCTTCCGCCTCTCGTGGACCGCCAGCCTGCGGCCGAACAGTCCTTCCGCAGACCTGAACCCGGCCGACGCCGCCCGCCTGGGCGTGCAACAGGACGATGTCATTCGGATATCCACGCCCAGGGACGCCATCGTGGTGAGGGCGAACCTGACTCAGATGGTTCTTCCGGGCGTCGTTCACATGTACCACGCCTACGCGGAGGCCGACGTCAACCTGCTCTTCGAGGGCGATTACCTCGACCCGCTTTCCGGTTTCCCGGGGTTCAAGTCCGCTCTCTGCAAGGTCGAGAGGGTCTGAGGAGGGAGATGAGGTCGATGGGCAAGGCGATCAACCTCGATATGGAACTTTGCGCCGGCTGTGGCGCCTGCGTCGTCGCCTGTATGGATCAGAACGACATCTATCCCGAGAAGGGCCAACCTGCTTTCAGGCGAATCTATAGGGTGGAAGATGGGCAGTCTCCCGACGCCAGCATCCTCTACGTCTCGGCAGCCTGCATGCACTGTGAGGATAGCCCCTGCGTGATCGGCTGCCCTACTGGAGCGATAACCAGGGACAGCAGGAGCGGGGCGGTGCTGGTCAACAGGGATCTCTGCATCGGGTGCCACAGCTGTGCCCTGGCCTGCCCCTTCGGGGTGCCCCGCTACGACTCCGAGGAGAAGATGCAGAAGTGCAGGCTGTGCGTCGAAAGGGTCGAGGCAGGCCTCCAGCCCGCATGTGTGCGGGTGTGTCCCACCGGGGCTCTCAAGTTCGAGTCCACCAACGTGGTGCTGGGCGAAAAGGAAGCGAGGTTCGTCGGCAACATCGTGAACGCTGCCCGCAGGACCGCGGCCCAGAAGTAGACGATATTGGGAGCGGTGGTGATTCGCGGTATCTGCAGCTGCTCGGTTTCCGGGTCAGAATCGCCCGTTTCTCCCTAGCAGTCTCCGGGTCACAGTCCCCTGGTCAGCCAGGTTCGAGTCCCCTGGTCAGTCCGTTCAGACTCTTGGTCATCGGCGGCCAACTGGCCTTACTGCCAGGCAGCAAGAGGTCATCGACGTCGACAGCATGCCCGACTCGCTCGATCTTCTGCCTCGCTTCCCCCGCCGTCTTTCAGCCCGATCGAGGCTTTCTCTGGCCGTCGGATAGACAGCCCTCTATTGGGTCAATCCCGACAACCGGGTGACCTTACCTGGGCCGGCCTGGGTTGCTTTGAGAGGCTCAAACATCAGTGCTGCGAGGTCTTTAGTGGCGGCCTCGTCAGCGGATCGAAGAAGAGCCATTCGCCATGGTTCACGAGGGCGGGTAGATAGAGTTACAGTCTGATGCCAACGTCACCCCCGCGAAAGCGGGGGTCCAGATGTCCCATCTCCTCGTGAGGCCACTCCTACACGCCAACGTGGACCCCTGGATG
>JAJZQR010000279.1 GCA_021806765.1 Chloroflexota bacterium | reverse complement strand
AGGCAACAGGGGCGGCCTGCGGCCGCCCCTGTTTTGCGCCGCTCAAGTAGAGACGCGACATGTCGCGTCTCTACAGGTTGAGACCCTTAATGTAGGCTCGGAAGTCGTCGCTCAAGTCCTCCCGCTTCAGGGCGAAGTCCACGGTGGCCTGGAGAAACTCGAGTTTGTTGCCCGCGTCGTAGCGTCTCCCCTCGAACTCCAGGGCGAGGACCTTCTGCCGGCGCATCAGCGACTTGATCGCATCGGAGAGCCAGATCTCGCCCCCCTTGCCTGGAGGAGTCTGCTCCAACTCTTCGAAGATCTCCGGCGTCAGGACGTACCCCTTCACCGCGGCCAGATCCGACGGCGCGTTCTCGATCGCGGGTTTCTCCACCAGGTCGGTCACCTCGTACACCCTATCGTCGATCGGCGTGGCAGCGATGACACCGTACTTGGGAATGCTCTCCTGGGGGACCCGCATGACGGCCATCACGGAGCAGCCGTACCGTTCGTACACCTGGATCAACTGCTGGAGACAGGGGGTGACGGCGTCCACCAGGTCGTCGCCCCACAGGACGGCGAAGGGCTCATTTCCGATCACCTCTTTGGCCACCAGCACCGCGTGCCCGTTGCCCAGGGGTTGCTTCTGCCGGACGTAGACGAAGTTGGCCAGTTCGGACAGACGCTCGACCTCGCGCAATTCCTCTGTCCTGTTGCTCTGACGAAGTCGGTGGGCCAGCTCGAAGGGATAGTCGAAGTGGTCTTCGATGGCGCGCTTGCTCTGCCCAGTGACGATGACGATCTGCTCGATGCCCGAGTCCACCGCCTCTTCCACGATGTACTGAATCACCGGCTTGTCCACTATGGGCAGCATCTCCTTCGGCTGTGCCTTCGTCGCTGGCAGGAAGCGAGTCCCCAGGCCAGCCGCAGGGATGACGGCCTTGCGAACCTTGTTCAAAGTTGCGGCCTCCTTGCTAGGTACATACTATGGTAGAGGGCCCGATGGTGCAGGCCCCGGTTACCGCTCCCCCAGGCTTGTCTCCTGGTCCGCGGTGCGAGGCTGGCCTTCAGCCACAGCGTGCCACCTCGGCTCCTCGGACTTCTCCTCAAGGTGGACTCTTCGCTCCTCCACGGTCATCCTGTAGAACGAGGTCATCGCGACGATGACGCCTGCTACCGGAACGGCGAAGACGGCACCCCACACACCGGCCAGCTTGGCCCCCACCAGCAGGGCAACCAGCACCAACAGGGGATGCATACCTACGGTCTTACTCATCAACTTCGGGGCGATCACGTTGAGCAGCAGTTGCTGCAGCAACAGCAGGAGGAGGAACACCCACCACGCACGGTCCGGATGGACGAAGAGAGCTATGATTATTGGCGGAATAATGCCCAGGACGGGGCCGATGAAGGGGATCATCATGATGGCGGTGGCAAATATGGCTGCCACGGCGACGTAGCTGAGGCCGGCAGCCACCATGATTGCCGCTGTGCCAGTTCCATAAATGAGCGCTTGCACCAGCTGACCTCGAATGTAGCCGCCGAACGCCCTGTGGGTGCTGTAGAAGAGATACGTCACTTCGTCCCGCCGGTCGCGTGGGACAGCCCGCAACAGCGCAGCCGTGAACCTGCTACCGTCCAAGGCTATGTAGAACGACAGCATCAGGACGATCACCAGGCTGAACAGAACCGAGGCCACCCCTGTGGTCAGAGCCAGGGCGTTGTTCACGATAATGGGCCCCAGAGAGGCTATCCGGCTCGTGACCTCCCGGTAGTCCAGGAAGTTGCTGGCGTTCACATCCAGCCCCCGCGCCGCGAGCCCATCCTGAAGCGAGACCAGCCAGGTGGAGACGTTGGCGATGTAGACCTGCAGGTTGGCGCCGATCTGGGAGACCTGCAGGGCCACCACCGGGACCACCAGGAGGGTGGCGAGGCTGAGGATGATAAGCAGCCCCAGGTAGACGATACCTACCGCGATCCCCCGGTTAGCGCGGGAGCGGGCCTCCAGGAAGTAGGTAACCGGTTCCAGGGCAAAGGCGAGCACCCAGGCCAGGACCAGCAGTAACAGGATGTCGGCGAACTGGACGGCCAAGGCCCAGACGAGTCCCGCCAGATAGCTGGCAGCGATAACTACCAAGAGAACGATTAGAGTCTTGAGCCAGGGGTCTCGCTGCAAAGGGAGTAGGCTCCGTGTTACGAATTGGTTACGCAATTAGATTCTAGCACTCTCTGTGAGTGTTTTGCGAGAAGCCCTCGATATAAACATATCATGACCAAGCATCGCATTCTGGTAGCCGACCCCAATTCCGCTGTACGCAAGCTGCTCTCCGTCATCTTCGACGCTGGCCGATACGAGCTGATCTTCGCATCCAACGGTGAGGAGGCCCTGGGCCTTGCCCTGGTAGAGCCCCCGCGGTTGGTCATAACGGAGTTGAGGCTGGATCGGCTGGATGGCGTCGGCCTCTGCGCGGAACTTAAGAACCATCCTCGCACCAACACCGTGAAGGTGCTTCTCCTCACTACATCAACCTCAGAGTGGGACATGCGGAGGGCCAAACGGGCGGGGGCTGACGGCTACATCACCAAGCCCTTCAGCCCGGCTCAACTACTTCACCAGGCCGACGACCTGCTCCAGGGCGAGAATAGTGACAGTGAAGACGAGTCAGAGCGCCAAACATTCGACCACGGGACCTGCTGCTAGCCTTCACATCTTCGAAGCGAGCGTCACAGCTTCGATGTTGTCTACTCTGAACATCATCACCCGCCTCTTCTGTCTGCACCGGCCCACCAGATACCAGGCCCCCAGATAAGGCATCAGCAGGTGAGGCTCGATGACCGGGTCGGCAACGGTCACGCTGGCCCGAGGCGAAATGTGCAGGCGCACCGGCCGCCTCTCGAAGAGCGCCTCGGTGAGAGCCAGGAATACCTTCTCCTCCAGGGCAGGTTCTGGACTGCCCAGGGATTCCAGGCTCTTACGGATTAGCGGCTGAAGGTGGAGCGGGAAAACGGCCGGCAACTTGGAGAGGAGCGAGCGGAGCGATTCCATCGGAACGGCTCGATCCTGGGCAGCAACCTTCAGGGCAGATATCAGGGCTCTGGCCTCTGAGAAGGAGAAATCCAGCACCACGTGATCGTCGCCCGCAGAGAAGCGGTATCCCTTACGGCGGACCAGGGGGAAACGGAGTTCCTCCCGGATGACCCTGAGGTCTTCCTGAACCTGTCGCTCGCTGAGGGCGTACCGTTCGGCAAGCCTGCGGCGGCTGGTGCCGGGGTTTTCGGCAATGTGCTCGATGATGGCCCAGATCCGGCTGAGCCGGTCGATCGCCAGTTGGTCCCGTTCCACCGTCTGCAGTCACCTCCGGGGAATGGTTCTCTGGCTGCCAGATGCGGCCGTGGGGTGGCGGACAAAACAAAAACCGCGGTCGACCATGTACGCGGCAAGCCCGGTCGACCAGCGGCTGGCCTACAGCCGGCTCGGACGGCCCACCGCGCAAGCGTCCTGCAAGCTGATGGCTCCATGGGGTTCCCTGCCGCGGGCGATCACGCCCGCGGACATCAACCAGACAACACTACGAAGAACGGCACCCCGGATAGGACTCGAACCTACGACCTTTGGGTCCGCAACCCAACGCTCTAATCCACTGAGCTACCGGGGCAAGGAGGCGGAGGAGATGGGATTCGAACCCATGACAGAGGTTTAGGCCCCTGTAACCGCTTAGCAGGCGGCCGCACTAGACCAACTATGCGACTCCTCCGCGATACCGCGACGCCACCTGGAAGAAGACTGCCGACTGAGGCGGCGGAGGGGGAGGGATTCGAACCCCCGGGGCTCACGCCCGACCGTTTTCAAGACGGCCACCATAAACCACTCGGACACCCCTCCAGGTGCACCGCTATTCTGCTATTAACCGAGAGATCAGAGTGCCGCACGGCGACGCCTCTACAGGAGATTCTAGCCGAGACGACCCCCCGTGTCAATGCAACAGGCGGCCGAAGCGCCCCGCGCAGGGGGCCTTACGGGGTTTTCGGCCTCCGGCAAGAACGACGGAAGCAGCCCCTTGGTGGCTGCTTCCGGTGTCGAAACGGCATGGCGGAGAGGGTGGGATTTGAACCCACGAGGCTGTTACACCTACCCGCTTTCCAGGCGAGCGCCCTAGGCCACTAGGCGACCTCTCCATTTTGGCTGTCAGCTATCAGCTGTCAGCAATCAGCTATTGGATTGATGCCATCAGCTGACTGCTGACAACTGATGGCTGATACCTTGAAACGGCGGAGGGAGAGGGATTTGAACCCCCGATGCCTTGCGGCATACCCGATTTCGAGTCGGGCGCACTCAACCGGACTATGCGATCCCTCCGGGCAGCCGGGAGCCATGGGGCTCCAAGGCCGTAAGGAAAGTATAACATAGGCCTCGAACGGTCACAACCTGAGGCCTTTTTGCTATACTCCCTGTTCGAGACATGGTTTACATAGCGCCATGTCATCCGATGGAGGATGAATGATAATCATCACGCCCGAAGCTGCCAGGGAACTACGCACTCTCGCCTCCAACGGCGGGCCAGCGGTTCTGCGGTTCGATGCCGATCCCGACGGGGACGGAGGCTTCGACTGCTCCGTGGGGCTCGCGGAATCCGCGCCGGCGGACGCTAAGATCGAAGACGTGGATGGGGTCACCATTGCCTTCTGCGGCGAGTCCGAGAGCATCTTTGCCGGGTCTATCGTGGGTCTGAACGCCGAGGGGGAGCTAACCCTCGAGATGGCCGAGGGCGACTGCGACAGTTGCGACCATGATGACAGTCGCGGCGACGGTGGCAGCTGCAGCTGCGGCGGGGGGAGCTGCGGATGATCGGAGGCCCGGGGCGGAACGACGACCGCCCGGTGGTGTACGACACCGCACAGGGAAGGGTCTGCCCCAACTGCCACAAGCCGGTGAAGGCATGTAGCTGCCGGCCGCAACGTTCAGGGCCCCAGGCGCAGCAGCGCCCCGCACCCAGGAGCGACGGGATCGTCAGGGTCTCGCGGGATCGGCGAAACCGTCGGGGCAAGACGGTCACCGTGATAACTGGAGTGCCTGGAAGCCCCGCGGCAGTGGAGGAGTTGGCCGGGACCCTGAAGCGACTCTGCGGCTCCGGGGGCACCTCGAAGGATGGCATCATCGAGATCCAGGGGGACCACAGAGACCTGGTGCTGTCGAAGCTGACAGAGATGGGCTACAAGGCGAAGCTGGCCGGAGGATAGCTAGAACAACGTAGGGCGGGGCTTGTCCCCCGCCGCCCTTTTGGCAGTGGCACGAACCGGGCGGCAGGGCACAGGGCCATGCCCTACGTTGATCGTGGCTACATCGCTTCGGGGGCGTTGACACCCATCAAGACCAGGGTGTTCCCCAGCACCACCTTGGCGGCGCTGACCAGCTTGAGGCGAGCCTTGGTCAGAGCCTCGTCCTCAGTAACGACCCTGCACTGCTTGTAGAAGGAGTGGAAGACCGCGGCGATCTCCTGCGAGTAGTGGGGCAGGTGATGGGGAGCCAGGGTCGTGGCGGCCGTCTCCACCAGCTCGGGCAGCACCAGCATCTTGCGGATCAGGTCTAGCTCCGGTTCGGAGGTGAGCAGCGACACGTCTCCGGAGGAGAAGTCGACGTCACCGGCGAAGCGCAGGATGCTGGCGATACGGGCATGCGCGTACTGGACGTAGTAGACCGGGTTCTCGCTGGACTGCTCCTTGGCGAGGTCCAGGTCGAAGTCCATCATCCCGTCGGCGGAACGGGCCAGGAGGAAGAACCGAACGGCATCCGGGCCCACCTCTTCCAGCACCTCTCCGAGGGTGATGATCTCCCCCGTTCGCTTCGACATACGGACGGGCTTACCGCTGCGCTTCAGACTGACCAGCTGGTAGATGATCAGCTCCAGCCGCGCGGGGTCGATCCCCAGGGCGGACACCATCGCCTTCATCCGGGGTACGTGGCCCTGATGATCGGCTCCCCACACGTCGATGACCCGGTCGTAGCCCCGAACGACGAACTTGTCATAATGGTAGGCGGCATCCGAGGCGAAGTAGGTGGGGGCTCCGTTGCTGCGCACCAGGACGTTGTCCTTGTCCTCGCCCAGGGCCGAGGAGGCGAACCAGACCGCGCCCTCCCGCTCGGCTACGTAGCCGCGCTTCCTCAACTCCTCGATGGTCTGGTCGACCAGGCCGGTGTCGTAGAGGGACTGCTCGGAGAACCACCGGTCGAACCGGACGTTCATGGCGTCCAGGTCGCGGCGGATCTTCCCCAGCATCTTCTCGGTTCCGAGACGCCCCAGTCCGGGCAGCGCCTCCTCCCCGGGCATCTCCAGAAACTCTCGGCCCCGCTCCTGAGCGATCTCTCTGGCCAGATCGACCATGTACTCCCCCGCGTAACCGTCGGCAGGGAGTTCTGCCTCGATCCCGAATTGCTGGAGGTAGCGAACGTAGAGGGTGGAGAAGAAGACCTCCATCCGCGCCCCGGCGTCGTTGACGTAGTACTCCCGCTCCACCTGGTAGCCCGCATGGGCCAGAATGTTAGCCAGACTATCGCCCAGGGCAGCGCCCCGCCCTGCTCCCACGTGGAGTGGGCCGGTAGGATTGGCGCTAACGTACTCCACCTGCACCCTGGCGCCGTTTCCCAGGGGCACGGAGCCGTAGCTGTTGCCCTGAGTGAGGATATCCTCCACCTGGGATGCTAGCCATGCCGGAGAGAGCCGAAAGTTCAAGAAACCGGGCCTGGCTACCTCGACGCCGGAGAGGAAGCCGGCCGAGACGATCTGGTTGGCCAGAGCGAGCGCTATGGACATGGGATCCATGCGGGCCGTGCGGGCCATCTTCAGGGCCACGTTGCTGGCGTAGTCGCCATGCTCCGGCTTCTGTGGGGTCTCGATGGTAATCTCGGGGACCGCCACCGGCGGCAGCACGCCCTGCTGCTGTGCCCTCTGTACGGCGTCCACAAGGAGGTCGCGTAGCTTGCCGCGCACGGTCGTCACGTTGGTGGCTCCTACAAATAAACGGTGTCGTCTGACCCCAACGGGCCAGACGTCAAAAAGGATTATAGCCCAGGGGGCGGGGAAAGCACAAACC